>JARIEY010000032.1 GCA_031127085.1 Gemmatimonadota bacterium | reverse complement strand
TATTCGGTCATACTGCCCGAAGCTGGTCCGCGTGTAACCCGATAGAACACATCAGAATAGCATCAGAACCGTGATTTCGCGTACTACTAATCAACCTACCAGGAATAGCTATTTAAATTCTTGTAAAACAATGTGTTATGGTCGATTTCCTACAGATGTTTGCTTTCGCGACAGGGGGCTTCCAGTGGTGATTACATTTCATTCAATCGCTGGTCTTGGCCCCCCCGTAGGCTAGCATTCCCGATCGTCACTCGGAGTCGCAATGCGTAAGCCCCGCCCGAACTCGTTCAATCCGGCTCAGGCCCTCAACCTGATTGCCAACGACCGCAACGGCAGCCCCCTCAGCTGCCCGTCTTGCTCTGGTGATATCGAACGCGATCCGTCGCAGGTTCCGCCGCCGCCGCGCAGCCACGTCACCTTGAAGTGCACCAACTGCGGGCGCTTCGCCCGATACATCGCCGGCGCCGCCTGAGTCTCGACCCGAGTTCGCTCGGGTTCACCGGGTCGACCTGAGTCGACCCTCCGCGGCCAGTACCGTCCGCCGCGCACGTCCATTACCAATACGCGGTCGCTGAGACGACCTCGCGTGGCACTCGCCACGCGGGCGCCGCGCATCAACGTTTGTCCCTAGCAGGGGAGAGAACAGTTTCATGTCACGCATCACGGGCACCGTGAAGTGGTTCAACGACGCGAAGGGCTTTGGCTTCATTTCGCGCGAGGGTGGTCCGGACGTCTTCGTCCATTTCAGTGCCATCGCGGGCGGCGGCTTCAAGTCGCTCGCCGAAGGCGATCAGGTAGAGTTCGAGATTGTGCAGGGCCAGAAGGGACCGCAGGCGAATGAGGTCACCAAGCGGTAGAGGGACGATTGAGGATTGGGAATTCGGATCGCGATCAGGGATCTGGAATCCGGATTCCGACATGCGATATCGCCAGTCGACATCACGAATCACGGTCTTCAATCGCGATCCGGATTCCATATCCTCAGTCATCATGAAAGGCCTCACCACCCACGGCGGGGCCTTTCCATTTCCGCCCCTCGTGTGCCACTGTACGGCATGCGACTCTTCGCTGCTCTCCTCGCCCTGCCGCTCGCGCTCGCCGGCGTGCACGCCCCGCTCGCCGCGCAGTCCGACGCCGCGGCGCACGCAACCTTCCGTATTGTCCCGCGCCGCCCGGTGGAAGCGCTGCGCGCCGAAGCCCTGACTCTCACGCCGCCGCCGGGACTCGCTGGAACACGCGCCAGCGACCTGGTGGAACTCGTTGCGCTCGAACCGGGCATCAAGCTCGACGTGCGCTACGCGTCGACCAACAACTTCATGAGCGCGGCGATGTACTCGCAGGCCCGCGCCTTTCTGCAGCGGCCGGCCGCCGAGGCGCTGGTGCGCGCCCATCGTGCGCTCGCGCGCGAGGGGTACGGCCTCCTCATCCACGATGCCTACCGGCCGTGGTATGTAACGTGGATGTTCTGGGAAGCCACCCCCGACTCACAGCACACGTTTGTCGCCAACCCGGCCACGGGATCACGGCACAACCGGGGCGCGGCGGTGGACCTCACGCTCTACGAGCTCAAGACGGGGCGCGCGGTGCGCATGCCGAGCGGCTACGACGAGTTCAGCGACCGTGCCTACCCCGACTACCCCGGCGGCACCCGCGAGGAGCGCGCGCACCGTGCGCTGCTGCGGCGCTACATGGAAGCCGAAGGCTTCACCATCAATCCCACCGAGTGGTGGCACTTCGACTTCGCCGGGTGGCGCGACTACGCGGTGCAGAACATCCCGTTCGAGAAACTGCGCTAGTCGCGCCTAAGCCGACAACGGCAACTCGGTTTGCGCGGCCGCCACGCGGCGGCGGCGGCGATGGGGACGCTCCACGCGCAGTGTCTGTGGGGATCCCTCAGCGGCGGACGGCGCCCCGACCGCCGGTTGGCCCACCGTCAGCGCCGGCATCGTGGCCGGCGCCATCGTGGCCGGCGTCGCCTCCACGTGTGGATGCTCGCTCAGCAGCCGCGCCGTTTGGTCGCGGAACCGGAGATTCGCCAGCGGCACAGCGTGCGGACCGGCCTTGTCTGCGAGGAAGCGGCGGGCCTCGGCCATCGCCTCGGCGGGAAGCAGCCGAGCGAGCGGATGGTCGACGACGAGATGGCGAATGCGCGGCAGGTCGCGCGTCGCCAGACTGTCACATAGGGAGTCCAAGTACGTCAGCATGGCCGCCTCCGTTTTGTATCTTAGACACACTCTGCAACTAATACGTTTACTCGCGCCACTCCGTTTGTGTCACTGTTTCGTTGCGAATCGGTCCCGAATATTGCGACCGACGCCTGCCCCTACCGGCCCACCAGGTCGAACCGGACCGCGCGATGCGCCCCACGCCGCTTGCGCGGCGCGTACCGGAAGAGCTGCGCCGGACGGCCCCGCCCCTCGCTGCGCCACTCGTCGGTGGGCTCCACCAGATAGGCCGCCTGCAGCGCCCGCCGGAAACTGGCCTTATGCAGCCGGCGGTTGAGCAACAGCTCGTACGCCTCCTGCAGTTCGGCCAGCGTGAACGCCCCCGCCAGCAGCTTGAAGGCCACCGGCGCGGCATCCATATGCAGCCGCAGCGTCTCGAGCGCCCCCTCGGCCATCGCCTTCTGCCGCGGCGCCAGCGCCGGGAGCGTGTCCACCGCGTGCCACGAGGCCCCGCCCGTCGCCACCACCGTGGGGCCCACCACGCCGACAAACGGCACCGAGAGCGCCGCCCCGGCCGGGTGCCGCTTGCTCGCCGTCGCCGCACCGGGCGCCATCCAGGCCGGTGCGTGCCCGGTCAGGTCCTTGGCCAGATCGCGGGCTGCCTGCTCCAGGCTCTCGTCATCGCTGCTCCACGTGTACGGGAGCACCGCCGCACCGCCGGCCGACTTGACCACGAGCACGTGCAGGCGGCCGCCAAGGGCCGCACAGAGCACGAGATCGATGGTGGCGGCGCCGCGCCGCGTTTTGGAGGAAGACATCGCGCGGGCAATAAGTAACATGCCGCAACTAATGTCAACAGGTGCCACGTTGGCGGGACGGACTGCCGTCCCGCGCTAGTACGTGATCTGCCCCTGCTTGGTGGTGTCGACGCCGTCCTGACGCCCGGCCTTGAACAGAAACGCTTCCATGTTGCGCGTCAGGAACTGCCGCGCCTGCGGGTCCATCACGTTCAGGCCGTAGTGGTTGATCAGCATGGTCTGCTGCTTCTTCCACAGCTCCCAGCAATCCTGACACGTCCCCTCGAGAATGCGCGCACCCATCGCTCCGGGGAACGGCGGCCGTTCAAACCCTTCCTTCTGTTGGCCACAGTGCGCGCAGCTGATCGTGGGCATCGAGGTCTCTCCGTCGGCGGGATCGAAGGGCCGGCGGCGCGGGGCGCGCGCCGAACCACTCCGTGCGTGGAATTTACCTGCCCGCCCCACCCTTTGGAATCGTCACCGCGCGGCGGGGGTCGGGCTTGGGGGCATTCCCCCATATGTCGTTGGCCGCGTTCCAGTCGGGAACCAGACCATCGGGCCAGAGCCGCGCCCCAATGACGCGCCCGCGCGCCGGCGCCGTCACGCGCACCGTGGGCTGGTCGCCCCACACGTCCACCGGAAAAGTGAGATCCTGCGTCGTCCCGTCCTCGTACGCCAGGCGCACCGCGACGGGAAAGACCAGATCGGTCGTTCGGGCAATCTGCAACTCCACCGTGCGCCCGGTCGCCCCTGCGCGCTCCGTCACGCCGCTGATGGCCAGGTCGAGCGTCCCGGTGCCATACCACCAGTCGCGCCAGAACCAGTCGAGCCGACGTTCGGCCACGTGCTCCACCGTGCGGAAGAAATCGGCGGGGGTGGGGTGCCGAAACGCCCAGCGCCGCGTGTACTCGCGAAACGCCCGGTCAAACAGCTCGGCGCCCAGCACTTGGCGGCGCAACATCAGCAGCGCGAGCGCCGGCTTCTCGTACGCCACCACCCCCAGCGCCCCAAGCTCGAGCTGGTCGGGCGCGGTCATCAGCGGCGCATCGATGCCGTCAGCGACAATGCGCCGCCACGACTGCAGCGGTCCCTCGTACGCATTGGTGCGTGGATAGCGCCGTTCGCTGGAGAAGGCGTTGAGGTACGTGGTAAACCCCTCGTCCTGCCACGCATACCGGCGTTCGTTGCTTCCCACCAGCATGGGATACCACTGATGCCCAAGCTCGTGGTCGATGGTGCCGAAGACGCTATCGGGATCGCCGTTGGATCCGTACTCGACCATCACGAACATGGGGTACTCCATTCCCCCCACCGGCCCGGCCACACTGGTGGCCTGCGGATACGGATATGGGAAGAAGCGCTCCGAGTACGTGCGAATGCTCCACTGCGTCATCTCGGCGGCGCGATCCCACGCGCCGCGCGTGCGATCCTGCTGAAAGTACGCCTGGCACAGCACGCCATTCCAACTCGTCGCCTCCCACCGAAAGTCGGGAGCACCGGCCCAGGCGACGTCGCGTACCCGTTCGGCCCGGAAGCGCCACGTCTTGGTTCCCGGTGTGGGGCGCGCCCGTGCCTCGCTGGACAGGATGATCCCCACCTGGTCGCTGCTCTTCGCGGCGCGCTCCAATCGATCGCGCTGCGCGCGGGTGAGCACCTCCTCGGGATTCTGCAGCACGCCGGTGCCGGCAATCGTGTAGCCGGCGGGGGCGGTCACCGCGTACTCGATGTCGCCGTACTCGAGGTAGAACTCGCCCTGGCCGAGGTAGGGGTCGATGTTCCACCCGTTGATGTCGTCGTAGACCGCCATGCGCGGATACCACTGCGCGATTTCATAGAGCGTGCCGTCGCGCGCCATCCGGTCGCTGCCGTAACCGGGGACGTTGAACCCGTAGGCCACGTGGATGGCGAGCACGCCGCCGCGCGGCGCGAGAGGCTGCGGAAGATCCAGCCGCATCATCGTGTCGTCCACGTGCGGCGTAACCGAGACGCCGTTGACCGTCACCTGCGACAGGTCGTACCCCCCGACGAATCCGCGCACCCCCCAGCGCGAATAGGCAGAATATTTGGCGCTCCCCTTGCTGCCGGGTCGATACAGGTTCTGGTCGAGTTGCAGCCAGACGACTCGCAACGTGTCAGGAGAGTTGTTGGTGTAGCGTACCTGCACCGTCCCCGACACGCGCTTGGCGGTGGTGTCGAGCGTCACCGCAATGGAATAGTCGGCGCGCTGCTGCCAGTAACTGGGGCCCGGTTCCCCGGTGGCCGTGCGAAACGGGCTCGGCGCCGGCCAGGCACTGCGGTCAAATGGAATGGCGGCGGGGCGCCGGACCACCGCCTGCTCACCCGACGGCGCGACGGTCACGGTCACGGGCGCGGCCACGCGAACCGGCAGAGGGTCCTGACTCGCGCGCTGCGGCACGCACGCAACGGAAAGAACGAGCAGAATGATCGGCGAGCGTGAAGTCAAAAGGCAGGGCGCTGAGGTGTCTGCTGGAATCTTGCCGCCGGGCGAGACGCGGCTACTCCCGTAGGCACACGAGAGTCAATCCAACGCACGGCCTCGACCGATAACTCCTGATGGCCGTAGTCCACGGTGATCACGTGACCGTTGCCCGTGGTCCAGTGCAAGTGCTTGTCTGCGGAACCCAGCAGATCGAAGGCGGCCTGCGCCTGCGCGACCGGAATGCGGTAGTCGTCGCTCGACTGGGCAATCCAAACCGGTTGCTTGACGTGCGGCAGCGCCTCGCGGGCGGCACGCACGACCCGCTGGATCTCGCGCATCAGATGTGGCGTCGAGCAGCCGTACGCTATCAGCCCCGCGCGCGCGGCAGGATCACGCACCGAACGGGCAGATCCGCGTCCCGTGAGATACTTGGTAAACAGCGTCAGCAGCGGCCACGACGCCGCAATCGCGCCAAGTCGCGCGCTGTACACGAAGAACGGGGCAAAGAGCACCGCGGCGCGTACCGCGGGCTGCTCGGCGGCGACGATCGTCGCAATGGCGCCGCCCATCGACAGCCCGCCAACTGCCACGTGCCGGTGCCGCTCGAGTGCCTCGCGCACGACATCGCGTGCGGCGTTGATCCAGCGGTCCGCCCCGGAATCGGCGAACGCGCGCAACGATCGTCCGTGGCCGGGGAGCAGCGGCACATGCACCGTCCAACCAGCCGCGTGGAGCGCTGCGGCAGGCGACCGCATCGCCTGCGGTGAGTCATTGTAGCCGTGCAGCAGCACGATGGCGCGGTCGCTGCTCCCTTTGAGCGTGAAGCCTTCGGCCCCCGCAATCACCCCCTGCGCATTGCGCGGTCCGGGCACGCGCGATTCGAACGCCTGTTCCACCATCCACGCGCGCCACGCGCGGTAGCCGGCAACGGCGACCGCCACGGCGACCGGCAGAACTGCCGTCGATCGCTCAGGCATCGGCTAGTAGCGCGGCATCGTGGGATCGACTTCCGTGCTCCAGCGGTCGATGCCACCCGTCAGGTTGTAGACGTTGGTCCAGCCGGCCAGGCGCAGCATCGAGACAGCCCGCGCGCTACGCATCCCGTGGTGGCAGTACGCCACGACATCGACGTCCTTGGGCACGTCCTGCGCGCGCTGCGCGAGGTCGCCCAACGGGATGAGTGTCGCGCCGTCGAGTCGCGCCGTCGCAAACTCCCACGGCTCACGCACGTCGAGCAGCCAGGGGCGCCAGCCGGTCTTCATCCGCGTCGTCACGTCGGTGGGGGTCAACTCAATGTTCTCATCAGTCATCTGGGGCTCAGTCGTGGAAGAGGTGCCACAGAATGCATCGTAATCTGGCAGGAGCGTGCGCGAGGCACCGGCCCCGCATGATGGGCACAGCGGATCGCGTGCAAACGACATCTCGTGCGATCGCATGCTCAAGGCGTCAAAGTGCAGGAGACGCCCAACCAGCGAGGTTCCAGCGCCGACGATCCACTTGATCGCCTCCGCCGCCTGCAGACTGCCAATGATACCCGGCAGCACACCGAGTACGCCGCCTTCCGCGCACGATGGCACGGTGCCCGGCGCGGGCGGTTCCGGGAACAGGCACCGGTAACACGGTCCATCCCCCGCAGAGAACACCGATACCTGTCCCTCGAAGCGATGCACACTGCCGTGCACGTTCGGGCGACCGGTGATGACGCACGCATCGTTCACCAGATAACGCGCGGCAAAATGATCGGTGCCGTCGATGACAAGATCGTAGCCGGCGATGATCGACCGCGCATTCTGTGGGGTAAGCCGCTCGTCGTGCCGTTGCAGCGCCACGTGCGGATTGAGGTCGTGCAACCGTGCCGCAGCCGAGTCGACTTTGGACATTCCTACTGCTGCCGTGCCGTGCACGATCTGACGCTGCAAGTTGCTCGCGTCCACGCGATCGAAGTCAAGCAGGCCCAGCCGCCCCACGCCGGCCGCCGCCAGATACAGCGCGGCCGGGGATCCCAGTCCGCCAAGCCCAACCACCAAGACCGACGCCGCCTTCAGGCGCTCCTGCCCCGCGAGGCCCACCGACGGCAGCACCACGTGGCGCGCATAGCGGCGCAGTTCGTCGGGAGTGAGCGTCATAACCGCGTGCGCTACTTCACCAGCAACGCCGCGCGCGCCGCCTGCACGAACGCCGTTGCCTTGCCGAAGCGCATCACCAGATCGTCGAGTTCGCGCTGCGCCACCGTACGGTCACCGGCGCGGATCGCCTCGTTGATGCTTGGGAAGACCATCGTTGAATAGCCGTTGTTCTCGTCGGCCACATACACGAGCGAGCGATACCACGGGCGCGTGCGCAATCCCTCGGGGCGCGTGAGGGCGCGCTCGACTTGCAGCAGCTGCGCATTGGCACGCGCGGTTGCCCCCTTGGCCGGCGCGGCCGCCAGCACGCTGTCGCGCGTGGTGTTGAACGCTGCCCCCGCACCCTCCAGCGCGGCAATAGCCGCCGCGAGCGGTGCGGTGTTCATCGTCCATCCCTTCGCCGTCGCCGCCCGATCGACCGGAGCGATGTACTGTCGCATCGTCCGCCCGAACTCGGCGTAGTCATACGGCAGCACGTCCGCATTGGCCATCCGCATCATCATGGCGGTCCCCACACGCGCCTGCGCGGCGTGATAGGTAAAGCCCGGATCGGCAAACCGGCTGATCCACTCGAAGGAGTCGTACATCGAGTGATACACGCCGCCGCCGGTGCCGCCCATTCCCCAGTCGCTGTGCGGAATGCCAAGGTGATTGTAGAAGCCGGCAAAGTCACTGCCGCCCCCCGGATCACCCATTCCGGGCTCCTGTCCGTCGGGCACCTTCGACTGCGTGCGCCACCATTGATACAGACTCGTCGCGGGCGCATCCGGATGCGGAATGGACTTGGCCACGTCGCGCAACATGCCACGCAGTGAGGGCGACCCACCGCCACCGAAGTTCGGGCCGCCGCCCGCGCCATCCTGATTGAAATACGCCACGCCGCCCTTGCTCAGGCGCAGCGAATCGTCCTCCACGTGCTCCGTGGAGCCGATGATCCCCCACTCCTCCGCATCCCACGTCGCGAAGACCAGCGTGCGCTTGGGCTTCCACCCCGCCTTCATCTGATCCGCCACAGCCCGGGCCGCTTCGAGAATGGCCACCACGCCGCCCACGTTGTCACCGGCGCCTGGGCCCCACGAATCGCGATGCCCGCCAATGACGACGATCTCGTCCGGATACTCGCTCCCCTTCACCACGCCCAGCGTATTCCAGATCGCCTTGAATGGCGCCGTCGCGGTGTCGGTTTCCACCCGCACACGCGCGCGCGTGGGGCCGGGCCCCACGTGATACCGAAACGGAAGTCCGCCTTGCCAGCCACGCGGAATCGACGCCCCGCGCACCAACGCCAGCACCTCCGCCGCGTTGCCGTATCCAATGGGGACCACCGGGATGTGGGGCACCGGCATCTGGCCGAGCGGAATGCGCGGGACTCCGGCGCGGCTGGCGTAACCAGGCGTACTCGGATCACCCGCCCCGTTCATCACACTGCCGCGCTGGATCCCTTGCGCCGGACGCCATGGGCCGTCGGGATACACATCACCCTGCACATACCCGTCGTCCTGCGGATCGGAGTAGATGAGCAGCGCCACGGCACCGTGCTTCTCTGCCTCACGCGCCTTGATGCCGCGGAAGCTTCGGCCGTAGCGCGCCACAGCCACCTTTCCTTTCACACTCACGCCCATCGAGTCCAGCGTGGCATAGTCCTCGACGAGACCGAAGTTGACGAACACCACCTCGCCCTCGGCGTCGCCGCTGCCCCCGTAGCCATTAATGGGCAGCGGTTCCTCGTACCGCGCGCTGGTGCTGTCGCCTGCCACCGGACCCTCGCGCAGCGTGAGCGGCCGGCCATTGGACCAGACCTCGATGCGCGTGGGATGCGGCATCCAGATCTGATACTCGCGCGCTTCCGTGGCAAAGCCCATCGCCTTCATTTGCGCCATCACGTAGTCGCGCGTCCGTGCCTGACCGGCCGTGCCCGCCACGTGCGGGCCGTCGGAGAGCGCGCGCGACAGTTCGCGAGCACGCGCTGGGTCAGGACGCTGAATAGCCGCCTGTTCCGCGACGCGCTGCGCCGTGGCGGCCGACGACGAGTATCCGGTCAACTGCTGGGCGCCCAGCGGGGCGGTCAGCAGGATCATCGCACAGGCAACGCGTTGCATCAGGCCGGCTTCTTTTTAGGGGGCACAAGGAACCCGTGGGCCACCTGGCCCTCGGCGAGATCGTGGTCCTGCGTTGTCTTGTAGCGTTCCGCGCGCCCATCACCCGCCACGCTGCGCGCCTTCTGACGCAACGCGTCCATCTCGCCCGGGTGAAACGCCTGGAAGTCCGTCGCAAGCTTGAGGTTCTTGCGCAATATGGCGGTGCTGTCCATCCCGCAGATCACGGAGCTTGTGGGCAGCGACATGACGTAGCGCAGCGCGTCTTCGGGCTTCACGCCCTTGATCGTCAGCACGCCACCGCCCGCCACCGGTTTGATGCCGATGACCGCGGCCCCGCTGCGAATGGTCTCTGGCAGCACCTGCTTCTCGAACGACCGGAACGACGCATCGAGCGGATTCAGCGGCATGGCCACCGCATCCCAGTGGAAACCGCGATGCAACAGCTTGAGATGGATGTGCGGCGACTTGTGTCCACCAAAACCAATAAAGCGCACCTTCCCCTGCTCACGCGCTTCTTGCATCGCGTCCAGCCCGCCGTGGTCGTAGATCCACTCCACGTCGTTGTCGTAGATGACTTCGTGGAACGACCACAGATCCACGTGATCGGTCTTCAGCCGGCCGAGCGTCTCCTCGAGCTGCTGCATCGCGGTCTTGTAATCCCGCAGATGGGCGCAGCACTGCACCATCAGCGTCACCCGCTGACGGTATCCGTCGGCGAGCGCGAGGCCGAGCCATTTTTCCGTGCGACCCTCGGCGTATTCGTGCGCCGTCTCAATGACGGTCACGCCCTTGTCGATCGCCTCGCGGACCACGCGAATGAACTCCTTCTGGCTCCCCTCGCCGAGGCGACGGATGCCGAGGCCGAGGATCGAGGTCGGGTGGCCGCTGCGGCCGAGCGGCCGCTGCTCCAGGAAGACGGGCGTCTTGGTCATGCGTCCAATGGCAGAAGAAACCGACAGGTCATTCCGCGTCATCCAACTCGTCCAACGCCTGGCGCGCCGCGGCGCGGAGATGCGCGTCACGCTCAGGGCCCGGGTGAATCGACTGACAGAGCACCGCGAACTGCCGAGCCATCTCGTCGCGCACGAAGGGCTCGTCGGCCGGCACGCCCAGCGCATGCAGCGCGCGAATGGCGAGCGCTCGCAAGGCCGCGCGCGTGGCTGGCTCGAGGCCAGCGAGTCCTTCGAGGTCCACATCGGGCGGCGCGTGCGTGGCATCCGACCGCGCGGCCCCTGAACGGCGCGGCGCCTCGAAGAGCGCGCTGATCGGCGCCGGTGTCACGGCGTACGATCCCGGCGTGTGCTCGGTCCAGCCGGCCACAACGCCCGCGCGGCGCAATCGCGCGAGCGCGCCCGCGACCGCCGGCCGCACCACCGCGACACCGTCCGCGCTTTGGTTGCCGCGTCCCGTGATCACCAGCACCTCGCGCGCCCCGGCTACCTGCCGTTCCCGCAAGAACGCCTCGGCGCGGCGCGCCGCTTCTGCCCCTGACGGCAGAGTGCTGCGCAGGTCGAGGGTCTGCTCGCGGCCGAAGCGCAGTTCGTCGAACGCGGCGGCGACGGGCGCGGGACGCGCCCGTTTGCCGCGTGCGGCGCCGTCACTTCGTCGCACGTACCGCCTTCTTCAGAACCACGCCATCCAGCGTTTCGGTGGGTGTGATGCCAAGAATCGCGGCGAGGGTGGGCGCCATGTCGACCGTGCGCACTTCGTCGCGATGCGTCCCCGCCTTGACGCCGTACCCCCAGAAGAGCACGGGAACGCCGGCGTCAGGATCGTGCGGCATGCCGTGCGTGGCGTAGTTGGTGGAGTGCCAGTAGCTGTACGGCGTCAGCGTCACCGCCAGGATGGCGGCGCCGCCGGGATCGAACATGTGCAGCCAGCGGCGTGCGATCTTGTCTTTCGCCGGATTTGCCTTGGCGAGATCGGTGAACATATCCGCGCGCAGCACGCCCGGCACTTTGCGAAGCGCCGCCGCGAAGGCACGCGCCACGGAATCGGGGCGCACCTTGGCGCTGTCGAACGCGGCCTGATTGCGGGCGAAGAACACCCCTTCGTCGAACGACCACGCTTTGTCGCCCACACCCGCGGCACGCAATGCGCCCTGCAGCGCGTCAAGCTGTGGCCCAAGGTCTACGCGCTTTGCGTTCTTGTTGGGATAGCGCCCCGAGTGCACTTCCGGATACGGCGACACTCCGTGATCCCCAGTGAGCGCAATGACGATGCGCTTCTGATCGCGCAGGGTAAACAGCGAATCGAGGAACGCCGCCAGATAGCGGTCGACACGCAGGACCTGGTCGTGGATCTCCCGTGAATCAGGACCGTACTTGTGCCCCACAGCATCGGTCGTGGACAGCGAGATGGCCAGGAGATCGGTGCGCTGCGCGTTGGTTCCCAACTGCTTTTCCTGCAGCCCCTGCAAGGCAAACGCCAGCGTAAGCGAGTCCATCACCGGGTAGTTCGCGAGCCCCTTGGCCACTCCCGCCGGATCGGCTGGGTAGGGATGCGGAAACAGAAAATCAGAGCCGTTCGACTCTTCCCAGACGGTGTCGGGCTCCGAGTACTTCGAGGCGGGCAGCAGCAGGTCCCACGTCTTGCCCGCGTATGCGGCATACGCTTTCTGCGCGTTGAAGCGTTGCACCCACGCCGGCAGCGAGTCGGCATAGTAGCGGCTGGTCGTGAAAATGCCCGCGTTGCCGCTCCACCAGTAGACGTCGCCGGTGCGGCGTCCGACGGGCAAAATGGCGCCACGATCCTTGCGTGAAACCGAGAGAAAGCGCGTCGACGGGTCGGCGGCAATCATCCAATCGATGAGCGCCGTGCCCTTGAAGCGAAACGGCGAGGCGCCGGTCTCGGTCGCGCCCCCAATCAGCGGTGCGTTTGAAGTCCCCACGCCCTGCGCGTTGGCGGTGATGCCGGTGTGCACCGGGAAACGCCCCGACATCGTGGAGGCGTGTCCAGGCGCGGTTTCCGTGATCGCGTGATCCTGGAAGCCGTTCGGAAAGTGCGCTCCCCCATCCGCCAGACGCTTGAGTCCACCCGTCAGCTGCGACTTGAACCGCGCGATGTAATCGCCGCGCATCTGGTCGATGGTGATGAAGACGACCAGTGATGGCCGCGTGGCCGTACTCGGCTTCCGGGTCGGCTTCGAGGCCGGCTGCTGCGCCGGCACGCCCGGCGCGAAGACCGCGGCCAGCAGGGCAGCGGCAAGAAGTTTTCGGATCACGGAGGGGGTTCCCTGAGAGGAAAAACGAGGGTGGCAAACGATGGACAGGCGCACGCCCTGACGCCAGAGGGTCCGGGGCTTTTGGCCTACCCCGTTGCTACCCCATGACCATCGTCACAACTTCTGCGCATGGTCCGTAAGGTCGTGTGCACCGTTATCGAGGTCCCGTGAACAGTTCCCCCAAGCCCATCCCCGTCTGGGACAACGTGCTCCTGCGCACGGCGCTCTACTATATGGCGCTGGCGGTCCTGTTCTATTGGACGAACGACCTCTCGGTCGGCGGCCTCGGGGCGCTCACCGGCACCGGCTTTGAGGCCCTGACCGGCATCCCATCGCGCAAAGATCTACTCACCACCAGCGCACCCGACGGTCCGGCCGCGCTTCCCACCGTCATTGCGATGACCAGCGCGTTCGTCTTCGCGCTGCCGGTGGCCTGGATCTACATCCTGACGCGGCAGAAGAAGGGCTTCTCCCAGTCCGTGGTACAGGCGCTCGTCGTCCTCCCGCTCGTCATCGCGGGCATCGTCGTGCTGGTTAAGCACTCCCTCGCCCTCGCCTTCTCCCTGGGCGGCATCGTGGCCGCGGTGCGGTTCCGCACCAACCTCGAGGACACCAAGGACGCCGCCGCGATTTTTTGCGTGACCGGTATCGGACTGGCATCGGCCGTCGAACCCAGCGTCGCCGCCGTCCTGTCGGTTGGCTTCAACCTGCTCGCGGTCTTTCTTTGGGCCACGGAGTTTGGTCGCACGCCGGCCTCGCTCGAGGGCAAGCGGGCCCAGCGGCAGCTTGAGCGCGCGCTCACCGTCGCCAGCCGCACGGGGACGTTCGTGGCCAAGATGGACGACGAAGTGCTCAAGTCGCTCGCGCCTGAACAGCTGGAGGCACTGGCCGACCGTGCCTGGAAACGGAAACGCAAAATGGCGGTCGAGGATGTGGCCGAACCGCGCCGCGAATTTCTGTACCTGCTCCGCGTGCGATGCGCCGACCTCGACGTCACGCGGCCGCTGATTGAGCGGGAGTTCATGGGCTTGTTCAGTCACTGGAAGTACATGGGCGCCGAGCGCACCGAGGACGGGGGACGATTCGCCGAATACGGCGTCGACCTGGCCGACACGGTCACCCGCGGTGTCGTCAGCGATGTGCTCCGCGGCATTCCAGACGCCGGTGTCGACGGCGTGGAGCTTCGGTAATGCGGCATTCCAGACGCCGGTGTCGACGGCGTGGAGCTTCGGTAATGCGGCATCCCGTCTGCCTGGCCATCGCTGCCGCGCTGGCGGTCGTCGTGCCGCCCGCCTCGACTGAGGCGCAGGGGCTCTTCAAGAAGCAGGATCCGCTCGAAATCACCATCACCACCGCGCTCGCCAAGCTCGTCAAGGATCGTGACTCCACCGAACGGGTCACGCATCCGGCGGAGCTCGTCTACAAGGACTCGGCCGGCGCATCGGTGAAGGTGGCGATCACGCTGCGCACCCGCGGCCACTTTCGCCGCCAAGCGCGCAACTGCGACTTCCCTCCACTGAAAGTCGACATGGCCAAGGAGGCGGCGAAGAACACGCTCTTCGAGGGCAACCGCACCCTGAAGCTCGCCTCGAGCTGTCGGCCGTCGAACAGTGACTACGAGCAGTACATCCTGCAGGAAGCGGCGGTCTACCGGATGTATCAGGCACTGACGCCGTGGAGTTATCGCGTACGTTTGGCGCGCGTCACGTATCAGGACTCCACGGGCAAAGCCAAGCCGGTGACGAGTTGGGCGTTCTTCGTGGAGGACGACGGCGACCTGGCGCAGCGGCGCAAGGTGAAGAAGTTCGAGACGAAAGGCGCGTATTTCGACGATCTTGATGCCGAGCAGTGGGGGACGACGCAGCTCTTTCAGTACCTCGTCGGGAACACCGACTGGTCCGTGGCAGGGCTGCACAACATCACGCTGCTCAAGGACTCGTTGGCCATCATCCACCCGGTGCCCTTCGATTTTGACTGGTCAGGCGCGGTCGACGCGCGCTACGCCTTCCCCGACAAGTCGCTCCCCATCCGCACGGTGCGCGACCGGCTCTGGCGCGGTGATTGCCGTCCGGCGGAACTGCTGACACCGACCATGACGCGCTTCCTCGAACGGCGACCGGCGATGGACTCGGCGTTCACGACCATCGAGGCGCTCTCGCCAGCCGCCAAGCAGCGCATGACGCGGTACTTCGCCGACTTCTGGAAACTCATCGAGAATCCGACGAAAGCGGCGGCCGAGTTCAAGCAGACCTGCGGCGACCGCAATTGACAACGCCGGCGCATTGGCGCCGGCGTTGTCGGTTACAGTTGCTGTTGTTGGTGGAGCGCGAAAGCCTAGCCGATCGCCTGCTCGAGCAGGCGCAGGCCGCGTTCGAGATCGGCGCGCCCCATCACGAGCGGTGGCAACAGACGGACGGTGTGCTCGCCCGCGCTGCACACCAGCAAGCCGAGTTCGAGCGCGCGCGCCACCACGTCCTTGGCCGCATCGGTCACGTCGATGCCCCAGATGTAGCCAACGCCGCGCACCGCCCGGATCTTCAGCGAACGTTCGGCCATGGCACGCAGCGCCGCACCCATCCAGGCGCCCTGCTCCGTGACGTGACGCAGCATCGCCGGATCGTGCAGCCGGTCGAACACGTGCAGCGCCACACCCGCCACAAAGGGACCGCCGCCAAACGTGGTGCCGTGGTCGCCCGGCTGCATCGCATCGGCCACCGCCTGCGTCATGAGCACCGCGCCCATCGGCAAACCACCGGCCATCGGCTTGGCGACCGTCAGGATGTCGGGGGTGATCCCTGCCTGTTCGTACGCCCAGAAGGTGCCGGTGCGGCCGTAGCCACACTGGATTTCATCGACGATGAGAAGGACGTTGCGCTCGGTCGTCAGCTGACGCAGCGCACGCAGGAACTCGTGCTCCACCACGCGCACGCCGCCCTCACCCTGCACCGGCTCCACGATCACCGCTGCCACGGTTTCGGCGTTCAGCACGCTCTCGAGTTCCCCCAGGTCACGCTCGGCGATCGAGATGCCGCCCGCCAGAGGACGGAACGGCATGCGATACTGCGGACGATCGGTCGCGGCAAGCGTGCCAAACAGGCGGCCGTGAAAAGCACCGCGCAGCGCGATGATCTCGTGCTTGGCCGGCGACTGCGCGCGCGCCCAGCGACGCGCGATCTTGAACGCGCCTTCGTTCGCTTCGGCGCCCGAGTTGCAGAAGAAGACACGATCGGCGAAGGAACTCTCGACGAGCTTCTCCGAGAGACGCTCACCGGCCGACGTGCGATAGAGATTCGAAACGTGCACCATCCCGCTCGTCATTCCATCACGCATCGCCTGCTCAAGCCCGGCGTCGCCGTATCCCAGGGCGTTAACGGCGATGCCGGCGACGAAGTCCAGATAGGCCTTGCCGTCCGCGTCAAAGAGCTCGACGCCGGCGCCGCGCACGAGTTCCATCGGCGCGCGCCGGTACGTCCCCAGAATGGCGTCGGCGGCAATGGCAGTGGCTGTCGTCATGGGGAGTGCCTCAGGCGGGAGGGACAGGAGAGAGCAGCAGACGCGTGCCGGCCGACGTGTCGGTGATGGCGCGGAGGTCACCAATGCGCACGCGCTTCACACCGCCGCGCAACGCAAGCGCGCCGGCTTCGAGCTTGGCAGCCATGCCACCTTTGGCGACGCCGCTGGTGACGAGCGCCTGCGCCGCCGCACCGTCCAACGACGCAATGGCCGCGCCGGCATCGTCGAGAACGCCAGGCACGTCGGCCACCAGCAACAACTCATCGGCGGTCAGTGCGGCGGCAATGGCGGCCGCCGCGTCGTCGCCGTTCACGTTCAATCCGCTGCCAGCCGGATCATCGGCATCGCGACCCAGCGGTGACACCACGGGAATGAAGCCACCACTCCACAGGTGGGTGAGCAACGTTGCATCGGCGGTCATCGCGCCACCCACGCGCCCGAAGTCGGGATCGGTCACGTGGGCGCGCAAAAGACCCGCGTCCTCGCCGGAGATCCCGACGGCGCGCACACCGGCGCTCAGGAGCTGCGCGACGAGCCGCTTGTTGGTGGCGCCAGAGAGGACCATGCGCACGAGTTCCAGATCTTCGACACTCGTGACGCGTCGACCGCCGCGGAACTGCGGTTCAAGCCCAAGACGGCGCTGCAGCGCCGACACTTCGTCGCCGCCGCCGTGCACGATCACCAAGGATTCGCCGCGCCTCGTGGCCGTGGCCAGTTGCACGAGGAGTTGCGGATCGCCCTGCGCCCGACCGCCGATCTTGATGACGCGCCTCACGCTGGCAACCCCAGCGTCTCGTCCAAACCGAGCATCAGATTCGCGTTCTGCATCGCCTGGCCGGCCGCGCCCTTCATCAGATTGTCGATGGCCGACAGCACCAGCAGCGTCGGCTGGCGCAGGTGCGCCAGCGGCTGCACGGTGATGCGCACGACGTTGCGGTGCGCGACGTGCCGTGTTTCCGGCGGCGTCTTGACGATTTCGATGAACGGTTCGTTGTGGAAGCGCCGTTGCCAGAGCCCCAGCGCATCATCCAGTGGTGCCTTGAGCGGAACGGTCATCGTCGCCAGAATGCCGCGGGCGGTCGGCAAGAGATGGGGCGTGAAGATGAGATCCGCGTCCACACCTTCTTCGGCCACGAACGCGCGCATCTCATTGAGGTGCCGGTGGGTGTTCCCGGTGCCGTAGGCGCGGAAGTTCTCGGTGATCTCGCCAAAGAGCAGATCAGCGCGTGGCGTTAGCCCCGCGCCAGTCACGCCGCTCGCCGCGCCGATGCTCACGGTCGCGCCCGACGCAATGCGTCCTTCCTCGAGGAGCGGAAGCAGCCCCATCAGAATGCTGGTGGGGTAGCATCCCGGATTGGCAACGAGTTCTGCGCCGCGCACTTCGTCACGACGCGCCTCGGTGAGACCGTACACGATGTCGGCCTCCGTGTTGCCGATGCGCAGATCGGCCGACAAATCCACCGCGCGCGCTCCCGCATCGCGTATCCGCTGCACCCATTCCGCGCTGGTGCCGTGCGGCAGTGCGCTGAAAACCAACGCCGCGCTCGACAGCGGTACGTCGTCAGGCGCCACAAAGGTGACGCTTCCGCCGCCGGGCAGTTCGGCGGTCTCCCCACGCCGGCCATTGGCCGTCGCAAAAGCCAATTCGAGGCGTGGGTGCCGTTGCACCAGCGCACACAGGTCGCGCCCAGCGTAGCCGCTGGCGCCGAGGATCCCAACTGGTATCTTATGCACGAAATGATGCATAATATTGCTACCTCAGAAAGTCAATCCGCTTACGGAACACCCTGGGGTGGTGCTATGCTCTCGGAGTAACCAAGGACTCCCGTGACCGCTGCCAAACGTAAACGCCAAGACGCCATCCTCGAGCTCGTGACCACGCGAGCGATCGGCAGCCAGGAAGAGCTTCGCCAGCTGCTCATCGAGCGCGGCTGGGAGGTGACACAATCTACGCTGTCGCGAGACATGCGGGATCTGCGGATCGCCCGCGTGCCGACGCCGAGCGGCGTGCGCTATACCGCCGGCGAGTACTCGGGCGAAGAGGGGAGAGCGATGCTCCCCACCCTGCTGCCGCAGTTGTTCCAGAAGATGGAGTTCACGCGCGAACTCATCGTCGTCAAGACGTTCTCGGCGGGCGCCCAACCCATCGCCGAGGCCATCGACGCCGAAGGCGACCCTGACATCCTTGGCACCATCGCCGGCGAGAACACCGTGCTGATCATTTGCCGGTCCGAAGCCGCCGCCGCCCGCGTCGCCAAACGGCTCCTGGCCCTCGCCGAACGCTAAGAAATCGCATCGAATATGCGTTTTTTCGCATTGAATCTGAATATCGCATATTTATGTATGTTTTTTTGGCAGCACCATCTGTAGTTTCTCTGTAGTCTCTCTGTAGTCTCTCTGTTTTTTCTCTTCTCCTCATGTCTTCTCCCATCCAGCCCAGTTCATCATCTCATAAGCTCTGGGGCGGCCGCTTTGCCGGCGGACCCGCCCCCGAACTCGAGGCGGTGAATCGTTCCATCGATGTCGATTTCCGGCTGTGGCCCTTTGATATTCGGCTTTCGAAGGCATGGGCCGCCGCGTTGGCCGGCGCCGGCGTACTCACGGAAGACGAGGCGGCGGAGATTTCGCGCGGCCTCGATGTGGTGGGAGCGCGGATTGGGGATGGCGCTCGTCCGGAGCCCGCGGACGAGGACGTTCACACGTTGATCGACCGACTGCTGCACGATGCAGTCGGCGCCGTGGCGTCGCGCCTGCACACGGGGCGCTCGCGCAACGACCAGGTGGCCACGGCGACGCGGCTCTGGACGATGGATGCGTGCGTGCGACTCGACGCGATGCTGTGCGATCTGCAATCCGCGATGGTCGCGCAGGCGGAGGCGCTCGAGCACGACGTGATGCCCGCGTACACGCATCTCCAGCGCGCGCAGCCGGTGAGTGGCGCGCACTGGATGCTGTCGCATTTCTGGCCGATCGCTCGTGATCGGCGGCGGCTCTCGGCGGCAGCAGCGGGTGCCGCTGTGCTCCCACTTGGTTCGGGAGCCATTGCAGGGTCGGCCTTCCCGGTCGACCGGCGTGCGATTCAGGCCGCGCTGGGCTTCCAGGCGGTGTCGCCCAACAGCATTGATGCCGTGGGGGACCGCGACTTTATCGCCGAAGTGCTGTTCACGCTGGCCGTGCTGGGCGCGCATCTGTCGCGCCTGGCTGAAGACCTGATCCTGTTCGGGTCAAGCGAGTTTTCGTTTGTCCGCTTTGGGGACGCCTTCAGCACCGGCTCTTCGATGATGCCGCAAAAGCGGAACCCAGATGCCCTGGAGCTCGCGCGCGGAAGCGGCGCCCGTATGCTGGGCGATCTCGTCGCGCTCCTTGGCACGATCAAGGGACTTCCGAGTGGCTACAACAAGGACTTGCAGGAGGACAAACGGTCCCTGTTTGACGCCGTCGACGGAATGTCACTGTTGTTGCCAGCCATTGCCGGGTCACTCGCGACGCTGACGTTCAATCGCGACCGGATGAAGGCCGCCGTGACCAGCAGTATGATGGCGACGGACCTCGCCGACTACCTGGTGAGGAAGCGGGTGACGTTCCGGGAGGCGCACGGCGCGGTCGGACGGCTTGTGCGGGAGGCCGAGGAGCGGGGTGTCGAAATGACGGAACTTCCGTTTGCGTCGTTTAAGGCGGCCTGTGCGGCGTTTGAGTCGGATGTGCTGACCGAACTGCTTCCAGCGACATCGCTGGGTCACCGGAATATCGAGGGTGGAACAGGCCCAGAGGCCGTGCAGCGTCAGTTGGAGTCGGCTCGAAAGGCGCTGGTATAGCAGGGGGCTGACTAGCGAGACTGAGCTGAGGACTCTGGCGAACGCGATAAAATCGAGGGCCTGGCAGTTGCTGGAAATAGGGCGCAGAACGGTGGTTTACCGGCCCAATTCTACGCCCATTTTCTTTGGTAGGCACTTTCTGAGCGTATGCGGCCTAACCTGGAGCTTTCTGAGCCTCAGCTCCTAGGCGGCCGCAAGCATATGTTTTTCAAAACTGCCTTAAGTCAATATTGACAAATGATTATACGGATCATTATTTAACTATCATATACGAGTTTTGTTTGTAATCGTTTTCGAGGATAATTTAATGCGTGCCGTAACCACAGGAACCGCCGCCTTTGCCCTCGGAATCAACAAGAAAGACCTCGACAACATTCTTTCGCGCTACCCCATTCGCGGTTATGAGCGTGGGCGCCAGGGAATGGCCCGACGGCTGTCCCTGGCAAGCATTGAGCAGGTGGCACTTGCCATTGATTTAACCCGGGACTTTTCCATCCCAATCCCAACGGCGCTGCTGCTCGCCGAGGAAGCACTCAGCTCTCGTGAGGGAGTCATCACCTCGCCCGGCGGACACCTCGCAATCCACGCTGACATCGAGCGGGTACGAAAGGCGCTCCATGCCAAGCTGACGGAAGCCATCGAACACGTGATCCCGCCGCGCCGCGGCAGGCCACCGCTCAAGAACTAGCGAGATCCCAGCCAGCCTTCTTGCCAGCAGCGGCCGGCGAGGGTGTGCGATTCGCGGGTGGCCGGCCGGCAAGGGTGCAGCCGGCGACGGCACGGCCAGCAGGGGCACGACCAACAGGGGAACGGCCCGACAGGGCGCTACCCGTCTCTCACGATCTTCCGTCTTCGCTCTGCCTCTCTGCCTCTCCGCCTCTCCGCCTCACCCACCGGCCTCCTGCGACTCACCCGCCGATGCCGAGCAACGGGCTTCGCACCAACCAACGCGACATCCGATGGATGAATAAAGAAGGGCCCCGGTTTCCCGGGGCCCTTCTCGTTGCGGACAACCAGCCTAGCAAAGCTTAGCCGTTGACCTTGGTCACGTTCTCCGCGGCCGGGCCCTTCGCGCCCTGCACGATCTCGAACTCAACCGCATCGCCTTCGGCGAGCGACTTGAAGCCCGAGCCCTGGATGGCGCTGTAGTGCACGAAGCAATCCTTGGTTCCGTTGTCAGGCGTAATGAAACCAAAGCCCTTCGCATCATTGAACCACTTCACCTTGCCGGTCGTACGCATTCCCTGCTCCTGTTTTTTCTTGATCGCCAGCTCGAGCCTATCCCGAGTCAGAGCGGATCGTAACTGTCACGGGACCGCTGCCCCCCGCGCTGGGCTGACACAAAAAAGACCCGGACGAACCAGGTCTCTAGATCGCATCACCGTTGAACGTAGGCGTTCTGAAGAAATTAGCAAGGGCACCCTGCCACCCCCTCCCCCCT
>JARIEY010000031.1 GCA_031127085.1 Gemmatimonadota bacterium | reverse complement strand
TGGCGAGCATCGGCGGCTTTGAGAAGCAGTATCAGCTGGACGTTGATCCGGCCCGCCTGCAGGCGTACGGCATTTCCATCAGCGCCGTGATGCGCGCCGTGCAGAATGCGAATGCGGATGTTGGGGCGATGGTGCTCGAACTCAGCGAGCGCGAATACATGGTGCGCGGCCTGGGTTATCTGAAGGGACTCAGCGATCTCGAGCAGGTCGTGGTCGGTGCGGACGAAGACGGCACTCCCGTGCGCGTGGTGGATCTCGCCCGGGTGAGCGTCGGACCGGCCGTGCGCCGCGGCATCGCCGACCTCGATGGGCGGGGCGATGCCGTGGGCGGCATCGTGGTGATGCGCTTCGGCGAAAATGCGCTCACCACCATTGAGCGCGTGAAGGCGCGGCTGGCCGAGATTCAGCAGGGACTCCCCAAGGGCGTGGTGGTGCACACCACGTACGACCGCAGCGACCTGATTCTGCGCGCCATTGATACGCTGCGGCAGACGCTGGTTGAGGAGTCGCTGATCGTCGCGCTCGTCTGCCTGGTCTTTCTGCTCCACGCGCGTTCGGCACTCGTAGCCATTCTCACGCTTCCGGTCGGCATCCTCGGGGCGTTTGCGGCCATGCGACTGCTGGGCACCGGAGCCGACATCATGTCGCTCGGCGGCATCGCCATCGCCATTGGCGCGATGATCGACGCCGCCATTGTGATGATCGAAAACCTCCACAAGCATCTGGAGCGCGCCTGTCCATCGACGGGGCCGGAGGATCGTTCGTTCGACACCTCTGCGCTGAGCACCGCGGAGCGCTGGCGGCTGGTGGTCGCCGCGTCGCGCGAAGTGGGGCCAGCGCTCTTCTTCTCGTTGCTCGTGGTGACGGTGTCATTCCTCCCGGTCTTCGCGCTCACCGGCCAGGAGGGGCGGCTCTTCACGCCGCTCGCCCTCACCAAGACGCTGGCGATGGCCACCGCGAGTCTGCTCAGCGTCACGCTGGTTCCGGTGACGATGGGGCTCTTCGTGCGCGGGCGCATTCGGCGCGAGCACGCCAACCCGCTCAACCGCTGGCTCATTGCCGCGTATCGGCCCGTGCTCGACTGGGCACTCCACCACCGCGGGGCGGTGTTGAGCGGAGCGATGTCGCTCTTGGTGCTCACCTGGATTCCGTGGGCACGGCTCGGCAGCGAGTTCATGCCGCCGCTCGACGAGGGATCGATTCTCTATATGCCCACCACCACGCCCGGACTCAGCGTGGCGCGGGCGCGCGAGCTGCTGCGCATTCAGGACTCCATTCTCGCGCGGTTCCCCGAGGTCGAGCGTGTCTGGGGCAAGGCGGGGCGCGCCAACACGGCCACCGATCCCGCCGGGATGGAGATGTTCGAGACGACCATCACGCTGCGCCCCGAGTCAGCGTGGCGCAGCGGGATGACACAGGACCGGCTCATCGCCGAGATGGACAGTGCCGTTCGCATGCCGGGAATGCGCAATGCGTGGACGATGCCGATTCGCGGCCGTATCGATATGCTTGCCACCGGCATTCGCACACCGGTGGGCGTGAAGGTTTTCGGGCCGGATCTCGCGACCCTCGAGCGGCTCGCCCGACAGGTGGAAATGGTGGTGCAGGGCGTGCCCGGAACGCGCAGCGCGTACGCCGAGCGCGCCGAAGCGGGCTACTATCTGGACATCGACATCAACCGTGCGGCCGCTGCGCGCCACGGACTCAACGTGGGTGATGTGCAAACCGTGATCGCCGCGGCCATCGGCGGAATGCCCATCACGCAGACGGTCGAGGGCCGGGAGCGCTTCGCCGTGCGCGTGCGGTATCCGCAGGAACTGCGCGACACACCGGAACGGCTGGCCCGCGTGCTCGTGCCAATGAGCCACGGATTGGAAAGCGGTGCCGGCGAGGCGGCCAGCGGCGACGGTATGGCGGCGATGCCAGCAGCCGGTGGCGGAGGACGGGCGCGTGGCTACGTCCCGCTGGGGCAGGTGGCGACGATCAAGGAAACCGTGGGCCCGATGGTCGTGCGCACCGAAGGCGCGCAACCCACCGCGTGGGTCTATGTGGATGTGGCTGGCCGCGACATTGGCCGCTACGTGCGTGATGCGCGCGCCGCCGTGGAACGCGACGTCACGCTGCCCACGGGCTACACGCTGCAGTGGAGCGGACAGTTTGAGTATATGGAAAGCGCGAAGGCGCGACTCCTGCTGGTCGTACCGGCCACGCTGGCGCTCATCTTCCTGCTGCTCTACCTCAACTTCGGGCGACTCGGCGAGACGGCCCTTGTCCTGCTTTCGCTCCCCTTCGCCTTTGTGGGCGGCCTCTGGTTCATCAGCGCACTCGGCTACAACTGGTCGGTGGCCGTCGCCATCGGCTTCATTGCGCTGGCCGGTGTGGCGGCCGAAACCGGCGTGGTGATGCTGCTCTACCTCAATCAGGCGTGGGACGCGCGCGTTCGCGCTGGGGCGGCGCCCACGGCCGCCGACCTGTACGATGCCATCATCGAGGGAGCCGTCGAGCGCGTACGCCCCAAGATGATGACGGTCGTCGCCATCATTGCCGGCCTGTTGCCGCTGCTCTGGAGCAGCGGGGTGGGAAGCACCGTAATGCGACGCATTGCCGCACCGATGATCGGCGGTATGGTGTCGAGCACGGTACTCACGCTTCTCGTCATTCCCGTGGCATTTGCGCTGCTCAAGGAACGGGAACTTCGGCGACACCGGAGCGTATGACGCAACACCTCACCGGATGATTATCTTCGTGAAGCGGTGGCCGCGCGGTCACCGCTTCACTTTTCCCCCGCATACCTATGCCCCCGATGCCCCGTCGCGCCATACTGGCCGCCCTGTTCGCCGCCCTGACGCTGGCCTGTGGAAGCGAGGAAAAAGCCAAGGAGACAACCGTAGCCGCCGCACCGGCGGTCGCGCTCGCGCCGTTCCAGCAGGAGATCGCATCGGTGAAGGCCGAGGTGACGCTGCCCGGTTCGTGGAAGTACGGCTACCGGCTCGTCGACCGACCCGACACGACCTTTGGGGGACATCAGGCCATCGAGTTCCACTACACGGCCGACTCGGCGGCTGGTGTGCCGCCACGGCTGCTGATGGTCATTCGCGCGTTCAAGAAGGCGAACTGGGAGAAGGTACGCAAATCGCAGGATAACATTTCCCGCGTGCTCGTCACGCAGGGCGACGAGGTCTACACCTTCTCCATCGTCACCAAGAGCCCGTACCCGGTTGGCTCCGCGTCAACGCTGCGCGTCGACGCCATGATGCTTGATCTCGTCGGGGAGACCAGCCCGTTCAAGATGCGGTTCAGGGACGGCGCGGCGCGGTAACGGTCGGCGGCGGCGCCACCGGTTCGGCGAGCAATCGCCGCACCGCCGGTTCCAGCGAGGCCATCGCCAGGGGACCTAGCACCTTGTATCGCACCTGTCCCGTGCGATCGAGCAGCACGGATGTTGGGTATCCCTGCACACCGCCAAAGGCGGTCTCCGCGTCGCGCCCGACGATCGCCACGGGATACGTGATCTCGCGCTCGCGCAGCCATTGCTGCACGCTCTCCGGGCTCGCGCGATCGACGGACAGGCCAAGCACCACCAGTCCCGCCTCTTTGTGCCGGCGCGACATTGCCTGTAGCAGCGGCATCTCGGCCCGGCACGGCAGGCACCACGTGGCCCAGAAGTTGACGAGCACCACGCGACCACGCAGCACGCTGTCGGTGACGGGAGTCCCATCGAGCGTCGTCACGCGGAAGGTGGGCCGCCGATGGTCGCCGCTCTCCACGCCAAAGACGGCGCCGATGTGCGGGAGAAAACGCGGCCCCAGCCAGAGCACCACCAGCACGGTGGCGATGGTGTTGACCGGGACACGCCACCACGGGCGTCGACGGGATGGAGCGGCGGGTTCAGTCACTCGTGAAATGTAGCCTCCCCTCCCCAACGATCGCGCTGGGTGTATCGTAGAGGAACGTATGACACGCGCCGCGGGAGACTCCCTACCCCGTGGGCGCGTTTTCTGCCCTCCAGGAGAGCGCCCCATTATGGTTGCATCGCTCCGCCGCGCGGCGGTGACGGCGACGGCCGTGACACTGGCTGTCGCACCGCTGTCTGCGCAACTCGCCTCGCCTCGCAACATCCCGGCGACCTACGCCATCACCAACGCTCGGCTCGTCACCATCGCCGGCCCCGCCATCGAGAAAGGCACGGTGGTCGTGCGCGACGGTCTGATTGCAGCCGTCGGTGCCGGCGTCACCGTTCCGGCCGATGCCCGTGTGATCGATGGCACGGGACTGACGGTCTACCCCGGCCTGATTGACGCGTACGGCACCCTCGGCGTCCCCAACGCACCCGCCCCTGGAGCCGGTGGTGGCGGACGCGGTGGTGCTGGCGGCGCTGGCGGCCCTGCGGCGACCCCGGGGCGCTCGGCGCCAAACTCCAACTATCCGGCGGGACTGCAGCCGGAACAGTCGGTGGTCGATCTCCTCAAGGCAGATGACGAGGCCTTCAGCGGCCCCACCGGCGCCGGCATCACCACGGCGCTTACAGGAACGGGCGCGGGCATTTTTCAGGGGCAGTCGGCGATCATCAATCTCGCCGGCAGCGATGTGAATGCGATGGTCGTGAAGGCGCCGGTGGCGCAGCACATCGGTTTTTCGCCGCTGCGCAATGGCGGATTTCCCAACTCGCTGATGGGCGTCTTTGCCGCGCTGCGCCAGCAGTTCCTCGACGCGCAGCACTACCGCGACGTGAAGGCCGCCTACGAGCGCAATCCGCGCGGAATGACCCGCCCGGCGTTCGACCCCTCGCTTGAAGCGTTGCTTCCCGTACTGGCGCGCACGCAGCCGGTCGTGATGTACGCCACCACGCAGCGCGAGATCGAACGCGCGCTCGACCTCGCCAAGGAGTTCGGACTGCGGCCCATCATCGCCGGCGGCAACGAGGCGCACTTGGTCGCAGCGCGGCTCAAGGCCGACAACGTCCCCGTGCTCCTTTCGCTCAACTTCCCGCGCCGCAACAGCGCGGCGTCGGCTGATGCCGACCCCGATCCTATCCGCGTGCTGCGTGAGCGCGCCGACGCGCCCAAGGCGGCGGGCAAGCTGGCCGCGGCCGGCGTGAAGTTCGCCTTCATTTCGGGCGGGCTCTCCACGTGGTCCGATGTCACCGGCAACGCCCAGAAGACCGTGGAGCACGGACTCTCGGGTGACGCCGCACTGCGGGCGTTCACGCTGCAGTCGGCCGAGATTCTCGGTGTCGGCGATCGTCTGGGGTCGCTGGAGACGGGGAAGATTGCCAACCTCGTGGTCACGCGCGGCGACTTGCTCGACCGCGGACGCGTGACACAGTTGTTCATTGACGGTCGCCCGGTGGCCCTGCGCGCGCCGACAACGAACGCCAACGCCGCTGCAGGCATCACGGGCACCTGGACGGTGACGGTGTCGATCGACGGCAGTGATCTCCCCACCACGTGGTCGCTGCGCCAGGACGGAACGCGACTGCTTGGCTCGATGCAGGGAGCGCTCGGCAGCGTCGAAATCCAGAACGGCACCATTGGCGCCGACAACGAACTCCGCTTCACCGCCTCCATCACGATGAAGGACGGCACGGAGGAGGCCACGTTCGTCGGCACGCTCGACGGCAACGCGATTCGGGGCCGCATGGCCGTCACCGGCCACGCACCGAGCACGTTCTCCGGCACGCGCCCGCAGCGGCAGGGCGGCCCGCCGGCCGGCAACGGCGCCACGGGCAATCCTCCCGCGGGCGGCGCGCCACGTACACCGCCGGAGGTCCGCTGATGCGACGCCTTCCAATGACCTCTCTGTGTGAGGATGCCATGAAGCAGACGCTGCCACTTCTCGCGGCGCTGACCCTCGTCGTCGGATCGCTCGGCGCGCAGGCCAAGCCGGTGGCGACCGGCGCTGGCGCGACACTCATCAAGAACGCGACCGTGCTCACGGTCACCAAGGGAACGCTCAGCAACGCCGACGTCCTCATCCAGAACGGCAAGATCGCCCAGGTGGGAGCGAACATCGCCGCCCCTGCCGGCGCCACCGTGATCGATGCCACCGGCAAGTTCCTGATGCCCGGCATCATCGATCCGCATACGCACATGATGAGCGACGCCATCAACGAGGGCTCGCTCTCGGTGACGTCGATGGTGCGCATTCAGGATATCCTCAACCCGACCGCGGTGAACATCTACCGCGCGCTCGCTGGTGGAGTGACCTCCATCAACATTCTGCACGGCTCGGCCAACACCATTGGCGGCCAGAACGCGACGGTGAAGCTCAAGTGGGGCGAAAATGTGGAACAGATGATGTTCCCGGGCGCGCCGCCAGGCATCAAGTTCGCGCTCGGCGAGAACGTGACGCGCAAGAACCAGAATCAGATCGTCATTCCCGGACAGCCCACCACGCGGCGCTATCCGGTGTCGCGCATGGGCCAGGAAGAAGTGGTGCGCGACGCGTTCACGCGGGCCCGCGACTACAAGGTCACCCTCGACGAATACAAGGCGCGTGCCGCCAAGGGCGAAAAGAACCTGGTGGCGCCGCGTCGCGACCTGGAACTTGAGCCGCTGGTCGAGGTGCTCGAAGGCAAGCGCCTCGTCCACGCGCATTCGTACCGGTCCGACGAGATGCTGATGCTGCTCAATCTCGCCGACGAGTTCGGCTTCCGAATCCAGACGCTGCAGCACGGCCTCGAGGGCTACAAGATCGCCTCCGAAGTCGCCAAGCACGGCGCCGGACTCTCGTCGTTCGCCGACAGCTGGTCGTACAAGATCGAGGCGTACGATGCCATCCCGTACAACGTCGCCATCCTTGCTCGGCACGGCGTGGTGACCACGATCAACTCCGACTCCGACGAGCGCATCCGCCGCCTCAACATCGATGCCGCCAAGCTGGTGCGGTACGGCGGCCTGTCCGAGGAGGAAGCGCTCGCGACCATCACCATCAACGGGGCGAAGCAGTTGGGCGTGGCCGACAAGGTCGGCTCCATCGAAGTCGGCAAGGACGCCGATCTCTCGCTCTGGAACAATCACCCGCTGTCCGTCTACGCCAACGTCGACAAGACCTTTGTCGACGGAAAGGTCTACTTCGACCGCCAGCAGGATTTGGCGATGCGCGACCAGAAGGCCAAGGAGCGCGCAGACCTCGAGAAGGCCGAAGCCAATCAGGCGCCGGGCAACCGTCGCGCGACGCAGCCCGTGATTCCGCAGGAGGAGCGCTAGGATGACCCGCATGCATCGCGCCACAACCGCCACGGCGCTGGCCGCCGGGCTCACCCTGCTCGCCGCGCCGGCGCAGGGACAGTTGGGTTCGTACAATCCGCCACCCGGACCGCAGAAGACGTTTGCCATTACCAACGCGCGCATCGTGCCGGTGAGCGGGCCGGAGATCGCCAGCGGAACCATCGTGATCAGCGGCGGCAAGATTCAGTCGGTCGGCGCATCAGTCGCCGTACCGTCCGGAGCTGACGTCATCAATGGCGCGGGACTCCGCGTCTATCCGGGGATGATGGACGCCGGCACCTCCATTGGCCTTTCGGAAATCGGCCAGGGCGCCAATGCCACCGTCGACATCAGCGAAACGGGGAGCTTCAACCCCAATGCGATGGCCTACTACGGCCTCAATCCGCACTCGGCGCATATCGGCGTGACCCGCGTGGTGGGCATTACGCACGTGATCACGCGTCCCACGGGCGGCATCCTTTCGGGACAGGCCGCGCTGGTGAACCTCGCCGGCTCCACCGCGCCGCAAATGGCCGTCGTGCGCACCCTGGCGTCGGTCATCGAACTGCCGCGCACGGGCTTCGGCGGCCGCGGATTCGGTGGTTTCCTCGCCGCACAGAACGCCGGCAGCACGCAGGACGTGAATCGCACGCGCCAGCGGCAGCTCGACTCGCTGCGCACGATGCTCCGTGACGCCGAAGCCTACGGCAAGGCGATGGATGCCTATGCCAAGGACAAGTCGCTGCCGCGCCCCAAGCCCGACGTGGTGCTGGCATCGCTCGTGCCGGTGGTGCGTGGCCAGATGCCGGTGCTGATGGTGGCCGACCGCGCCACCGACATCAAGGAAGCCGTTGGATTCGCCGAGGAGAACAAGCTGCGTCCCATCATCGTCGGGGCGCGCGATGCCTGGCAAATCACGTCGTTCCTCAAGGACCACGACGTGCCGGTCCTCATCACCTCAGTGATGGACCTCCCCACGCGTGAAGACGATCCGTACGACGTGAACTACTCGGCCCCCGCCAAGCTGGCGCAGGGCGGCGTGCGATTTGCCATCACCTCGGGTGACGCAGGCGCCGAGACGCGGAACCTGCCGTACACGGCCGGCATGGCCGCGGCGTTCGGCCTGAGCAAGGACGATGCGCTCAAGTCGGTGACGCTCTGGCCGGCGCAGATCTTCGGCGTGGCCGACAAGTTCGGCACCATCGAGCCCGGAAAGATCGCCAACCTGGTGGTGACCGACGGCGACGTGCTCGAGGCCAAGACCACCACGAAGTACCTGTTCATCGACGGCCGTCTCGTGCCGCTCGAGTCCAAGCACACCGACCTCAACGACAAGTTCAAGGACCGTCCGTGACCTCTCGTCGCTCTTCCGCGATCGTCGCACTGGCGGGCGCGCTCGCGTGCCTGCTGACGTCACCCACGCGCGCCGGCGCGCAGCAGAAGCCGCTGACGCCGGTGCAGCAGCTGGCACGCGACGTCTACAAGGAACTGGTGGAGATCAACACGTCGGTCTGAACCGGCAACACGACACTCGCTGCGCAGGCGATGGCCAAGCGGTTCCGTGACGCGGGCTTCCCCGAAAAGGACATCTTCGTGGGCGGACCGGTGCCCAAGAAGCACAACGTCGTGGTGCGCTATCGCGGCAAGGGTGGTGCCGGCGCCCCCAAGCCGGTCCTGCTGCTGGCGCATCTCGACGTCGTCGAGGCGCTCAAGGCCGACTGGTCCGACAATCTGGACCCATTCAAGTTCACGGAGCGCGACGGTTTCTACTACGGCCGCGGCACGGCGGACGACAAGGCGATGGCCTCGCTCTTCGTGGCGGCGGCCATTCGCCTGAAGCAGGAAGGCTATGTCCCCCAGCGTGACATCATCATCGCGCTGACTACCGACGAAGAGGGCGGCGCCCACAACGGCGTCGACTGGCTCATCAAGAACCACCGCGACCGCGTCGATGCGGCGTGGGTGATCAACGAAGGCGGCGGTGGATCGCTGCGCGACGGCAAGCCGTTGCTGCAGTCCGTTCAGGCCGCCGAGAAGGTGTACAACGACTTCACGCTGCGCACGACCAACCCCGGCGGCCACTCGTCCGTGCCGCGCGCCGACAACGCCATTTACCAGCTGGCCCAAGGGCTCGTGAAGCTGTCGGCCTTTCAGTTCCCGGTGGAGCTGAATCCCGTGTCGCGTGCCTTCTTTGAGCAGACGGCCAAGGTCGAGAAGCCCGAGATGGCCGCCGCCATGACCGCCCTCGCCAAGGATCCGTCAAACGCCGCTGCGGCGGCGATCATCAGCAAGGATCCCCGGTACGCGTCCATGCTGCGTACCACCTGCGTGGCGACAATGCTCACGGGCGGACACGCCGTCAACGCGCTCCCGCAGCTCGCCGAAGCCAACGTGAACTGTCGTATGGCGCCCACCGCCACCAAGGCCTCGGTGCAGGCCACGCTGCAGAAGGTCGTCGGCGATCCGTCGGTCGTGGCCGTGCTCGACACGTCCACAGAGAACCGCGCCTCGCCGCCGTCCGAACTCCGGCCCGAAGTCATCGGCGTGGTGGAGAAGCTGACGCGCGAGATGTTTGGCGACATCCCCCTCGTCCCCACGATGTCCACCGGCGCCACCGATTCGCGCTACTTCCGCGCCATCGGCATTCCGGCGTTTGGCGTCTCCGGGCTGTTCAGCGACCCCACGGTTGACGCCCGCGCCCACGGACGAGACGAGCGCGTGCGCATTGAGTGGTACTACAAGGCACAGGAGTTCCTGTACCAGCTCACCAAACAGCTATCGTCAAGCGTCCCCATTCCCTGATAGATTCCCGCGGGCCCGGCAGCACGCCGGGCCCGCGTTGCGTTCTCCCCACCCCGCCCTGCCATGATGCCTTCCATCGCCCCGCGCGCGTGCGCCGTGCTCCTCGCGTGCGCCCCGCTGCTGCTGAACGCCCAGGCACGCACCGTACGTACGGGGACCGCGACGGTCACCGGTACCCCACCGGCGATCGACGGCCGACTCCTCGATGCGGCGTGGCGCACCGCCCCTGTGCTCGATGGGTTCACGCAGCGCGAGCCGCAGGAAGGCGCCGCGATCAGCGAACGCACCGAGGTGCGCCTGCTCACCGACGGGGACGCCCTGTACATCGGCGCGTGGATGTATGACCGCGATGCCGGCGGCATCATGGAGGGCGAGAAGATCCGCGACGTCACGCTGACCAACAGCGACTACTTCGCCATTCTGCTTGACACGTACCGCGACCGGCAGAACGGCTTCATGTTCGCCACGACGCCGGCGGGCGTGGAGTATGACGGGCAGATCATCCGCGAGGGAGAAGGTGGCGGCGTCACCATTGCCGGCCAGAACCGCGCCCAGTCCGGCGCCCTGGGCGGCTTCAATCTCAACTGGGACGGCAGCTGGAAAGTCGCCGTCTCGCGTGACTCGGCCGGATGGTACGCCGAGTTCCGCATCCCGTTCTCGACGCTCCGGTACGGTGGTGGCGCCCGGCAGGATTGGGGGCTCAACATTGTGCGCATGATTCGCCGCCGCAACGAAGAGGCGTTCTGGTCGCCTGTTGCCCGGCAGTTCAATGTCTACCGACTGTCGGCCGGCGGTGACCTCACCGGACTGCAGGTCCCGGTGCGTCGTGTAGCGACCACTACGCCGTCGGTGCTCAGCACGGTCAATCGCAACTTCAGCACCAGCACCGACGCCGTAACCACGGGACAGTTCGGGGTGGACGCCAAGTACGGCGTCACCCCCAGCCTGACCCTCGACCTCACGGTCAATACCGACTTCGCACAGGTGGAAGTCGATGAGCAGCGCAGCAACCTCACGCGCTTTCCACTCTTCTTCCCCGAAAAACGGCCGTTCTTTCTTGAGAACGCCGGCGTCTTTGCGGCCGGCACCCCGCAAGCGGTCGACCTGTTCTTCACGCGCCGCATCGGCATCGACTCCACGGGCCAGCCCGTCAAGATCCGCGGCGGCGGACGCCTCACCGGTCGCGTCGGTGGCATGACGGTGGGACTGATGCAGATCTTCACCGCCGAAAACGAAGGCGTGCAGGGGGCGCAGTCGTTCTCGGTGGTGCGTGCCCTCAAGGAAGTCGGCCGTCGCTCGCGCGTGGGCATCATTGGCGTGCAGCGGCTGGGCATTGGCGACCGTCCCGCGGGGCTCTGTGCGACAAAGACACTGTGTGGTTCACTCCCCGACGATGTGAATCGCACCGTGGGCGTCGACGGCCGCCTGGGCCTCGGCGACAAATGGACCATTGACGCGTGGAGCGCGGCCACGGAATCCCCCGGCCGAAGCGGCGATCGCGCGGCGGGCAGCGCCCGTGTTGTCTACCTCTCCCACGATTGGAACAGCAGCGCACGGCTGATTCGCGTGGGCAGCGATTTCAATCCGGAAGTCGGGTTTGTGAGCCGTACGCCGGGCTACGTGCTGTACGAAACGCAGATCATGCGGATGGTGCGTCGTGACCACTGGACGCACGTCCGCGAGTGGAATCCCCATCTGACCTACCGCGAGTACTACGGCCTCGACGGGTTCCACCAGTCCGGGCAGCTGCACCTCGACATGACCGAGGTGTCGTTCAAGAACGGCGGTCGGTTCGGCCCGGAACTCAACTGGTATCACGAGGGGCTACAGCGGCCGTTCAAGATCGCGCCTGGCGTGACACTCCCCGTCGGTAGCTATGACTACGTCACCGTCGGCCTCGACTGGGACACCAACCCTTCCGCGCCGCTGTCGTTTGCGATGCGCGGTGACTTTGCCCAGTTCTACAACGGCACCCGCGCCGGCGGCACCATGACGGTCACGTACCGGCGAGGCGCTTCGGTCACTTCGTCCCTTCTTCTCGACTACAACGACGTGGACCTCGATCAGGGCCACTTCATCAAGTCGATCATCGGCGCGCGCGTGGCGTACTTCTTCACCCCGCGCATTTTTGTTCAGTCGCTCGCGCAGTTCAACGATCAGGCGTCGGCCTGGACCACCAACCTGCGATTCGGCTGGCTCAACACCGCCGCCACCGGCTTGTTCATCGTGCTCAACGACGGCGAACAGGCGGACAGTTTCTTCAACTGGCAGCGTCCATTGTCGCGCTCGCTGACCATCAAGTACACGCGGCAACTCGGCACCGGGCAGTAGCGCCACGCAGTAGCGTCAGGCATCGATATGCACGGGAGACGCATCTTCCCGCAACGCCGATGCCTTGTCAGGCAGGGGGGCGCAGAGGTCAATTGAAGGAGACCCGTTTTCCCCTGCCATGACCCAGATCGACATCATCGGTGTTCCCCTCGACCTCGGCGCCAGCCGCCGCGGCGTCGATATGGGCCCGTATGCGGTACGCGCCGCCGGACTGCGCAAGGCGCTGCTCGACCTCGGCCACGACGTGACCGACCACGGTAATCTCGCGGTGGCTGATCGCGGTACCTTTCCTCCCGATGCGCGCGGTGGCGATTTTCTCGCAACGATCGCCGACGTCTGCGCCGATCTCGCGAACCGTACCGAAGCGTCCGTTGCGGCGCGCCGCTTCCCTGTCGTGCTGGGCGGGGATCACTCGCTCGCGGCCGGGTCGGTGGCGGGGGCGTCGCGCGCCATGCGCGCACGCGGCGAGCAACTCGGACTCGTGTGGGTCGACGCGCACGGTGACATCAACACGCCGGAGACCAGTCCCTCAGGCAACGTGCACGGAATGCCCGTCGCCCACCTGCTTGGGCACGGCGACCCGCGACTGCACTTCACCACCGGCGGCGCCGTGCGCCCCGAGCACACCGTACTCGTTGGCATTCGCGATCTCGATGCCGGCGAACGCGCCCACCTGCGCGCGTATGGCGTGCGCGTCTTCACGATGCACGATGTCGACCGGCGCGGACTCTCCGACGTGATGGAAGAGGCGCTCGTCTTTGCTACCGTCGGCACGGCCGGGCTGTGGGTCTCCTACGACGTCGATGTGCAGGATCCCGTGCACGCGCCAGGCGTCGGAACGCCCGTCGCCGGCGGCTTTTCGTGGCGCGAGGGACACCTCGTGATGGAGATGATCGCCGACGCCGGGTTGCTGGTTGGCCTCGACCTCGTGGAAGTGAATCCGATTCTCGACATCTCCAACCGCACCGCGGACCTCGCCGTAGGTCTCGTGTCGAGCGCGCTGGGCGACCGGATTCTCTAGCCTGACGTCAGCCTGTAGCGTCCGGCGCACCGCGTGTGTACGCCACTTACCTCAGCGCGCCGCTGGTTCCTGTTCGTCTGCCACCCAATCCGCGCCGTAAAGCTTAGGCCCGCAATCCTGGCAGATACTGTGGCTGAACTGCGCCGTCGAGTGTGACGTGATGTACGTCTCCACCGCCTCCCAGTAACCGCGGTCGTCGCGCACCTTCTTGCACGACGCACAGATCGGAATGAGGCCTTTCAACTGGCGCACTTCGGACAGCGCCGTGCGCAGTTCAGCGTTCGCGCCGGCAAGATCGATGTTCGCCTGAGCCAACGCGTCGGAACGGGCGCGCACCTTCCGTTGGAAGTAGAACAGAATCGCGATGAGTGCGGCCGCCCCCAGAATGACCACGACCGCGAAAATCACCGTCAGCCGCTGACGCGCGATCACGGCCTCCTGCCGCGCCTGATCGGCACGCAGTCGTTCGTTCTCGCGCTGCTCGCGCTGGGTCTCCGCTTTCGCCTCGCGCTCCGCCACTTTCTGCGCGGCCGCCTGATCAAAGATCGTGTCCCTCAGCGCTTGGTACGCACGGTAGTGCCGCAACGCAGCCCCGGCGTTGCCGGCGTCCTCGTCCAGCGAGGCAAGTTCGTGCAGCGCGTCGAGTGCGAGCACGCGCTGCTGTATGCGACGCGAGAGGGCAAGCGATCGCTCGAACGCCGCTTTTGCCCGCGCGCGCGCACCGGTGGCCTCATACGCCTGTCCCAGGTACAGCAGGGACCGCGCCTGACCACGCAGACTGCCGCGCTGCTCGCCAAGGGCCAGCAGATGCTCGAGCCGAGGGATTGCTTCGGCCGGACGCCCTTCCTTGATCAGCAGGTAGCCGGTGGCCGCCGAGTTCAGCGACCAGGCGCTCGAGGAATCGCTGGGCGACGGTGGCGGACGCACCGCGGCGTAGGCCGCAATGGACTGCGCGATATACCCACGCGCCTCGGCGTACTCTCCCATGTCGATATGCAGCATCGCCAGGCTGTTCAGGGCGTAGCCGCGAATCGACTGGCTGTCCACGCGCACGGCCGTCTGCACCGCCTCTTCGAGCACCTTGTGCGCGCGCGCATACTGGCGCCAATCGTGATACGTCTTGCCGATGTTCGTCAGGGTGCGGGCAGCGCTGGCCGAGTCGCCGCGGGCGCGCTGAATTTCGACCGCGCGCACGAAGGCCTCGAGCGCCTCCTCATACATCCCCAGCTGGTAGTTGGTCGCGCCAATGCTGTTATAGTCTCGCCCAAGTCCCGCCGTGTCGCCGCGGACTTCGCGCACGTCCCGCGCGTGCCGCAGGTGCACCAGCGCGCTGTCGTAGCGATTCACCCGCCAGTGCGCGAGCCCCAGCCCCGAGAGTGACCCGGCCAGTGTGGTGGAATCGTGGGCCAGGCCGGCATAGCGCACCGCGCGCCGGTACGCCGCCACGGCATCGGAGTCATTGCGCACCTTCTGATGGGCGTCACCGAGCCGCTGATACGCAGTGGCCAGGACAGCCGCCTGCTCGCGGGTCGCCTCACCCGCCACCGTGCGCTGCACGGAGTCGGCCTGCGTGCGTAGCGCTGTGATCGTTGGATTCGAAACCGGAGATTGGGCGGCTAGCCCCTGCAACCCGAGGCACAGCGCCAGCAGCGGCATTAATGGCACGAAAGATCCGCGAATCGCGGAACGTGTGGTGGATTCTCGTGGGTCGCGCATGCACCGCCCGGAAGACGAAACGAACCGAATTGATTATCGGCATTTCGCGGCCGGTTCGACAGCGGCGGGGTTCAGCGCTCGTCCCCGCGCTCACTCGCTCTGCATGTGCGCCGGATCCATCCAGAACACCTCCCAGTGGTGCCCATCCAGGTCGTAAAACGACCGCGAGTACATGAATCCGTGGTCCTGAGGCGGCATCGCGGCTGCCCCGCCGTTTTCCAGGGCGATCTGCGCCAACCGATCCACCTCGTCGCGATCGTCACACGACAGCGCGTAGAGCCCCTCCGTCACCTGCTGAGGCTCGGCCAGCGGCCGCGTCGTGAACTGACCAAACATCTCGCGCGTCACCAACATCACGAAGGCGCGGTCGCTGATGACCATGCACGCGGCGGCATCGTTGGTGAACTGCGGATTGAACGAAAAGCCCAGCGCCGTGAAAAACGCCTGCGCGCGCGGCAGGTCCTGCACCGCCAGATTGACGAAGAGCATTCGGGGGGCCATCGACTCACTCCGTGGATGAAAGGTCCGGTACTGCCACCTCCGGCACTGGCGCTCCCGCGAGCGCCACCGCGTAACGCACGATCCGACGGCAGGCTTCGCGCAGAAGTTCGTCATCCACCCCAAGGGTGATGCGCACGTGGCCGGCACCGCTCGGCCCAAAGCCCTCGCCGGGTGTCACCGACACGCCCTCGGCGTCCAGCAGGCCGCGCGCAAACTGCTTGCCGTCGCGTCCGGTGCCGCGCACATCCGCAAAGACATACATCCCCGCATCCGGCGCGCGCACTACCAGGCCGGGCGCGGCGGCCAACGCCTCCACCACGACCCCCGCGCGACGCACATACGACGCGCGAATCGCGGCCGCCTCGCCGTCCACGTCCGCCAGCGCCGCCACCGCCGCATCCTGCACGAACTGCGACACGCCAAAGAACATCGCCCGCGCCACGCGCTCCAGATGCACCGCGAGCGCCGCCGATGTCACGGTCCACCCGCAACGCCACCCGGTCATCGCGTGCGACTTGGAGAACGACGACACCAACGCTCCGCGCTCGAGCATGCCCGGCCGAGTCATCGGACTGCAGTGCCGCCCGGCCTGATCGAGCCCGGCGTAGACTTCGTCGGCAATGCACCACAAGTCGTGCCGCGCGCAGAGGTCGGCCACAGCGGCCGCGGTGTCAGGCGAAAGACAGGCGCCCGTGGGATTGTGCGGAAAGTTGAGCAGCAGGCCGCGCGTGCGCGGGGTGATAGCCGCGGCCACCACGTCCGGATCAAGATGGAAGCCCTGCGCGGGACGCAGCGGCACAGTCACCATCACGGCGCCCGGCGCGCGCAACAACGCCTCATACGTCGCATAGGAAGGATCGGGCACGATCACTTCGTCGCCGGCATCCAGCAGGCACTGCGCCAGCGCGTACAGCGCTGCCTGCGCGCCCGGGAAGACCGTAATCTGCTCCGGCTGCACCGACAGCCCCCACGTGCGTTGCGTCTCCACGGCAATCGCCTCGCGCAGGGCCGTCTCGCCCGGAATGGGCGAATAGTGCGTACGCTCGCCCTGGATGGCGCGCAGGGCGGCCTCGCGAATCGTCCGTGGCGTCTCGTAGTCCGGATCGCCAATAGACAACGCGATGATGTCCTCGCCACGCTCACGCCGCAACATGGCCAGGTCGTGCACGATCCACGCGTCGGCGCCTTCGCCGGCAATTCGGGTGGTCAGGGAGGAGAAGCGCATGCCAAAGAATAGTCGGCAGGCCGCGCACCCGCACGACGGGTCGAGCGACCACCGTACGTAAAGCAAGACGGGCCGTTCGTCAGCCAACCGCGTATCTTTGGTGGATGCGTCTGTCTCAGTCTCTCGCGCTGCTTCTACTCGGGGTCATCGTCGCGCGCTCGCCACTGGCGGCGCAGAGCGGCACGACACCCGCATCGCCAGCTGTCACGGCGGGCCAGACGCGCATCCTTGATTCGCTGCGCGCACTGGTCGATGGCGCCGGCACGCCATCCCAGCGCGCAACGGCGGCCATCGACTGGGCCGAAGCGCTGCGTGTCGCTGGCCTGCCTGAGCAGGTCCTCCCGACGCATCGGCGGGCGGTGCAACTCGCCGAGCAATCGGCCGATTCCACCGTGCTGGCACTCGCGCTCCACACGATGGGCATCGAGTACTGGCGACGCCGGCAATACGACAGCGCGCTGGTGCATCTGGAACACACCCGCACCCTGCGCACGCTCATCGGCGACCGCCAGGGACTCGGCCGCACGCTCAACAGCATCGGCGCCGCGTACTATCAGCTTGGCATCTACGAGCAGGCGCTCGACGCCTTCACCCAGGCCAGCGAACTGCGACGCGAGCAGCACGACAGCCTCGGCGTCGCTCGCACGCTCACGAACATCGGCAAGACGTACCACGACTGGGGACAGTACGATCGCGCCCGCGCCGTCTTCGATGAGGCGATCACCATTGCCACCAAGATCGACAGCCAGGTGCCGCTGGGCTACGCGCTGAACAGTCTGGCCGCGCTCAACATCGATGCAGGCGATCTCCTTGGCGCCCGCACGCAGCTCACGCAGTCCATCGCCGCGTATCAACGCGCCAGCGCGCGCTTCACGCCGTCCGATTCTGTCAGCGTCTGGTCGCTCAACAGCGAAACATCGGCCACGCTGCTGCTCCGTGGGGGGCGCGCGGCCGCCGCGCTCCCGCTGCTCGACTCACTGCTCGCCGCCAGCGTGCGACTGCAGGCCGACGACGGCATTGCACGCTCCGCGTTGCTGCTGGGCCAAGCCTACCACGCACTCGGCAATCCGGATCGTGCCCGTCGGTATCTGGCCCGCGCACTCGATGCGTCACGGCGCGTCGGCACTCGCATGCTGACCCTCGAGGTGCTCCGACAGAGCGCGGCGCTCGAGGAAAGCTCGTCGACTCCCACGGCCGCGTTGCCGTTCCTGCACGGATATCAGGCGCTGCGCGACACCATCTTCAATCAGACAGCGGCCAAGCGAATTGCGGTGATGGAGGCGCGCGCGGCAACCGAACGGCAACTGCGCGAGAACGACCAACTGCGCCGTCGCATCACCCTCGGCTCACTGGCACTGCTCGCCGCCGCCGGGCTGCTGGCGATCGCCGCGTATTACGGCCGCAAGGTGCGGATGCACGCAGCCTCGGTGGAACAGGCCAACGCCCAGCTGGCGCAGGCCAACGACGAATTGCGCACGGCGCTCGTGGAAGTGCGCACTCTCAAGGGGCTCATCCCCATCTGCGCGTGGTGCAAGAAGGTGCGCGACGACGAGGGGTACTGGGAGAGCGTGGAGTCCTACGTCTCCGCGCGATCCGAAGCGTCGTTCAGCCACGGCATCTGCAGTTCCTGTGCGGCCACGCTGGTCGCCCCCGAGGAAACCGACCCTACGCACGCACCGCCGGCGGATCCTCCCCGCTGAGCGAAGCGGGCAGCGCAATCGACTTGCCCATCCGCAGCAACGGCACCGCAGCGCCGCCGCGCGCGTCGAGCACCTCTTCCATCGCCTCGTATCCGCACGCCCGATAGAGCGGCACGCCGGCCATCGTCGCCATCAACTCCATGCGCGCAAAACCCTCGGCGCGCGCGGCGTCTTCGCAGAGCGAGAGAATCAGCCGCCCGACGCCGCGCCGCGTGAAGGAGGGATGCGTGTACATCGCCCGCGTGCGTGCCGCGTCGATGGCTGGGTCGAGCAACGCTGCACTGCGCCCCGGCGTCTGATCGCCACCGTAGAGCGTGGCGCGACGACTCCAGCCGCCGCACCCCGCCAGCGCGCCCTCGGCCTCGATCACGAAGTACGTGCCATCATCGATGAGCTGCGTATCGAGCCCCATGATCGTGCGGCTCGACGCAATCTGCGCGGCATCGAGAAACGGTTTCTGCAGCTCGTCGATCGCCGCCGCCATCAGCGCGCGCAACGCGTCGAGGTCGTCGGGCGTGGCGAGCCGGTGCGTGAGCGGCGGTGTCATCAGCGTTGCGTCAGCGCTGCATCAGCGCTGCATCATCAGCGCGACCAGTTGATCGGCGGCCGCTCCCCATCCCGCGTGGAAACCCATCGTTTCGTGCACCGTGCGCGCAGCGGCGTCCGCATGGATGGCTGTCGCCCGATACCGCACGCCCTCGGGGTGCGGTGCCAACTCAATGCGCGCCGTAAGAAGGAACGGCACGGTGGCCGATTCGGTATTTGTGCGCGGCCGGAAGCCTGGCAACAGCGCGCCGGTCCAAATCAGGAGATGCGGGGCGGAGACGGCGAGAATGCACCCCGTGTTCGGGAACTGCTCTCCCTCGGGCGACTGCATCACTGTCGCGAACACGCCACCAGGGCGCAGGTCGAGTTCGCACGCAACCGTCTTCCACGGCGCCGGCGTGAACCACTGCATCAGCAACGCCGGCTCCGTCCACGCCCGCCACGCGGCATCCACGGAGATGGGAAGCACGCGCTCCAGCAGAAGATCACACTGCGGGTCGATCGGCGTGACATCCATAAGCGGGGGGCCTCCGTGAGAGTTCGCGGCGAATGCCTGTGACGCGCGAGCGCGCGTCAGCGAACAAGCTTCTTGTACTTAATCCGATGCGGCTGATCCGCGTCCGGCCCCTTCCGCTTCTTCAAGTCCTCGATGTACGCCTCGAAGTTCCCCTCGAACCAGACCGCCTCGGACTCCCCTTCAAACGCCAGGATATGCGTCGCCACACGGTCCAGGAACCAGCGATCGTGCGAGATGATCACCGCGCAGCCCGAGAAATCGAGTACGGCCTCTTCCAGCGCGCGCAGCGTGTCGACGTCCAGATCGTTGGTCGGTTCGTCGAGCAGCAGCAGGTTGCCGCCCTGCATCAGCGTCTTGGCGAGATGCAGTCGGTTGCGCTCACCGCCCGAGAGGTTGGCCACCAGCTTCTGCTGGTCCGCCCCCTTGAAGCCGAACGCCGAGCAGTAGCCGCGTGAGTTGATCTCCTTCTTGCCCACCTGCAGCATCTCACGTCCGCCGGTCATCTCGTCCCAAACGGTGCGCTTCCCTTCGAGCGTGCGGTTCTGGTCCTGATACGAAACCTGCACCGTCTCGCCGATCTTTAGTTCGCCCGCATCGCCCGTCTCCGTTCCCGTGATCATCCGGAACAGCGTCGTCTTGCCCGCGCCGTTGGGACCAATGATCCCCACGATGCCGGCACGTGGCAGGTCAAACGACATATCCTCGAACAGCAGCTTGTCGCCGTACCCCTTCTTGAGCTTCTTGGCGATCACCACGTCGTTGCCGAGGCGCGGCGCCGGCGGGATGACGATTTCGTTCTGGGTGATCTTCTCCTGCTGCGCCTCGCTCAACATCTCTTCGTAGTTCTGCAGACGGGCCTTGTTCTTGGCCTGCCGCGCCTTCGGCGACATCCGCACCCACTCGAGTTCCTTCGCCAGCGTCTTCTGCCGCTGACCGGCCTGCTTCTCTTCAATCGCCAGACGCGCGCGCTTCTGCTCCAGCCACCCGCTGTAGTTCCCTTCGTACGGCACGCCGCGGCCGCGATCGAGCTCCAGAATCCACTTGGCCACGTTGTCCAGGAAGTAGCGATCGTGCGTGATCGCCACCACCGTCCCGGGGAACCGCTCCAGGTGATGCTCCAGCCACGCCACCGACTCGGCGTCCAGGTGATTGGTCGGTTCGTCCAGCAGCAGCATGTCGGGCTCTTCCAGCAGAATGCGGCACAGCGCTACGCGACGCTTCTCGCCGCCCGAGAGGATCTTCACATCGGCGTCCGGCGGCGGCAGGCGCAGCGCGTCCATCGCCACCTCGATCTTGTTGTCGAGGTTCCACAGGTCGTGGTGGTCGATGTACTCCTGCAGCTTCCCCTGCTCCTCGAGCAGCGCGTTCATCTTGGCATCGTCCATCGGTTCCGCGAACTCCATGGCGATCGCGTTGAACCGGTCGAGCGCGGCCCGCTGCTCCTTGAGCGCCAGCTCCACGTTGCCACGCACGTCGAGCGTCTCGTCGAGCTGCGGCTCCTGCGGCAGGTAGCCGATGCGCGTCCCCTTGTGCGGCCACGCCTCACCCTGGAACTCCTGGTCGATCCCGGCCATGATCTTCAACAGCGACGACTTGCCCGATCCATTGGGCCCAATCACGCCGATCTTGGCCCCGGGATAGAACGACAGCCAGATATCGTCGAGGATGATGCGCTGTGGGGGAACCACTTTGCGCAGTCCCTTCATTACATAGATGAACTGTGGGGCCACGATCAGACGCTCGCTGGAGGGGGTGCGGGGGGAATCATGAAAAATAACCTCTTCCGCTCGCCAAGACGCCCCCCACCGCCTAGTGTAGACCAATCGCGAATCCCGCTTCCCCTTCCCCTTCCCACACCCTGCTCCCTTCCCCTCGTGGACTTCGCAACCCTAGCCGACCGCCTGTCGCAGAGCCCCATCACCGCCATTCCGGTGCTCTTCGCCGCTGGCGTCCTCACGAGTCTCACGCCGTGCATTTACCCAATGATTCCCATCACGGCGGCCATTGTCGGCGGCGGATCGACCGGGGCAGCCCCACGGCGAGGCCGTGCGCTCGCGCTCACCTCGGCCTACGTCATTGGGCTCGCCCTGGTCTACTCCACGCTCGGGCTGGTAGCCGGTCTCACGGGAACGCTCTTCGGATCGGTCAGTGCCAACCCCTGGCTCCTGTTCGGGATGGCGAACCTCCTGCTGCTCGCCGCGCTCGCCATGCTCGACGTCATCC
>JARIEY010000030.1 GCA_031127085.1 Gemmatimonadota bacterium | reverse complement strand
CCCGCTAACCCGCGAAGTCCTGTGGTGGACGGTGTTGGACCGCCTGGGGGCCGCTGCAGGTCCCCGGGCCTGTGTGGCGTTTTGAAACTCCTTGTGGAATGGCCTCGTACGGCCCGTCGGACCCAACGATTGGATGCCCAGCCCATGCGACATATCCTGACCGCCCTTGTCGTTTCCAGCCTCGCCGTGTCGGCAGGCGCACAGACAGCGACACCGAGCACCCTGACGCTCGATGACGCCATCGGAATCGCCAAGAAGAACAACCCCGTCTATCAGCAGCAACTGAGCGGGCGCACCCGCGCCGCGCTGGCGTTGCGCTCGGCCTACGGGGCCTTCCTCCCTGGCGCCGACGCGTCGTTCGGCGCCGGCTACCGCCAAGGCAAACCTGAGGTCTTTGGTGGCGTGGCCTTCGGCGCCACCTCCGACATCATTTCGAGCAACTGGGGGCTGAACTTCAACGCCCGCATGTCGGCCTCGACGGTGATGGAGCTCCGCCGCGCCAAGGCCAACATGGACGCCGCCGAAGCCGACGTGGCCGCCTCCGAGGTCGGGCTCCGGGGGGCCGTGGTGAATCAGTTCCTCACGGCCCTGCAGAGCGTGGCCAGTGCCGCGCTGCAGGACTCGCTGCTCAAGAAGGTGCAGCTCGACCTCGCGCTGGCCAAAGCCCGCGTCGATGTCGGCTCAGGCACCTCGCTCGACGTGAAGCGCGCCGAAGTCGCCATCGGCCAGCAGCAGGTGGCGGCGCTCCGCGCCCGTAACACGGCCGAGGTGGAGCAGGTGAAGCTCTTCCAGCAGTTGGGGGTCGCTCGTCCCGGGCCGGTGACGCTGTTGCCGCTGACGGCGGTGACCGCGCCGGCCTTCGAGCTGGGGCAGCTGATGGACATCGCCCGCAAGAGCAACCCGACGTTGCAGGGGTATCAGTCGCGGCAGAACGCGGCCGCGCAGGGGGTCAAGTCGGCCCGCGGCGCGTACGCGCCGACGGTCTCGGTGGGAGCCCAGCTGGGCGGGTACTCCACGCAATACAAGAACGCCGAAGTGCTGGTGGCGCAGGCGCAGAACAGCATGCTCTCCAGTCAGGCCAGCTGCTTCAGCACGGATTCGCTGCGGCGCGGCGCCGGGTTGAGCTCGATCGCCGCGAAGTGTGGCGCGATGCAGTTCACGCCCACGCAGGCGCAGGCGATCCGCGACGCCAACAACACGTTCCCGTTTGACTTCACGTCGAGCCCGTACAACCTGTCGCTGAGCGTCTCGCTGCCGCTCTTCGACCGGTTCGGCCGTGAGCAGCGGCTGCAGGAAGCGCAGATCGCGCGCGACAACGCGCGGTTCGAAGTGCGCCGCCAGGAGCTGCAGATGACCGCCGACGTCACGTCAGCCTGGTCATCACTGCAGGCGGCGCATCGCACCGTGGGGCTGCAGGAGCAGAACGCGGCGGCCGCGCTGGAAGCGCTGACGCTGGCGCAGGAGCGCTATCGCGTGGGCATCAGCACCTTCGTGGAACTGGTGCAGGCCCGCAACGAGTACGAACGGGCCTCGACCGACCGGATCGGCGCCATCTATGACTATCACCGTGCCTGGGCCGCGCTCGAAAACGCGGTGGGCCGTCCCCTCCGCTAACAGAGACTGACCATGACCAAGCGTACCAAGTGGATTGTGATCGGCGTCGGCGTCCTGGCCGTGGCCGGCATCGGCTACCTGCAGATGCAGAAGTCGAAGAAGAAGGGGACGGAAGTCCGCATCGAAGCCGTGCAGAAGCGCGACCTCGTGGCCTCCGTCACCGCCTCGGGTCAGGTGACGCCGCGTACGAAGGTTGACCTCTCGGCCGACATCACCGGCAAGATCGTGGCGCTCAACGTCAAGATGGGCGACGTGGTCAAGAAGGGGCAGCTCGTGCTGCAGATCGACCCGCAGCAGTTCGAAAGCCAGGTGCAGCGCGCCGAAGCCGCGCTCGCCAACGCGCGTGCCGGACTCGCGCAGGCGCGGGCCAACCTGCAGCAGTCCACCAAGACCTACCAGCGCTCGGCGGAAATCAAGAAGTCCAACCCGACACTTATCAGCGACGAGCAGCTGGAACAGCTCAAGACGTCGATGGAAGTGGGCCAGGCGCTGTTCGAGGCGGCGCAGGAGTCGGTGAAGCAGGGCGAGGCGACGCTGAAGGACGCGCGGTGGCAGCTCTCGCGCACCAACATTTACGCCCCGATGTCCGGGCGCGTGACGCGACTGAACGTCGAGAACGGTGAAACCGCCGTGCAGGGCACGTTCAACAAGGACGCGGCCACGCTGATGACGATCGCCGATATGAGCGTGCTCGAGACGAAGGTCAAGGTCGACGAGACCGACGTGTCGCGCATTTCGCTTGGCGACTCGGCCGTGGTGCAGATCGACGCCTTCCCCGACACGACCTTCATCGGCAAGGTGGTCGAAATCAGCCAGAGCTCGGTCAAGGGCGCGGCGACGGGCCAGGGCGACCAGGCGATCGACTACGAAGTGAAGATCCGCCTGCTCAATCCGCCCACCGACACGCGACAGGACTTCTCGGCCACCGCCAAGGTGATCACGGACACGCGCACGCAGGTGCTGGCGATCCCGATCATCGCGCTGACCGTGCGCGAAAACGAAGAGCTGAAGAGCGGAGACTCGGTCCCCAACAGCAAGGCCCCAGTCAAGCAAGTGGGCAAGAAGGACGTGGAAGGGGTCTTCGTGGTCGACGGGACCAACAAAGTGACGTTCCGGCCCGTAAAGGTAGGGATCGCCGGCGAGAAGTATTTTGAAGTGCTGACCGGCCTCAAGGACAACGACCGCATTGTTGGTGGCACCTATCAGGCCATTCGCGAGCTGAAGGACGGCGCCATCGTGAAGGAAGCCAAGCAGCCGGAGCAGAAGCCCGGGGAGAAGAAGTCGTGAGTCAGTTCACGGAAGGGGAAGTCCCGCTCAGCACCACGGCGGAACGCCAGGCGGTCACCGCGCAGACCGGGGCCACCCCCGGGCGCGACTGGGTCATCGTCACGCGCGGCATCAAGCGCGAGTACGATATGGGCGGCGAAATCGTGCGCGCGCTGCGGGGTGTCGACATCGCCATCCGCCGCAATGAGTACGTCGCCATCATGGGCCCCTCGGGCTCGGGCAAGTCGACCCTGATGAACCTCATTGGCTGCCTCGACACCCCGTCGGCCGGCGAGTACTGGCTGAACGGCACGCTCGTGTCGTCGATGAAGGACGATGAGCTGGCCCGCATCCGGAACAAGGAGATCGGGTTCGTCTTTCAGACGTTCAACCTGCTCCCCCGCGCCACGGCGCTGCACAACGTTGAACTGCCGCTCGTCTACGCCGGCATGTCGGCCAAGCAGCGCCGCGAGACGGCCGCCGAGGCGCTCGATCGCGTGCAGCTGACCAGCCGCATGCATCATAAGCCCAACGAACTGTCGGGCGGCCAGCGTCAGCGTGTGGCCATCGCGCGCGCCCTGGTCAACAAGCCGTCGATCCTGCTGGCCGACGAACCCACCGGCAACCTCGATTCGCAGACCTCGCAGGAGATTATGAAGGTCTTCGAGTCGCTCGCCGATCAGGGGCAGACGGTCATTATGGTGACGCACGAACAGGACATCGCCGCGCACGCCCGCCGCGTCGTGGCCCTGCACGATGGTCAGGTGTCCAGTGATACGCGCCGCGAGCGCTTCCTCGAAGAGCACGCCTCGGCGATCGTTGCGAAGGGTGGCGTGGTGGGATAGGCGCCCGCTGTGCGCTGAAAGCAGGACGATGAGCGGCTTCCTTTGGGAGCCGCTTTTTCGTGCTTCTCAGCCCCCGCAGCCGTTTCTGGCCCATCCCCTGCCCGGTCTCCCGTCTCCGATCTCCCATCTGCCGTTTCTCGAAACCCTCCCCGCCCCACCGCCGTAATGAACCCATGCTCTTCATCGAAGCGATTCGCCTCGCGCTGAACACCATCCGCGCACAGAAGCTGAAGAGCTTCTTTACCCTGCTCGGTGTCTGCATCGGCGTGATGTTCCTGATCGCCGTGGTCAGCATCGTCGAGGGGATGGGGCGATATATGGAGAAGGACCTGATCGGCAAGCTGATCGGGGTGAACTCATTCGAGCTCCGTCATCGTCCGAACATCAACATGGGCGACATGGACCCCTCGGTCTGGGAGGAGTACCGCCGCCGCCCTCGCCTCTATCACGACGATGTGCGGCCGGTCGTGGACGCACTTCCCGCCGGAACACGCTGGGCCGTGGTGAGCGACAACACCCTGCCGATCTCGTCCCGCTATTCCGGCGGCCCGCGCAACGCGCAGATCAGCGCCGTCGAAGGCGACTACTTCGCCATCCGCCGCTTCGTCATTGTCGAAGGACGCGAGTTCACGCCGCAAGAACTCGAGATGGGAACCCCGGTCGTGATCATCGGCCAGGACGTGGTGAAGCGGCTCTTCCCGGGCCTCAGCGCGGTCGGACGTGAGCTGCGGATGGGCGGACTGCCCTACACCGTGGTCGGCGTGCTCGAATCGCAGGGCAGCGCCATCGGCATCTCGTTCGACAACCAGGTGTTCGCGCCCTGGCAGTCACCGGTGCACCGTCTGCTCAACCGCGTGCCACAGATCATCGACGCCGTGATCGTGCAGGTGCCCACGGCCTCACAGATGACCGAGGCGCAGGAGCGCGTCCGCCAGGTGATGCGGACCCGCCACAAGCTCCGCCCGGCACAGCCCGACAACTTCTCGGTGCAAACGGCGGAAAGCGCGCTCGAGTTCTGGAACAAGATCAAGCGCTATCTCGTGCTCGCCGGCATCGCACTGCCGGCCATCGGGCTCGTCGTGGGCGCCATCGTCATCATGAACATCATGCTCGTCGCGGTCGCCGAACGGACGCGCGAGATCGGCATCCGCAAAGCGCTCGGCGCTCGGCGGGCCGACATCCTGACGCAGTTCCTGATTGAAGCGGCAACGCTCAGCACGGTTGGCGCCGCGTTGGGCGTGGCACTCGGCATCGGGCTCGCCAAGCTGATTTCGGCGGTCAGCCCGCTCCCCGCCACGGTCGCGCCGTGGTCGGTGGCGGTGGGCGTGGCGCTCGGCGCCGGCGTCGGCATCATCAGCGGTGTTTACCCGGCGAGCCGCGCCTCCATGCTCGATCCCATCGCCGCGCTGCGACAGGAGTAATCGTGACCGCCTTCTCGCAACGCGCCGACCAGATTCTCGAGGGAGTTCGCATTGCCCTCGACGCGCTCAAAGCCAACCGGGTGCGCGCCGCCCTGACGATTCTCGGCATCGCCGTCGGCGTCTTCGTCGTCGTGGTGATCTCGGCCGCCGTGCACGGCATCAACCTGAGCGTCGCCAAGGACCTCGAGTCCACCGGCCCGACGACGTTCTACGTGCAGCGCTACCCCATCACGTTCGAGGCCTGCGACGGCACCGGCGACACTTGCAAGTGGCTGTCGAACCCGCCCATCACGTTTGCCGAGATGGAGGCGCTGAACCGTCTCGAGGGCTCGGCAGCGGTGGGCGCGGCCATGTATTGGGGTGGCGCGGTGAAGTACCGCGATCGCCAACTGCCGTCGGCGTCGATCGAGTCATATACCGGCAACTGGTCGACCTTCGGCGCTCCCGAAATGATGGAGGGGCGCGCCTTCACCGAGCAGGAAGCGCGCGCCGCGGCGCGCGTGGTCGTGCTGACGACGGTCACCAAGGAGCGCCTGTTCGGCGAGAGCGACCCGCTCGGCAAGGAGATCATGGTCAACGGGACGCCGTTCACGGTGATCGGCGTGTATCGCGACAATGCCAGCTTCCTGTCGGGCGGCGGCGACCGGTCCAAGGTCGTCATTCCCATTCAATCGCTCGGCCGACACCTGAACGTGCAGATCCGGGACATGGGGCTGGCCGTCAAGCCGCGCGAGGGCTACCCGCAGGAGGAATTGATTGACGATGTGACCGCCACGCTACGCGGATCGCGCGGCCTGCGCCCCGCACGGGCGTCGAACTTCGCGATCATCACGCAGGACAAGATCATGGACACCTACAACAAGATCTTCGGGATGTTCTTCCTGGTGATGATCGCGTTGTCGGCTGTCGGGCTGATCGTCGGCGGCGTGGGCGTGGTGGCCATCATGATGATCTCGGTCACTGAGCGCACCCGTGAGATCGGCGTGCGCAAGGCGCTGGGCGCCACACGAAGCACCATCCTGTGGCAGTTCCTGATTGAAGCGATTACGCTGACCGGCATCGGCGGAGCCATTGGACTCTTCGTCGGTTGGGGGGTCGCCATGCTGGTGCGGATGTACACGCCCATCGCGGCGTCGGTGCCGCCGATGGCGGTCGTGGCCGCCCTCGGGGCGAGTGCCGTCACGGGCGTCCTGTTTGGCATGCTGCCGGCCGCGCGCGCGTCGCGTCTGGATCCCGTGGATGCGCTGCGCTACGAGTAGCGGGTAGGTCGCGGGCGCGGGGGCGCGCACCGGGCACAACTTGCGCCGCGTGAAACTCGCGCCCGGCGAAACCCGCGCCGGCCCCGCCCCGTACGGCAGGTGTGCCCTTCCTCGAAGCGGTCCGCCTCGCCCTCGACACCATCCGCGTGCAGAAGCTCAAGAGCTTCTTCACGCTGCTCGGTGTGATGATCGGCGTGATGTTCCTCATCGCCGTCGTCTCGATTGTTGAGGGGATGAGCCAGTACGTCGAAAACGACTTCGCCGGCAAGATCATCGGCGTCAACACGTACAACTTCCGCCGCCGGCCCGACTTCACGCCGAACGAGACCGAGGAGAGTTGGCGGGAGTATCAGCGCCGGCCCCGCATCTTCGCCGCGGAAGTTGAGCTCGTCCGCGCGACCATTCCGCCGGGATCTCGCGCGGCCATCACCAACGAGAACTTCGTCTACGCCACCGGCGGCGAAGGGCGGCCGCGCCAGGTGCAGGCGGTGGCGACCGAGGCGGATTACTTCCAGATCAAGAAGTTCGGCATCACCAACGGGCGCGCGTTCACGCCACAGGAAGTCCAGGCCGGCTCCCGCGTGCTGGTGATCGGCGTAGAGGTGGGCGAGCATTTCTTCCCTGGCCTCGACCCCGTGGGGCGTGAACTCCGCATTCAGGGGACGCCGTACCAGATCATCGGCGTCATTGAAAAGCAGGGCTCGGTCTTCGGGTTCTCGATGGACCGCTTGGCCATCGCGCCATGGACCACGCCGATGCATCGCGTGCTGCGCCCACGCGGCGACATCGAGTCGTTGCTCGTGCAGGCACCCTCGCTCGAGCTGGTCTATGAGGGGATCGAAGCAGCCCGCGAAGTGCTGCGCGGCGCCCGGCACCTTCCCCCGGGCAAGCCCGACAACTTCGCGCTGGAGACTCAGGACTCGGCCATGGAGTTCTTCCGCGGCCTGAAAGCGAAGATGGTGGTCTTTGGCACCGCGCTCCCGGCCATCGGGCTGATCGTCGGCGCCCTGGTCATCATGAACATCATGCTCGTGGCCGTCGCCGAGCGGACCCGCGAGATCGGCATTCGCAAAGCACTCGGCGCCACGCGCGGTGACATCCTGTCGCAGTTCCTGATTGAAGCGGCGACGCTTTCGGTGCTCGGTGCTGCCATCGGCATCGCCGGCGGCATTGGACTGGCGAAGATCGTGCAGGCCACCACGCCGCTCCCTGCGGCGGTCGCCGTCTGGTCGGTGTTCGCCGCGCTGGCGCTGGGCGCAGGCGTCGGGATCGTGGCCGGTGTCTATCCGGCGACGCGCGCCGCGCGGCTCGACCCCATCGCTGCGCTGCGGCAGGAGTAGCTGCGTTGACCGCCACTATGCGCCGGTACGTTGCCGCGCCCACCGACACCCCACGGGAGCCCTGAGATGCGCTTCTGGGATAAGGTCAAGATGTCGCTCGAAGGCGTGAGCATCGCCTTCGATGCCATCCGCGCCAACAAGGTGCGCGCCGCGCTGACGATTTCGGGCGTTGCCGTGGGCGTCTTCGTCGTTGTCGCGATGGGCGCCACGATTCACGGCGTGCGCCAGAGCTTTCAGCAGGACCTTGAGGAGTTTGGCGCCAATACGTTCCAGGTGCGCCGACGCGGCATCGGGATGAACTCCTGCGACGGCACCGACGAGGGATGTCCCGACCGCCGCAATCCGCGCATCACGCTGGAAGACTGGGCCGCCATCCGCCAGCTCCCGGAGGTGCAGCACGCGATGGGCTGGCTGTTTGCGCAGCAGGACATGACGTATCGCAGCCGCACGGTGAAGGGCGTCGGCATCGACGCGCAGAGCGCCGACTGGATCCTGACCGACATCGCCGACGTCTCCCCCGGACGCTCGTTCTCGGAGGCCGAGCACGACGCCGCCACGCCGGTGGTCGTCGTGAACGACTCGCTGAAGAGTCAGCTCTTTGGCGACAGCGATCCGATCGGCAAGGAGATCATGATCGGCTCGGTGCAGTTCCGCGTGATCGGCGTGTATCACACCAAGGCGGGCTTCCTGAAGGCGATGGACGGCCGCGGCCCCGACCGGCCGCGCGCCGTGGTGCCGATGATGACCGCGTGGCGGAAGATGCCGGTCTGGCGCAGCATGCTCATTCAGGTGAAGCCGCGCGCCGGGGTCAACCGGGACGACGCGATGGACGCCGTGACGGCGCTCCTGCGCGGGCGTCGCGGCCTCCATCCAAGCCAGCCGAACAACTTCTACCTGATCGGCATGGAACGGATGCTCGAGGTCTTCAACCAGCTCTTCGGCGCGATCTTCGTGGTCGGCCTGGCGCTCTCGGCGGTCGGGCTTTTGGTGGGTGGCGTGGGCGTCGTGGCCATTATGATGATCTCGGTGACGGAACGCACGCGCGAGATCGGCGTGCGCAAGGCGCTCGGTGCCACGCGCGGGACGATTCTCTGGCAGTTTCTGGTAGAGGCTGCCACGCTTACCAGTCTGGGCGCGTTCATCGGGCTCCTCATCGGCGCGGGGGTGGCGGCGGCGATCAAGGCCAACTTCCCGTCCGTTCCGGCGTCGGTGCCGTTGGCCAGTGTGGTGGCAGCGCTCGCCGTGGCCATACTCACCGGCGTTGGGTTCGGCATGCTCCCGGCGCTCAAGGCGTCGCGGCTGGACCCGGTGGACGCGCTGCGCTACGAGTGATCCGTGCGCACCAGCGCGACCGGCGCACGGTTTCCCGTGAGGTGCGGACCTCGTAGTTTGTAGGGATGCAGTCTCCCCACGCACCGCCGACCAGCCGGCGCGCGCTGACGTTCATCTTCGTCACGATCCTGCTCGACATCATCGGCGCCGGCATCATGATGCCGGTGGTCCCGTACATCGTGCGCCCCTACAGCGACGATGCGCTGACCATCGGCCTGATGGCGGTCGCCTTCTCCGTGGCGCAGTTCATCGCATCGCCGCTGCTCGGCGCGGTGTCTGACCGTCACGGACGACGGCCGGTGCTTGTGATCGGCATGTTCGGCGCCGCGATCGGCTATGCCCTCTTCGGCATTGGCGGCGCCCTGTGGGTCTATTTCGTGTCGCGCGTCGTCGCGGGATTCACCGGTGGCACGCTGACGGCGGCGCAGGCGTACATCGCCGACGTTTCCAGCCCCGAAGACCGCTCCAAGAACTTCGGGCTCGTGGGCGCGGCGTTCGGCCTCGGTTTCGTGCTGGGCCCGTCGATCGGCGGGATGCTGGCAAAGATCAGCCTTTCGGCGCCCGCCTGGGTGGCCGGCGGCGTGGCGCTGTCCACCGCGATCTTCGGTTGGTTCGCGCTCCCCGAGTCGTTGGCGCCGGAGCGACGGCGCGCGCACCCGCTGCATCTGGGCGACTTCAATCCGTTTCGCCTGCTGATGAAGGCCGTGAGCACCGCACAATTGCGCGGGCTCTTTACGGGCATCTTTCTCTCGCGCTTCGCGATGATGAGCCTGCAGACGAACTTTGCCGTCTACACGCTCGACCGTTTCAAGTACACGCCGGCACAGAACGCGATGGTGTTCACCGTGCTCGGCGCCACGGCCACGTTCATGCAGGGCTTTCTCATCCGCCGGTTGGCGGGGCGCTTCAGCGACCGCACGCTGCTGCTCAATGGGCTGGCCATTATGGTGGTGGGCATGGCCGCCGTGGCCGCGGTGCCGGTGGGATGGATGCTCTCCCCCGCGATCTGCATACTCGCCATCGGCTCCGGGCTGGTGAACCCCACCGTACAAAGTCTCGTGTCGCAGGCCGGCACCGCCGAGGAGCAGGGCCTGCTCTTCGGCGCGAACGGTGCGATCACGAGCCTGACGGCCATCCTTGGGCCGGCCTGGGCCGGCGCGGTCTTCGACCACGTGGCCTACACCGCGCCGTATTGGTCGGGCGCGGTCTTCCTGGCCGCGGGGTGGGTCGCCGTGCACCGCGCGGTCCGCGCGTAACGCCACGATGAGGTCGGCGGACGTGCTGGGTACCGCGCTGGGAGAGATCCTTGGCAACAAGCTGCGCTCGTTCTTCACGCTGCTCGGCATCATCGTCTCTGTCGCCTTCCTTGTGGCGGTGGTCGCCATCATCCAGGGGATGAACGCGTACGTCAAGGAGAACATCGCCGGCGCCGTGATCGGCGCCAACGCGTTCCAGGTGCGGCGCACCCCGCTGCAGATTGGGCTCTTCGATGACGAACAGTGGGAGCGGATGCGGCGGCGCCCACGGGTGACGGCGGCCGACGCCGGCGCAGTGCGCGCGGCGCTCCCCGATGCGGCGGCCGTTGCGCTGAGTTCCGGATGGCCGACGCCGATGAGCGACGTGATCTGGCGCGATCAGGTGATCGGCGACGCGCTGGTTTTCGGCGTCACGCCGGAATATCAGGTCGTGCAGGATTATCGTTTCGAGCGAGGGCGGCCAATCTCGGCGGTCGACGTGCTGCAGCGCCGCCCGGTCTGCGTCGTGGGGCACGAAATCGCGCAGAAGCTGTTCGGTGACGTGGGACTCGACGCCATTGGGCAATCGGTGCGCGTCGCCGGCCAGCGCTGTGAGATCGTCGGCGTCACGGCCCCCAAGGGCAAGGTGCTCGGCCAATCCTTCGACGGCTTCGTGATGCTGCCGGTGACGTATCACGAAACGCTGTATGGCCGCCGCCTCACCGCCACCATCAGCGTCAAAATGCACGAGGCCGCCGACGTGGCGCCCGCGATGGCGCGCGCCGAAGAGGCGCTGCGCGTGCATCGGCGGCTCCGGCCCGGCACGCCAAACACGTTCTCGGTGGAGACGGCGGACGCGCTCGTCGACTTCTGGAAGCAGCTCACGAAGGTGCTCTTCAGCATCATCCCGGCAATGGTCGCCATCGGCATCGTCGTCGGCGGCATCGTGATCATGAACATCATGCTGATGAGCGTGAGCGAGCGGACGCGCGAGATCGGCATTCGCAAGGCGCTGGGCGCACGCGCCCGCGACATTGAGCGGCAGTTCCTGGCCGAGGCCATCGTGCTGTCGAGCCTCGGGGGCGTGCTCGGCGTGCTCTCGGGGTGGGTGTTCGCCTTCCTCGTGGCGACGGTCTCGCCGCTCCCCGCGCGCATCACGGCCTGGTCGGTTGGCGCGGCCCTGCTGCTGGGGTCGGGCGTGGGCGTGCTCTTTGGTGTGTACCCAGCTCGCCGAGCGGCGCGCCTCGACCCCATCACCGCGATGCGGCAGGAATAGATGCCGCTCCTCGAACGCCTCCTGCGCCGTACCACGCTCGACGAGAACGTCACCATCGCGTTCGACAATCTGCGCGCCAACAAGCTGCGGTCGGCGCTGACGATGCTCGGGGTCGTGATCGGCGTGGCCACCGTGATGACGATGGCCAGCATCGTGCAGGGCGTGCGCGAGCAGATCCTGCACACGCTCGAAGTCGCCGGGCCGACCACGTTCTACGTGATGAAAGTGTTCAGCCAGCAGCCGCTGAATCCCGAAGCGCTGCCCAAGTGGGTGCGCATTCGACCGGATCTGACGGGCGATGAAGCGACGGCCATCGCCGCCCTGCCGGAGATCCAGTACGGGGCCATCTGGAACCAGATCATCGGGCGGATGGACTATCAGGGTGAGCGCACGCAGCCCACGACAGTGTATGGCGCCGACGACGGCTTCACCCTGCTGATGGGGGGCGGACTCGCCGCCGGTCGCTGGTTCACGCCGTCGGAGGAGCGCAAAGGCGCGGCCGTGGCGGTCATTCTTGAATCGCATGCACGACGGCTCTTTGGCCGGCTCGATCCGCTGGGCAAGACGATGCTCATCGCCGGAAAGCCCGTCGAGGTGATCGGATTGTATGAGCCGCCGGCGAATATCTTCACCCCGCCTGGTGCGGAGACCGGCGCCGTGGTCCCCTACCGGTTCGCCGACCACGCGTACCGGATCGACAAGACCAACATGCTGTTCATCGGCGTCAAGCCGCGCGACGGCATCTCGGTGGCCGCGGCGCAGGAAGCAGTCACCGTGCGCCTGCGCGAACTGCGGCGGCTGCGCCCAGGTGACGGCAACACCTTCGACCTGATCACGCAGGATCAGATTCTCGATGTCTTCAACAGCATCACCGGTGTCTTCTTTGTGGTGATGATCGTGCTCGCGTCGGTGGCACTCATGGTCGGTGGCATCGGCGTGATGGCCATCATGATGGTCTCCGTCACCGACCGCACGAGGGAGATTGGCGTGCGCAAGGCGCTCGGCGCGACGCGCCGCGATATCCTGATGCAGTTTCTCGTCGAGGCCGCCACGCTCACGGGGTTCGGCGGCGTCATCGGCATCGTCGTCGGCCTGGTGGCAGGTCAGGGCGCCACGCGCCTGCTGAACATCGAGGCGTCCCCGCCCTGGGGGCTCACGCTGATCGCCGTGGCCGTCTCGGTGAGCATCGGGTTGATCTTCGGCGTGCTCCCCGCGCGCCGCGCCGCGCGGATGGATCCGATCGAGGCGCTGCGCTACGAATAGCGCACCGGCGGTCAGTCGTTGGCGCTCGTGAAGCGAATGGTTGCGACGTAGTCCGCCTTGGCCGGTCCGCCACCCAGCGCCGGTGCCGGCTTGAGCGCCACGAAAGTCAATTGTTTGCCGCGCACAATGGCCGTCGCCTTCTGCGCGTTGCCGCAGCAGGTCAGCGACACCACGTCTTTGCCCCCCACGGTGAAGACCGCGACGGCCTCGCCGGCCCATACGCACTGCGCGCCAGTGGGACAGCGCGAGTCCGACGTCACGTCGGTGAACCGCACGCTGGTCGTGTCGCCTGGAATCTCCACGGACGCGCCCAGGCGCACTTCGACATTCTCGCCCAGTTGCGGGGCGGTGCTGGACCCTCCACAGGCGACCAGCAGACAGGCAAAGATCAACGGTCGCATCTCAATTCTCCGGTAAGGTGGCCGAACGCAGGCCGCTACTGTTTGCACGCCGCCGTCGGCGATGCGGGCTTGGGCTTGTCCACGCGCATCTGATGATCGGCATTCCCCACCGCAACGGCGACGTCGTGCACCAGCTGCGTCACCGCCGCCATTTTCGGATAGTCGATAAACTGCGCTTCGTCCGTCACCTGATGGTAGTCGGCGTGCAAGCCCGTGGTGAAGAACGTGACCGGGATGCCGTAGCGCGCGTAACTGGCGTGATCGGAGCGACAGTAGATGTTCTCCGGGTGACCGGCGGCATCGAACGTGTAGTCAAACGAGAACGGCTGCTTCTGCATCTTGTTGACCGTCTCCACCAGGTCACCGAGTTCGGTGGAAAGCCGGCGCGAACCCACCAGTTGCAGATACGACGGCCCGCCGCCCTTGAGATCGCCGACGCGTCCGCGTCCGACCATATCCAGGTTCAGCTGCGCAACAATCGAGTCGCGAGCCACCGTTGGATACCGCGTGTACCAATCCGAGCCCACGAGACCGATCTCCTCGCCCATATGCCAGACGAACAGCACCGACCGTTTGGGCTTCACCTTCGCGCCCGCGAGCGCCTCGGCGATTTCGGCCACCGCGACCGAACCGGAACCGTCATCGTCCGCGCCGTTGGAGATGGAGTCGAGCCGCGGACGCCGGATGATGCGCAGGGAATCGACGTTCACCTTGACTGCGGCGATCTGCGCCGGCGTCGGCGACGCGCCCTCACTGAGCCCCATCTTGAGGCGCTCGAGTTCTAGGTTATGCGCCCGCAGTGAGTCGTGATCGACCACCACGCGCTGGACGCCCACGTGGTCGCTGTGCGCTCCGATGGCCACATATTGCCCCTTGAGTGTGGGGTCGCTCCCCTCGAGTACCGCCACCACATTGCGCGACGATGCCGGCGACTCGCGGAGCTCGACCTTGCCGGTGTACCGCCCGGTCGCGCTCCCCCACTTCGCCGCGGCGAGCGGACCGCCAACGAGCGCCTCGGCCATCGCCTGGGACGCGACGACAACCGGCGGTAGCGACATCGTCACGCCTCCCGATGCGGAGGACACCGACTCCGCCTGCATGAAGTAGCCGCGCACCGCGGCAGGCGCGTCGTCGAGCATCGGGAGCACAACAGCGAGCGCACCGGTCACCGGCCGCGAGAGCGCCGAGGTGAACTGCACCTGCAAGCCCTTGGCGGCCATCTCCGGCGTGTAGCCGAAGACGACCACCTTGCCCTTCGTGTGGTCCGCGGTCAGGTGCACGGACGTGTCGCCGATCAGTCCACCGAACACGACATCGCCGCCATTGAAGCCCTTGGGCACCCACTGGGCGAAGAGGCCATAGTCCTTGAGGTAGGCGAAGGTCCGGTCGCCAACCACCACCGGGGACGCCTCCCACGTGCGGCGCGTGAGGGGGACCGACTGGAAGTACGTCCCGGAATCGCCCATTGGTTTGAGGCCGATCTGCTTGGCCCAGCCGGCCAGCATCGCCGTCGCCTTGTCGTGCCCAACGCTCCCCGCGCCGCGCCCCGCCAGCGAGTCATCCGCGTAGGCGTACAAGCGGGACATCAGGTCTTCGGCGGTGATCGCCGGCCGTGTGGGCTTGGCGGCGCGCTTGACCGGCAGTTGCTGGGCGTCGACGAGTGCGGCCGAGCCGACGAGGGCCGCCAGAGCGGCGGATACGACGCGCATAAGGGAGCGGGCTGGGGGAGTCCGAACGGGGGCTTCCCAGAGAAGACGGGCAGCCCCGCTTACTACAAACGTCACCCATACAAGGTTTCAGCGCTACCGATCTTCCCCGTGGGCGCTAACGAAACGGTCGAGGCCGTCGTAAATACCGTGATGCCCGCGCGACCGGCGCCGGGACGACACCACTCGGAGGACGGATGAAGGTACTTCGGATTCTTGCCGCGGCGGCGATTGCGCTGACCGCCTCGACTGCGATGGCTCAGGGCGGTCCCCCGGGCGGCGCGCCGGGCGGCCCGGGCATGGCCCAGCGGCAGATGGAGATGCTGATGCAGGGCATCACGCTGACCGACGCGCAGAAGGCGAAGGTCGATGAGATCATCGCCGCCTCTGGCGCCGAGAGCCGCAAGATGATGGAGGAGGTTCAGGCCTCCGGCGCGGATCCGCGCAGCCCCGAGATACGCGCCAAGCGCACCGAACTGACGAACAAGCGCAACGAGGCAATCAAGGCCGCGCTGACGCCGGACCAGCAGGCCGTCTTTGCCAAGAACCTCGAGGCGATGGCTGCCGCGATGCAGAACCGCCAGCGCCCGCCGCGCTAACCGTTCCACTGCTTCAACGCAAACGGACAACGGTGCCTGCACCGTTGTCCGTTTGCGTTGGGGGATGCGTGCCTCACACGGCGCACTCACGAGACCCCCTACCCGAGACCGTCGCTCCCGCGCTAGCGTCCCCGCGCCATTGCCTGCGCCGCCATTCGGTCGACGAGCGACGGGAAGATCAGCTTGAGCCACATACCGAGCCGTGCCCTCGCCGTCATCACCAACTCGCGGTCTCGATGCTCGGCGGCATTCAGCAGCTGCCGCGTGCACGCGGCGACGCTCATCATCGCCGCCTCGTTCACCGGGCTGCGCCCGAGCGGCTGGCCGTCGCCCCCGAGGTTGCGCGCCCGTGAGCCGGTCCCAACAAAGCCCGGGCAGACCACCGTCACGCTGACCCCGGAGCCCATCAACTCAATGCGCAGCGAGTCAAAAAACCCGTTGAGGGCCGCCTTCGCAGCGGCGTAGCCGGTGCGCATCGGCACGCCGGTCTTGCCCGCAAGACTCGAGACCGCGACCAGCCGTCCATTGGCGGCGCGAAGATGCGGCAATGCCGCCAGCGTGCAGTACACGGCGCTGAGGTAGTTCACGCGCATCAGTCGCTCGTATACGGTCCAGTCCTCCACCGCCTCGGCGCGGGCCCACATCGCCTGCCCCGCATTGCAGATGAGTGTGTCGATGCGGCCGAAGCGGCTGACGGCGCGCTCGACGAGCGCGCGGCAATTCGCCTCGATCGTCACATCGCCCGCCACCACCTCCACCTCGGCCCCGGCCCGCCGGCAGAGGTCCGCCACGGCGGCCAGCCGGTCCGCGTCTCGCGCGGCGAGCACGAGTCGCGCCCCCTGCTCGGCCAGCGTGCGCGCGACGTCCGCGCCGATGCCGAGCGACGCGCCGGTCACCACGACCACCTGCCCGCGCCAGGCGCTGACCGACGAGGTGCTCACGGGCGCGGTGCCGGCTCGTGAAGCGCCGCGATCGCTTGGACCTCCACGTGGTAGCCGTAGTGAAGGGCGTTTACTGGCACGACGGCGCGCGCCGGCCGGTGGTCGCCCATCAGCGCGGCGTACGCGGCATTGAACCGCCCCCAGAGCGCCATATCCGACACGTACACGGTCACCTGCAACAGGCGCGACAAATCGCTCCCTGCCGCCTCGAGCACCGCACGCACATTGGCGAAGACCTGCACCGTCTGCTCCTCGATGGTCCCCACCACGTGCTCCGACTGGCCGGGGACGATGGGCAACTGGCCTGCCACGTAGACGCAGCCGTTGTGAACGACGGCCTGCGAGTAGTGACCGGCTGGGATGGGCGCGGAGGGGGTGGTGATGGTGTGCATGGTATGGGCGGGTAACGGCACGGGCGGCCGGCGGCGGGGTAGAGAGTGGGTGACGGCTGAACGTCACCGATGACGGACGGGGTGGAGCGACTGTAGCTTATAGCGTGTCGTGCCGCGCCGCCGCCCGCCATAGGGAGCCGGCGCCTCCGGTCGCCGCCCTTCTGCCACCCTCAGGTCACGAGTCCCAATGGACACCCTGGATGTCCTTGCCATCGTTCCCCACCCCGATGACGCGGAACTGATGTGCGGCGGGACGCTCGCCAAGCTGGCGCGCGAGGGACGGCGCACCGGAGTGATCGATCTGACCCAGGGTGAAATGGGAACCAAGGGGTCGGTCACGCTGCGGGCAGAGGAAGCGGCACGTGCCGGCGCGGTGCTCGGCCTCGCGGTGCGCGAGAATCTCGCCCTTCCCGACTCGGGGATCGAGAATCGCCCCGCGACGCGCAAGCTCCTCGCGGCGTCCATCCGGCGGCTGCGCCCAACGATTGTCATCACGATGGCACCGCGCGGTCGCCATCCCGACCACCGCGTGGCCGCGCAACTCGTGCGCGACGCCTGCTTTATGGCGGGCATTCGCAAGACCGATCCCGACAGCGAGCCGCACCGCCCGCGCAAGTTGCTGCACGCGATCACCTACCGCGAAGATCACGTGAAGCCGACCTTCGTGGTGGACATCTCCGCCGATTTCGAGACCAAGCTCGCCGCCATCGCCTGCTTCGCGTCGCAGTTCGACGGCGCCACACAGGCTGGCGAGGTCTATCCCACCGGCGAGCCGATGGCTGACGTCATCCGTCATCAGTCGGCCCACTACGGCTCGCTCATTCGGTGCGCGTACGGCGAGCCGTTCTGGACGCAGGAGACCATGCGGGTGGACGACCTGATGGCGCTGCAGGTGGAGACGTTTTGATCGATATCTCGGTGACCCTCGCGCCTGGAACCCCCGAGTGGCCCGGGGACACGCCGTTTGCGTGCGGCTGGAACTGGCGCATGGCCGACGGCGCGAGCGTGAACCTCTCGACCATCACCACCAGTCCGCACGTTGGCACGCACGCCGATGCGCCGCTGCACGTGCGTGACGGCGCAGCGCCGAGCGATCAACTGCCGCTCGAGGTGTACATCGGCCCCGCCGTCGTGGTGGACGTGAGTCAGTGCCGCGAAGCGGTCACGCGGGACGCGCTGCGCGCGGCCGGGTTGGCATCGACTCCTGCACGCTTGCTGCTCAAGACGGGTCAGAGCATTGCGGCGGGCGGTTTTCCGGCCGGATGGCCGGCACTCACCGCCGAGTGCGCCGCGGCGCTGGTGGCAGGTGGGCTGCGCTTGCTCGCGGTAGACTGCCCCAGCGTCGATGACCGGGAGTCCAAGACCCTGGCCGTGCATCACGCGCTGTTCGACGGCGGTGCGTTCATTCTGGAAAATCTCGACCTCTCGCGCGTCGGTGCGGGAGCGTATTACCTGGTCGCCGCACCGGTGAAACTTGGCGGCCTCGATGCCGCGCCGGTGCGCGCCGTTCTGCTCAACACCAACATCGGATCCTGACTTATGGCACCCGCCCGCTTCCTGCGTCGTCCCGGCGCCCGCCTCGTTGCTTACGCCACGGCCATCGCCGCGCTCGCCTTTGTGGCGAGTCCCGCCGACAGTCACCCCACGCCGGCACAGGGTGGCACGGTCATCCAGATCCGCGACTTCACCTCGGCGTCGGTTGTGGAGATTGTCGCCTGGAACGCCGCTGAGCCGATGTACGGCCTCCGCACGTGGGTGCGCCGCAACGGAGCACCGGACCGCTACCACCGGCTGTGGGTCAGCGTGGACGTCCCCAACGGCCGTGACGTGTCGAAAGCGCAGGGGCTGAATCGACCGCTCCCGGTGACGGTCGCGAACGACGCACAGAACTGCCTGGAAGGCAAGTGTGCCCCCGCCTCCACGTTTGGTGCGCGCGTGCCGGACAACCAGTTCCGCGCCGCTACGGAGGACGTGCCGGTGAAGTTCCTCACCAACAGCGGCGCCGAGTTCACGGTCACCGCGCGGCGCGCGCTGGTGACCGCTTACCTGACGGCGGTCGACTCGGTCATTACGTCGCTCAAGAAGTAGCGACTCAGGCGGGGAGCGGCGACGGCCACCCTAACGGCACGCCGTCTCGCGTCAGCTGCGCCTGGAAGTCCTGCAGCAACGCGGCCGTTGCGCGCACTGCGCGCGGCGGCCGCTGTCTCGCCAGACAGAAGGCCGCCAGACTCCCTACCGCCTCGCCCACGTTCCACTCCACCGGGTGCAGCCGATAGCAGCCGTTGGTGAGGTGCGTGACGCCGAGGTTCTTGGCGGCAGGGAGCAGGTTCTCGACACGTTGCGGAATCAGCGCACCAAGCGGAATCTGGAACGGCAGCGTATCGCCGTACCGGCCGCGGTCACCGCGCGTCGTGAGATGCAGGTCCATGCTGTAGTGACCGATCCCCACCGAGTCGCGGAACGCGGCCGCCGTCACGTCGCGCGACGAACGTCCGGCCTCGCGCAGACGCGCCTCGGTGGTCACGTGCTGCTCCAGCACCGTGAACTCCGCCTGAATGCGGCGGCTCTCGCGAATGTACGGGTGCATCGCCAGACCATCGCGCGTCCCCACCACGTCGGGGCGCAGCCGCAGCCCGCTCCACCCCGCACCGCCATCTGGGCGCGGCGCCTCGGTCTGTAACCAGTAGAGGAGCGACAGACTGAGCTGGCGAGCGCGTTCCACGTGTCGTGCCGCCACGTCGGGCGCCACGTCGATGAGCGAGCCGAACGAGTAGTCGTTCTGCGCCCAGTTCACGATGGTGATGTCACTCGCGGACGCGCCGGGCGCGAAGAGATCGCGGTCGATGATGCGACGGTACGTCCAGAATCCCTTGCGCGCCGCGGGATCAAAACCGATCCGCTGCGAGTCGGCGTCCTCGAAGCTCACCAAGCGATACGGCGCGCCATTCGCGGCGGTGAGCACGACATCGCGCCACGCCGCGTATTCGTGCGGCCGCTCGATCGCGTGATCCTCGCCGGCGAGATAGTCCATCGCAAAGCACATCGTGAACCCCTGCACGTTATCGGGCTGAGGCTCCTCCTTGGCGTGGGGCTCGCCGGTCTGTGCACGCGACTCGGCACCGGTCACGTACTCCGTGCGCGTTAGCGGCAGCAGGTCGCCGAGTTCGGTCGCATCGGCGAAATACGGCGCGACGAGCGTCGTCGTGGTGCCGTCATCCATGTGGCGCACGAGCACCGCGCGCACGCGATCGTGTTCGATGTCGGCCGCAATGGCGCAGTGTCGCAACAGGAGCCGCACCTGACCCGTCGCGAGGTACGGCGCCAGCATTTCATGCAGCACCGCGAGCGCGGCGCGCGGCTCGCAGCAGAGACGCGAGACCCATCCATTGCCGGGATTGAGCCGCGGGTTTTCTCGCGCCCGCTGCAATAGCGTGGGCCGCCGGTAGTAGTGGGCCCGGATGCCGTCGCGCAACGCGCGATAGCTGCGCGTGCCGCCGATCGTCTCAATCCAGCGGTTCTCGTCGGGCGGCACCGCCTGCTGCGTGAGCTGCCCGCCGATCCAATCCGTCTCCTCGGTCATCAGTACCCGACGACCATTGCGCGCTGCGGCCAGCGCGGCCGCGCAACCGCCGAGTCCGCCACCGATGATCACGAGGTCCGCGGCCAGTTCGTGCGCCGCACGCGGGCGGCGCGTCAGCGGCGCGCACGCCACGCCGGCCACCCACGGGGCCGCGAGCGCGGCACGACGCAGAAACTCCCTGCGGTCCAGCGGATGGCCGGCCATCGCGCTACGGTTTGAGGAAGCGCTCGAGTTCGCCGCGGGCCTCGAGCAGCCGGCGGACCTCCTGCGCCACATCCTTGGCGAGCCCCATCTGCGTCGTGACGCCCTCTACCGACATCGCACCGGCGTGCAATCGCAGCAAGTCGAGCCGCATCCGTTCGAGCATCGACACCACCTCGCGATGCCGCGTCGCCAGCTCGTCCCGCAGGGCGCGCACTTCGGCGTACTCCTCGCCGTCCGCCGCATCCCCAGCCTCGGCCAGTGCATCCTGCAGGGTTTGTTTATGCGCGCGCAGTAGTTCGGCATCGCGCTGCAGCGACGCGACGATGGTCGGCACGTCACCGAGCCTGCGCCGCGTGGCCTTGGGGAGCGACGCGAAGAGCTCGCCGGCCGCCATGCTGATGGCCAACTCCGTGGCGCGGTGGGTGGTCGCCGCCCCCTCGACTGGCCGGCCGCCGAGACGCCTGGCCAGCGCGAACGCGGCGCGCCCAATCCGGCCGAACCAGAGCCGTGCCCATCCCTCGGGCGAGGCGTACGGGCGACGACCCCTCAGAACCGCGCTCACCAGCAAACTGGCCAAGAAGCCGAGCCCCAGCAGCGGCGCCACGAACGGCATCACGCGCGAGTCGCCGGAAAAGACAAATCCCATGCTCGCCTGAAACATCAGCACCGCCACTTCGCCGGCGGCGAACGTCAGGGCGGCGATCATCGCACCCCGCTCCAGGCCGCGTCGCTCCACGCCCCCGGCCGCGACGAACTCCTCGCGCAGCTGCACGATTTCGTGGTCGAAGGCCAGGCGCACGTCGGGCAGTTCGAAACCGCGCCGCAGCAAGCGGCGCGCCTGCCAGACCATCGCCCCGAACGGCATCCCGAGTCCCACGGCCCCCACCACGACGAGCGCAGGGAGTGGTCCGATGGCAAACATCGCCGAAGCCACGAGGCCGGCGAGCAAATAGCCGCCGAGCATCATGCCACCCGTGCTGATGATCCGCGCATCGCGCTTCACGAAGGCGCGCAGCGCTGCGGGGATTTCGCGCCGCTCTTCCATCGCACCGCCAATGTGCTCGGCGAGCGCCAGCGCGCTGGGCGGACGGTCTGCCGGCTCCTTGGCGAGACATTTCTCGATGAGATGGGCCAGCACGCGCGGCACGCTGGCACCCGGCACCGCCAGCGCCGGCACCGGACTCGCCACCTGCTGCGCCAGCACGTCCACCGCATTTGGCCCCGAGTAGGGTGGCCGGCCGGTACACGCAAAGAACGCCGTCGCGCCAAGCCCGTACACATCAGAGCGCGCATCGATAACGCCGCCCAGCGCCTGCTCGGGGCTCATGAACTCCGGCGTGCCCGCAACTGCCGTCTCGCCATCCGATTCCGCGGCGGCCGCAATGCCGAAGTCGGTAACAAGCGCGCGGCCGGTTCCCCGCTCGAGCATGATGTTGTCGGGCTTCACGTCACGATGCACGACGCCCTGTGTGTGCGCGTGCCCCAAGGCCCACGCCACCTCGCGCAACACGCGCGTGAGCTCCGAGGCCGCCAGCGGCCCGCGCGTGCGCACGCGCTGCCCGAGCGTTTCGCCGTCGACGAAGGCCATCACGTAGAAGGTGAACGGCGGTGCCTCGTCTACGGCGAAGATGGGCACGATATTCGGGTGCGACAGCTTGGCCGAGAGACGCGCCTCGCGCAGGAACCGGTCGCGCACCACGTCGTCGTAGCCGCGCTCAGGCGGCAGCACCTTGATGGCAACCGGTCGATCGAGCTGCACGTCGCGCGCGAGGTAGACCACGCCCATCCCGCCGCGGCCGAGCTCGCGGTCGAGCGAGTACCGC
>JARIEY010000029.1 GCA_031127085.1 Gemmatimonadota bacterium | reverse complement strand
GGTCCACGGCCCCGGACGCGTCGGCAACGCGATCGTGAATCACCCGGACGTGGCGCTCGTCTCGTTCACCGGTTCCACGGAGACGGGGAGCAAGATCGGCGAGGTCTGCGGACGCACGCACAAGCGCCTTTCGCTGGAGATGGGCGGCAAGAACGCGATGATCGTGCTCAACGACGCCGACCTCGATCTGGCGCTCGACGGCGTGCTGTGGGGGGCGTTCGGCACCACGGGGCAGCGCTGCACGGCGACGAGTCGCCTGATCGTGCAGGAAGGAGTGCACGACAAGTTCGTGAAGATGCTGGTGGACCGCGCGGCCAAGCTGGTGCTTGGTGACGGCCGCAAGAAGGGGACGGACGTGGGACCGCTCGTCAACGAGTCGTCTCGCAAGAACGTCGAGCACTACGTACAGGTCGGCAAGGATCAGGGGGCGACGCTCGCGCTCGGCGGGCACCTGGCCACCGGCGGCGACTTCGACCACGGCTTCTTCTTCCAGCCCACGATCTTTACTGGCGTGACCGCCGGTTCGCGGCTGGAGCAGGAGGAGATCTTCGGCCCCGTGCTCAGCGTCATCAAGGTGAAGGACGCGGCTGAGGCATTCACGGTGAACAACGACGTGGCGTACGGTCTATCGTCATCGGTGTACACGCGCGATGTGAACCTCGCCTTCCAGGCGTTGCAGGTACTTGACAATGGCATCACGTACATCAACGCGCCGACCATTGGCGCCGAAGCGCACCTGCCGTTCGGCGGCGTGAAGGCGACGGGCAACGGGCACCGTGAAGGGGGCTGGGAGGTCTACGAGTTCTTCTCCGAGACCAAGGTCGGCTACATCGACTACAGCGGGGCACTGCAGCGGGCGCAGATCGACAACTACTGACCCGCACGCGGCGGGCGGGACCTCCAGCGGACAACCGACCCCGGTTGTCCGCTGGCGCTTTCTGGGGCAGTGGAGTGGCGCTTTGGGCCTTGCCCCGCCTTTGGATGCCCGCTTATCTCCAAGTATGACCGACACGCCGATCCCCCCGGACACCGCCACCGTTGGCAGCGAGGTGCCGTACGGCCCAACGCCGCGCCGTCGTTGGCAGCCGGTGCGTGCGCTCTGGGAGTGGGCCAAGTCGATGGCCACGGCGTTGCTGCTGTTCTTCGCGGTGCGCTCGTTCCTCGTGGAGGCGTTCAAGATTCCCAGCGGCTCGATGGAAGGGACGCTGCTGGTGGGCGATTTTCTCCTCGTCAACAAGCTGGTCTACGGCGCCGAGGTCCCGTTTACCGGGGCGCGCCTGCCGGCGGTCAGTGCGCCGGCGCGCGGTGACGTGATTGTGTTCGAGTGGCCCGAGGATCCCACCAAGGACTTCGTGAAGCGCGTCGTGGGGCTGCCGGGCGATACGCTGGGCATGGTGGACGGGGTTCTGCAGCGCAACGGCCAGACGCTGCGCGAGGGCTACACGTCGCACACCGAGCCCGGGTCAGACCCGGCGGGCGAGGAGTTCGCCTGGCAGCGACGCTATCTTGTGCGCCGTGCGCGGAGCGACGTCGCCTATCATCCGTCGCGCAACAACTGGGGGCCGATCGTCGTGCCGTCGCGGCACCTGTTCGTGCTCGGCGACAACCGCGACAACTCGCTCGACAGCCGCTATTGGGGGTTCGTCCCCGATTCGATGGTCAAAGGACGCCCGATGATGGTGTATTTCAGCTACGTGCCTGACAGCGCGAAGACGGTGCCGTTCCTCACGAACGTGCGCTGGCAGCGGCTGGGCACTCGCGTCCGCTGACGGAATGGCCTTCCGCCCTGCCGTGGCACACGCCACATTCTGCGCAGTATGACTGACCCATCAGAACGGACGACCCGGGCGCGCGTGCCGGGCGCGCACCGGAAGAAGCACCAGTCAGAGGAAGGGTCGCTCGACCAATATCTGCGCGACATCAGCGTCTTTCCGCTGATCACGCGCGAGGATGAGGTCGACCTTGCGCAGCGCATCCGCGCCGGCGACGAGGAAGCGCTCGACAAGCTCGTGCGTTCCAATCTGCGCTTCGTGGTGTCGGTCGCGAAGAAGTATCAGAATCAGGGCGTGTCGCTCAGCGACCTCATCAACGAGGGCAACCTCGGCCTGATTCGCGCCGCGCACAAGTTTGACGAGACCAAGGGGATCAAGTTCATCTCCTACGCCGTGTGGTGGATCCGTCAGGCCATCCTGCAGGCGCTCGCTGAGCAGTCGCGCATCGTGCGCGTGCCGCTGAACCGCGCGGGGACGCTGCATCGCATCGGCAAGCGCGCGAGCGCGCTGCTGCAGGAGCTGGGGCGCGAGGCGACCCACGCTGAGATCGCCGACGGGATGGACATCACTGAAGAAGAAGTCGCCCGGACGATGCTCATCTCGCAGACGCACCTCTCGCTCGATGCGCCGATGTCGCCAGGCGAGGACAACCGCCTGCTCGACTACCTCCCCGATACCGAGAGCCGGACGCCCGACGAGGAGACGTTCGAGAAGGCGCTGACGGAGAGCATCCACGAGGCGCTGCGCGGTCTCAAGGAGCGCGAGGCGAAGATCCTGCGTCTGTACTTCGGCCTCGACGGCGCCGAGCCGATGACGCTCGAGGAGATCGGCGAGGTGCTGAACATCACGCGTGAGCGCGTGCGCCAGATCAAGGAAAAGGCGCTGAGCCGCCTGCGGCACATCAGCCGCGCGAGGGCGCTCGAGTCGTACCTCGGCCAGTAGGCGGGCCCGTGACTTCGTGGTTGCGACGACTCGTCCGCGCCTTTGGCGTGGACGTTGTGCGTTTCCCCCCGCCCGTCCTGCCGCCGGCGCTGCCTCCCGATGTGTCCGAGGCGGAGCGCGCGATCCTGACTCGGATTGCGCCGTTCACGATGACCAGCATTGAGCGTCAACTGGCGCTGGTGCGGGCGGTGGCGCACATCGCGCGCGCCGAGGTGGCGGGATGCGTGGTGGAGTGCGGGGTCTGGCGCGGCGGGAGCAGCATGGCGGCGGCTCTGGCGTTGCAGGAGGCCGGCGATCGCGCGCGCGACCTGTGGCTGTACGACACCTTTTCCGGGATGACCGCGCCCACGGCCGCCGACCGCGCGATGGACGGCGCGCTGGCGCACGAGCTGATGGCGCAGGACCACGACCCGGCCGGGGTGCGCGCGATCGCCGGCCTGGATGATGTGCGCGGCAACCTGGCGTCGACGGGCTACCCCGCCGATCAGGTGCATTATGTCGCTGGTCCGGTGGAGGAGACGCTTCCCGCGCAGGCGCCCGACGGCCCGATTGCGCTTCTGCGGCTCGACACCGACTGGTACGAATCCACGGCGCACGAGTTGAAACACCTCTTCCCGCGGCTCGTCCCAGGCGGCGTCCTGATCATCGACGACTACGGCCACTGGGAAGGGGCGCGACGGGCCGTGGACGAGTACCTCGCCACGCTGCCGCAGCGGTACTTGCTGCAGCGGATTGACTATACGGGGCGGATACTGATCAAATAGGGGAAGGGGAAGGGAGCAGGGGGTGGGAAGGGGAAGGGAGCAGGGGTTGGGATGGGGACGGGGACGGGGCTATGCCGTGCTGTTATCGTTCCTCGTAATCCGCAGTCGTCATCCTCCGTCCCAATCCGGATTCCCGATCCTCAATCCCATCCATGGCCTCTGCTTTCAGCTTCGACGTCACGACCGGCGTTGACCTCCAGGAAGTCGATAACGCGATCAACCAGGCGCAGAAGGAGTCGAGCCAGCGCTACGACTTCAAGGACGCCAAGGTGCTCACCATCGAGTTTGCTCGCGCGGATGCGGTGATCCGTCTGCATACCGATCACGACATGCGCATGCGCGCGCTCTTCGACATCGTGCAGTCGAAGCTGATCAAACGCGGCGTGCCGGTGAAGAATCTTGAGATCGGCGAGAATGTGCCGGCGGGCGGGGATACCCTCCGCAAGGAAATCACGCTGAAGCAGGCGCTCGACACCGAGACGGCCAAGAAGGTGGCGGCCGCCATCAAGGACGCGAAACTGAAGAAGGTGCAGGCCTCCATTCAGGGCGATCAGGTGCGGGTCAGCGGCCCGGACAAGGACGCCCTGCAGGAGGCGATGGCCCTGCTGCGTCGCGGCGACTACGGCGTGGAGCTGAAGTTCGGGAACTACCGGTAAGCGCCGCGCGCGCGATCACACCGGCCCGGCCATCGGGCTATTTTTCAAGGTTTCCCACACTCCAGCCCGCCGCCCGTGAAATTTGCCGTCGTCACCCTCGGCTGTGACAAGAACACCGTCGACAGCGAGCGCTATGTCGCCGAACTGTGCGTGCACGGTGGCGAGCCCGTTGACGCGCTGGACGAGGCGGAACTGATCGTCGTCAACACGTGCGGCTTCATTGACGCGGCCAAGAAGGAGTCGCTCGACGCGATCCTCGAAGCCGCCGACCGCAAGGACGGCGGCGCCTGCCGGTCCGTGGTGGCGGTGGGGTGCATGGTGGAGCGCCACAAGGCGGAGATGCAGGCCGCCCTCCCCGAGGTGGATCTCTTTCTTGGCGCATCGGAGTCCGATCGGCTGGCCGCCGAGTTGCACGCGCGCGGGATGATTGGCGACCCGGAGACGCTGCACCCGGGCGTGCGCCTGTACACGGGGGACACGCCCTGGGTGCGCTACCTGAAGCTGAGCGAAGGGTGCGACCACGGCTGCGCGTTCTGCGCGATCCCGCTGATGCGTGGCAAGCACCGCTCGTTTGCGCTCGACGACATCGTGCGCGAGGCACAGCTGCTCGAGATGCAGGGGGCGCGCGAGGTCAACCTGGTGGCGCAGGACCTGGCCCACTACGGCCGCGACCGCCGCGATGGCGTGCGGCTCCCCGAGGTGCTGCGCGCGCTGGTGCGCGAGACGTCGATCCCGTGGATCCGCAACATGTATTTGTACTCTGCCGGCATCACCCCGGCCCTGCTCGAGGTCATCGCGAGCGAGCCGCGTATCGTGCCGTACCTCGATATGCCCATCCAGCACGCCTCGGATACCGTGCTGGAGCGCATGCGGCGTCCCGAGCGCCAACGGACGATCCGCGAGAAGGTGGCCCGCTTCCGCGACGCGGTGCCGGGCGTGGCAATTCGCACCACGTGCATCGTCGGCTTTCCCGGCGAGACAGAGGACGACGTGACGCAACTCCTCGAGTTCCTCGAGGAAACGGCGTTCGAACGGGTCGGTGTCTTTACGTATTCGCCGCAGGAAGGGACGCGGGCGGCCGCGATGGACGACGACGTGCCGGAGGACATCAAGCGCGAGCGACTTGAGCGCGTGCAGGAGCTGCAACGACACATCACGGCCTCGCGCCATGAAGCGCGGGTGGGGGAGCGCGCGCGCGTGCTCGTGCAGGAGTCTGCGGTCGGTGACGAGCCGGCAACCGGGCGTCTGCCGTGGCAGGCTGACGACATCGACGGCATCACGCTGCTCGATGGCGCGCCGCCGGCGGGAGCGTTCGCGGAGGTGGAGGTGCTCGAGGTCGTTGATGACTACGACTTCCGCGCGCGCGTGATCGCCGTGGAGGACGCACCGCCGGTGCGTGCGACCGGCGGCCGTGCGCTGCCGGTGATGGGATCGAGCGTGGGGAGCTACGGCCGGTGACCTGGGCCCGGCTCGCCGCCGCAGGCGCGCTGCTGTGCATCGGGGCCTGCGTCACCACGCGGCTCGGCGTCCCCGTGGAAGAGCCGGTGCGCGTGGTGGGATGGCCCGCGCCGACGGCGGAGCCGGCGCCGACCGCCGCCGCTCCGGTGCGCGTCGATGACATCCCACGCGACGAGGCGCCCGACTTCCGCCGCGAGGGAGACCGCGATGTGCGCGTGGCGATTGCGACGGCCGCCCCGTCACCGGGGGTAGCCGCGACGGGTGCCTGGCGCGTGTTCGACGATCACGAGAGCGTCCTGCTGCGCGGCCGGCCTGGTGAGGCGTGGTCGCTCGAGCAGCGGGACGGGCAGCTGCGTGCGGTGCGCAGCGACGGATTCGCCAGCGCCTGGCGTCTCGCGCCGCTGGTGCTGCGCGCTGACCGTCCGGAGGAGTTCGTGCTCTTCAACGGCAAGCGCTACCGCGGCGTGCTGCGGTTCTTCCCCGCCGACGACGGCGTGAGTGTGATGGTGGTCAATGTGCTTGCCGTTGAGCAGTACCTCCGCGGCGTGGTGCCGCTCGAGATCGGCGGCGGCCGCACGGCGGCGGAGCAGCCTGCGGTTGAGGCGCAGGCGGTCGCGGCGCGCAGCTACACCTATGTGCGTCTTGCGGCGGCGGGTGGCCGCGGGGCGCGTCACGCCAACTACGACGTGGCGGCCTCAACGTCTGACCAAGTGTACGGCGGGGCCGACGCCGAGCGCCCCTTCAGCGACGCCGCCGTGTCGTCGACCGCCGGACTCGTGCTGAAATACGGCGGCCGCACGGTGGACGCGCCGTACTCGGCGTCGTGCGGCGGCGAGACGGCCAGCGCCGATGAAGTGTGGCGCACGGGAGCTCAGGCCTATCTTCGGCGCGTCAGCGACCGGATTCCCGGGACGCAGCGCTACTACTGCGACCCCGCGCCGCGCTTCGCGTGGACGCGCACGCTGGAATCGGACGAACTGGACAGCGCGTTGCGGCAGTACCTGCGCAACTACACGGCGGTGCCGGCGGCCGGCCCAGGGCACGCCACGGGAGTTGTCGTGGAAGGGCGCACGCCGAGTGGGCGCGTGGCGTTGCTGCGGATCGAGACAACGTCGGGGCGATTCAACCTGCGCGGCAACGATGTGCGGTACGTACTGCGCACGCCCGGTGGCGAGATCCTGAATAGCACCTATTTTTCCGTCGAACCCGAAACCAGCGCGGGCGGCGCCCTGCGGCGGGTGGTCATTCGCGGCAACGGCTGGGGCCACGGCATCGGGCTGTGCCAGTGGGGAGCGATCGGCCGCGCGCGCGCTGGACAGGACTTCCGCACCATTCTTCGCACGTACTACCCCGGCACCGATCTCGGACCGGCCAATTGATGCCCACGCGATGACGCCGATGCTGCCGTTTTCTTCTCTCCGCTTCATAGCGGCCGCCTGCCTGCTGGCCGCGCACCTGGTGACTGGCGCTTCCGCGCACGCGCAGGTGTCGGGCGCCCCCCTCGCGCCGGCGGATACGCTTGGCGCGCATCGCCTGCAAGTCTCGCTGCTGACGTTCGGTCCGGGGACGCCGGTCTTCGAACGCTTCGGGCATAATGCGATCCGCATCGCGGACCCGATTATCGCGCTCGATGTGAGCTGGAACTGGGGGATGTTCTCGTTCGACGAGCCCAACTTCCTTGGGCGCTTCCTCCGTGGCACGTCGCAGTACTGGATGGCCGGCTTCGAGACCGTGCCGCTGCTCGCGTACTATCAGGAAAACGATCGTCAGACGATCGAGCAGGTGCTGAACCTCAGCGCCGTGCAGAAGCTGGAGTTGCTCCGACTGGTGCGCCGCAACGAGTTGGAAGAGAACAAGTACTACCACTACGACTATTTCCGTGACAACTGCTCCACGCGCGTGCGCGACGCGCTGGATGCCGTGCTGGGCGGCGCGCTCAAACGCGCGTGGGCCGACTCGCTGAGCAACCACTCGTATCGGAGCGAGGCCCTGCGGCTCACGGAGGAGTCGCCGCTGAGCCGGCTTGGCATTGATATCGCGTTGGGGCCGCCGGCCGACACGCGGATGACGGCGTGGGATGAGGCGTACGTGCCGATGCGACTGCGCGACCGGCTGCGCGGGGTGATGATCACACACGCAAGCGGTGCGTCGGAGAAACTCGTCCTCAGCGAGCGCACGGTCTTTGCGGCGTCGCGAGCGACGGAAGCCTCGACACCCTCGCCGCTCCCCGGGGTGTACGTCATCGTCGCACTCGGGTCGCTCGTGCCGTTGGCTCTGCTGGGCGGTCTCGCCTTTCTGAGCGCGCTGCGCGGCCGCTGGCCGTCGGCGCAGCGATGGGCGCGGCGTGCCATTGCCGCGCTGTCGACGCTCTGGTACGCCGTCACAGGCCTTGTCGGGTTGCTGGTCGTTTTCATGGAGCTCTTCTCCGCGCACGTGTTCTGGTATGGCAACTGGAACGTGCTGCTTCTGTCACCCGTGGGGCTGGCGGCGGCCTGGTTTGTGCCGCGGGCCATCGCGACAGGGCGGTCGGCAGGCATCGCCCGCTGGCTGGCGGGGTTCAGCGGCGCCTGTGCGCTGGTGGCGCTGGTGCTCTCGATGGCCGGCGCCACGGGGCAGTCGACCGGGGCGGTGGCGATCGCGTTTGCGCCGACGATGATGTATCTCGCGCTGCTCGTGCCGGCGCTCACGCTGATTCGCGCGGAGCGCGCGTGACCCACGCGGTCGGCATCGACGTGGGCGGCACGTTCACCGATCTGGCCGCGATCGGCGCCGACGGCATCGTGGTCGCCCGCAAGGTGCTGAGCACGCCCGCCGATCAGAGTGAAGGGGTTGGTGCGGCGCTCGACGCCTACGCCGCGGCTGCGGGAACCATCGCGCGCATTGCGCACGGCACCACGGTGGTCACCAACCTGTTGCTCGAACGGCGCGGCGCGCGTGTGGTGCTCTGTGCCACCGACGGCGCCACGGATCTGCTCGAACTGCGCCGGCAGGAGCGCGCGTCGCTCTACGATCTGTCGGCCGAGCATCCTGCGCCACTCGTCGCCGCGGATGACGTGGTGGCCGTGCGAGAGCGCATCGAACCCGACCTCGTGCGCGTGCCGCTCACGGACGAAGAAATCTCGCGCGTCGTCGCCCTCGTCGTCGCGCGCGCGCCGCAGGTGGTGGTGGTCGCCCTGCTGCACGCCTACGCCGATGGCACGCACGAACTGCGCCTTGCGGGCGCACTGCGCGCCGCCCTGCCCGGCGCCGATGTGGTCTGCGCCCACCAAGTGCTGCCAGAGATTCGCGAGTACGAGCGCACGGCAACCGCGGTCGCCGAGGGGTACGCCCGGCCAGCGGTGGCGCGCTACCTCGATCGTCTCGGCAAGACGGTGGGGGAGCGCGGGCACCCTGCGCCGAGTGTGATGACGTCGGGCGGCGGCATGCGCACGGCGGCGGAAGCGGCACGCGCCGCCGCGTCGCTGGCGCTCTCGGGGCCGGCTGGTGGTGTCGTGGGCGCGGCGGCAGTGCTGCGCGCGGCGGGCTTTGACCGCGCGTTGACCATCGACATCGGCGGAACGAGCGCCGATGCGGGGCTCATCCTCGACGGCGAGCCACTGGTGGAGTCAGGCGGCGACGTGGCCGGCGTGCCGATCGCACTCCCGCGGGTGCTCGTCGACACGGTGTCGGCGGGCGGCGGTTCAGTGGGGTGGGTGGACGACGGCGGTGCGTTGCGCGTGGGCCCGCGCTCGGCGGGCGCAGCCCCAGGTCCGGCGGCCTTCGGTCGCGGCGGCACGCAGCCGACGCTGACCGATGCGAACCTCGTGCTCGGCCGTATCGTGGCGCACCGGATGAGCGGCGGGGTGCAACTGGATGTCGATGCCGCGCGGCGTGCCGTGGCGGCGCTGGGCGCGCAACTGGGCGCGGACGAAACGCGGACTGCGCAGGCGATCATCAACATTGCCGATGCCGAGATGGCGCGCGCCCTGCGTCGCGTGAGCGTGGACCGCGGCGTCGATCCGCGCAGTTGCGTGCTGATGGCGTTCGGCGGGGGCGGGCCATTGCACGCGTGCGCGCTCGCCGACCTCATTGGCGCGACCCGCGTCCTGGTGCCGCCGCACGCGGGCGTGCTCAGCGCGCTGGGGCTGGCGATGGCGCCCGAACGTCGCGAGGCGGCCGTGAGCGTGATGGAACGCGTGGCGGCACTCGACGCGTCGCACGTGCGGGCGGTCACCGAGGCGCTTGCCACGCAGGTGGAGGGGGCCGTACGCGCCTGGGTCGCACGCACGCGCTATGTGGGGCAGGGGTACGAGCTCGACGTGCCGTGTGCGCCCGGTGACGATGGTGCAGCGATCGCCGACCGCTTCACGGCCCGCCACGAGGCGCGATACGGCTTTGTGCTGGATCGTGAGGTCGAAGTCGTGGCAATGCGCCATACGGCGAGTTCGCAGGCCGAGTCGGTGAAGTTCGCGCGGCACGGTGTTCCGACCTGGCGCGATGCCTCGTTGGTGGACGATGGATCTCCGTGCGAAGCGCGGGTGGCCGGCAGCGCGGTGATTACGCTCCCCGATGCCACCCTGTTCGTCGCCGATGGATGGACCGCCCGCGCTCTCCCGGTGGGCGGCTGGCTGATGGAGCGTGCCCAATGAGCGGCTTCGATCCGCTGGCCATCCGGGTCTTTGCCTCGAGTGTCGCGATGATCGCCGAGGAGATGGGGGCCGTGCTGACGCGCGGGTCGCTCTCTCCCAACATCCGCGAACGGCGTGATGCCTCGTGCGCGCTCTTCGACGCGGATGGCCGGATGGTGGCACAGGCGGCGCACATTCCCGTTCACCTGGGCGCCATGCCGGAGGCGGTGCGCGCGGTTCGCGAGCGCGGTCCGGCGCCGGGCGATGTCTGGTTGCTCAACGACCCGTATCACGGCGGATCGCACCTTCCCGACCTCACGATGGTCGAGGCGATCGCTGAGCACGGGACCATCGCCGGCTTCGCCGCGGTGCGCGCGCACCACGCGGACGTGGGCGGCATGAGTCCCGGGTCGATGCCGTTCGGTGCCACGGAGCTGGTGCAGGAAGGGATCGTCCTGCCGCCGGTCCGTCTGGTGACGGGTGGGCAGCTCGACGAATCGCTGCTGGCGCTGGTGCTCGCCAACGTGCGCACGCCGGCCGAGCGTCGCGGCGACCTCGCCGCGCAGCAGTCGGCCTGTCACGCGGGCGCGGCCGGTTGGCGAGCGCTCCGTTCGCGCGAGGGGGCGGCGCACGTCGAGGCGGGGGCCTCGGCGCTGCTGGATTATGCGGAGCGGCGCGCGGTGGCGCGCCTGCGCGAACTGGGTGATCTGGACGCGGAGGCGGAGGACTTCCTCGAGGGAGACGGCGTGACCGATGCCCTCGTCCCCGTGCGGGTCCGTCTGCGCGCGCGCGATGGCCGGCTCACGCTCGATTTCCACGGGACCAGTCCTCGGGTGCGCGGCAATATCAACTGTCCGGTGGCGGTCACGCGCGCCGCCGCGCTGTTCGTGCTCCGCTCGCTGCTCGACGACGATGTGCCCACCAATGATGGCATTGCGCGGCCCATCGAGATCATCACCCCGGACGATTGCTTCATCGCCGCGCGCTGGCCGAGCGCGGTCGCGGCCGGCAACGTGGAGAGTTCGCAGCGCATCACCGACCTGCTGTTTGCTGCGCTGGCCGCCGCCGGGGTACCGGCGCCCGCGCAGGGGCAGGGGACGATGAACAACGTCACGTTCGGCGGCGCTGGCTGGACGTTTTACGAGACCTTGGGGGGCGGCCAGGGCGCGAGTGCGCGCGGCCCCGGCCCCAGCGCGGTGCACGTGGGGATGAGCAATACGCGCAATACGCCCATTGAGTCATTGGAGCAGGCGTACCCCATTCGCATCGATGAATACGCCGTGCGCCGCGGATCGGGCGGCGCGGGAGCGGCGCGCGGCGGCGACGGTGTGGTGCGCCGGTACCGTGTGCTCGAGCGCTGTACGGTGACGCTGCTCACCGAGCGCCGGCTGCGGGCGCCGCGTGGCGCGCAGGGCGGCGCGGATGGCGCCGTGGGGCGCAATCTGCTCAACGGCGCGCCGCTCCCGGCCAAGTGCCGTCGGGAACTGCAGGCGGGCGACGTGCTGACGATTGAGACACCTGGCGGCGGCGGATACGGCGCGTAGCCGCGCGGCGGGTGCGTAGCGCGGTCCGTCGGGGTGTGTCAGTTTTGTGCGTCCCCACACCCCATGCCATGAAGAAAGTCCTGCTCGCCCTGCTGGCGCTCATCACCGTTGTCGTGGCGGTGCTCGTCATCAACACCGCGCGCCTCTCGGCGGGCGGCACTGCGTCGACGGTTGCTCCCGTTGCCGTCTCCGTGGATTCGGCCGGTGCGATCGCGCGGCTGGCCAGCGCGGTGCGGTTCGAGACGGTGAGCTTCGAGGAGGGGACGCGGCCACCGGACAGCACCGCCTTCCGCGCGTTGCACGAGCATCTGCGCCTCTCGTTCCCGCGCGTTCACCAGCGGCTTGTACGTGAGACCGTGGCCGGGCTTTCTCTGCTCTATACCTGGCGCGGTACCGACACCACGCTGGCTCCCGTCGTGCTCATGGGGCATCTCGATGTCGTCCCCGTCATTCCCGGAACGGAGGGACAGTGGACGCACCCGCCCTACGGCGGCGTGATCGCTGACGGCTACATCTGGGGGCGTGGTACGCTCGACGACAAAGTGTCCGTTCTCGCAGCGCTCGAGGGGGCCGAAGGCGCGCTGCGCGCGGGCTTTCAGCCCAAACGCACCGTGTACTTCGCTTTCGGCCACGACGAAGAGGTGGGCGGCAGCAGCGCGCGTGCGCTCAAGGCCGAACTCCTGAAGCGCGGCATCAAGCCGCCCGCCCTCGTGCTGGATGAGGGCGGCGCCATTATGCCCGGCGCCGTGGTCGGCACACGGGGCACCGTGGCCCTCGTGGGTGCGTCGGAAAAGGGCTTCCTCTCGCTCCAGCTCAGCGTGCAAGGGACGGGCGGGCACTCATCCACGCCGCCGGCGCATACGGCGATCGGACGTCTGGCGACGGCGATCACCCGTCTTGAGGCCGAGCCGTTTCCGCTCGTGCTCGATGGGCCCGCGCTGGCCATGATGGAGCGGCTGCGCGGTGGCATGCCCTACGCGCAACGGCTGGCGCTCAGCAACCTGTGGTTGTTCGGACCGGTCGTGGCACAGGGGATGGCGAAGAAGCCCGCCAGCGCGGCGATGCTGCGTACGACGACCGCCGTGACCATCATCGACGGCGGTGTAAAAGCCAATGTCCTCCCCATCGACGCGAAGGCGACCGTCAACTTTCGCATTCGGCCGGGCGAGACGATGGCGAGTGTCACCGAGTACGTGAAGCGGGTGATCGCCGACACCGGCGTGCGCGTGGAAGCGGTGGGCTTCCGCACGGATCCGTCGCCGGTGAGCGATGCGAAAGGCACGGGCTTCGCCGCCGTGGAGAAGTCGCTGCGCGAGGTCTTTCCCGAACCCGGGCTCGTGGTGACGCCCTATCTGGTGACAGGCGGGACCGATGCGCGCAATTGGTCGGACGTCAGCAACCAGACGTTCCGGTTTCTCGCCGCGCCAATGACGGCCGATGCCCTGACGCGTGCGCACGGCACCAACGAGCGCGTGGGCCTGGGTGGCTACCTGATTGCGGTGCGTTTCTACGAGCGTCTGCTGCGCAACGTCGACGCGATGTAGCCTAGCGCGGCCCCTGCGCCGCGCTGGCCCGCCGCCGGGCCTCGCTGAGATAGCCCGGGGCGACGTCGAGCAGGTTGGCGAGTTTGCGCAGGAGGACAGATTCGCGGTCTTCCACGCGGCCGTCGGCGAGGATCACGCCGTACATCACCTCGGCCAGGACGACGCGCTGCCCCACGTCCAGATGCTCGCCGATCATCCGCGTGAACTGGAAGTGGTCCACCGCTTTCATCCGCTCCCCGTCCGCCATCACCAGCAACGCCTGCACGCTGGGGAGGTCGAGGTTGAAGTGCCGGCTGAGCGCCGACTCGATGTGCGCTCGCTCAGGGGGCGAGAAATCCCCGTCCGCATAGGCGAGGTCCAGCAGCAGCGCGGTGGCGGCCAGCTGGATTTCGTCGTGCGGTGATTCAGCAGGGGCGGCGTGGACTTCCACCGACCGGCGCTGGCGGATGAATTGGCGAAGCGGTTCGAGCATCTCACGGAATGACGATCGGGGCGTCGGAACGTCTCGGTGACAAGGGGCGTCCTGACCCTTGCCGCGCTCCCCGGCGCGGGGCACCTTGCACGTGATGCCGACTCGGTATGCCGTCGCCCTCTTTGCGCATGCGCGCCCCGACCTGCTGGCGCAGACCCTGGCGCCGCTGCGCCAGGCCGGCGTGCCACGCATTCGCGCCTACGTCGACGGATCGCGCGGCCCGACGGACGATGCCGGACATCGCGCGGTACTCGCGCTCCTGCGGGACATCGACTGGGCGCAGGTGGAACTCACCGAGCGCCCGGCGAACCTTGGCCTGCACGCCTCGATCCGCGCCGGGTTGGACGACTTTTTCGCGCACGAAGAGGCCGGCATCGTGCTGGAGGATGACAATCGGCTCGCCGACGGGGCGTACGACTGGCTGTGCGCGGCGCTCGATCAGTATGCGGATGATCCCCGCGTGGGGATCATCAATGCGTGGGCGCATCGGCGGTTCATCCCGGACGATGTCACGGGGCCGTGGTGGAGCCCGCGCTGGTCCGGCTGGGGGTGGGCGGGGTGGCGGCGGAGCTGGGCGCTCATGCACGAGTCGGTGGACGCGCTGTTGCGGCGCCTGGCGTCCGAGGGCATCGACGCGGAAGCCTACGGGAGTGACGTGATCGCGACCGCGCGCCTCGGTTTCTGGGATTCGCATCTCGGACTCGCGCTGTACGGCGCCCGTATGCTCACGCTGTATCCGCCCCGCAGCCTCGCCGACCACATCGGCTTTGGTGACGCGGCCACGAACCAGCATCACGCCGGACCGTGGCGCGCAGTGCCCGCCGCCCCGGTCGACGAGCGCTGGCCGTTCCCGGCCGACGTGGTGGAGCATTCGCAGAGCCGCTCACTCTGGCGCGCGGCAGCGATGGCCGATGCGCCACCGGCTCCTCCCGCTGCGGGGCGACTGCGGCGGCGGCTCGCAATTGCTTGGCATCGGCTGGTGCGCGCGCGCCGCCAATGGCCGTCGGCGGTCGTCCTCCGGCTTGCGCTCTGGCTCTGGCGGCGGCGACGCGTCGCGGCGTTCGATGACTCGGCCCCGGGTGCCACCACCCCGGTGCGGTATCTCTGGAACGGATTCCTGCGCCGCCATCGCGATGCCTTCTTTGGCCGCGGATTGGAGATTGGCGACTGCCGCATGCTCACGTCGATGGGCGGTTCGCAGCTGACGCGATGCGAAGTCGTGGACCGAGTGGCCGGGCCTGGCGTTGATTACGTCACCGATCTGCAGGCGGCGTGGGCGTTGCCCGAGGGCGCCTTTGACGTCTTCCTCCATCAGTTTACGCTGCATCTCGTCGCCGACGAACGTGCCGCGCTCTGGCACGCGTTGCGCGCCGTCCGGGCAGAGGGAACGCTCTTCGTGACGTTCCCCTGCGCGGGGGCCGCCCCGCCGCAGGGGGAGACCTTCGGGGCGACGCACAGTCACGTCTGGCGTCACTACACGACGGCCGGTGTGCGCGCGCTCCTCGCGGAACTCGGGATCGACGGCGTGCATCTCGTGCTCGAACCGCTGGGTGGCGTGGACGCCCAGGCGGCCTATCTGCTGGGCGTGCCGGTCGAGGCGCTCGACCGGCACCGGGTGGACATGGTGAGCGAGGACGCGCCGCTGCTGCTCGCCGCGCGCATCACCAAGCCACTGCGTTGGTCACCCCGCTGGAGTCCCTCGCGAGTCTAGGCGGCACAAGCGCCATGCCACGCACTACGCCGGCGTGGCCTTCGGCGCACGAAGCGCGCTACTTGTGTGACAGCGTCCAGACGTAGGCGGCGACGGCCTGCACCTGCGGGTCGGTGAGGTTCATGTTGCCGCCGCGTCCGCGCATCGCAAACCGGTGCGACGCGTCCTTGATGGCCGTCTGCGGCACACCCTCGGTGATGATCTTCACGATCTCTTCGTAGCTCCCCGTCGTAAGCTGCAGCCACTTCTTTCCATCGAGCGCCGGCGCATTCTGCGCGCCAATCCCACCCTTGCCGTGGCAACGCTGGCAGTTGCCCGTGTTGAACAGCGAGTCTCCAAGGGCGACGTTGGCGGCGGTCACGGGAGCGGGGCGACGCACGGCGCCGGGGCGACAGGCGGAGAGCGCAAGCAGGCCAACCGCGGCGAGCGAGAGAGGCGTCAGGGCGCGACGGAACATGGGGGACTCGCGGATGAGAGACGACACGAGGCGGCAGCGCTGCCCGCCTGGGACCGGCATACGATACGCCGGCGGGCCGTGATTTCGCGAGTGGGGGCAACCAATTCCGCCGCCCGGACGTTGAGTGCGCGCACCCGCGATCTGAGGACCCGATGACCGCCACTGCCGCCGCCAGCCGCCGCGCCTGGATAGACCTTGCCGCCGTGGTCGGTACCATCACCGTCAACGCGCTGGCAAACATCGTCCCGTTCAACGGGCAGAATACGGGGCAGGTCTCCGATCGCTTTGCCGTCTACTTCGTTCCCGCCGGCTACGTCTTCGCCATCTGGGGTGTCATCTATCTGGCGTGGCTCGCGTTCTGTGCGTTTCAGCTGCTGCCGTCGCAGCGGCACAACCGGCGCTTCGCGGCGCTTGGCTACTGGTTCGCCGCGAGCGGCGTGCTCAACTCGCTCTGGCTCGTCTGCTGGCATTACAACCAGTTCACGCTCAGCCTGCTGGTGATGGTGGCCCTCCTCGGCACCCTCATCATCAGCTATCGTCGGCTGAATGTCGGGCGCACCGAGAGTGGAGCGGTTGAACGCTGGTGCGTGGACGCCGTCTTCGGGCTCTACCTCGGCTGGATCTCGGTGGCGACCATCGCGAATGCGGCCGATGTGCTGTGGCTGGCCGGGTGGGGCGGGTGGGGGATCGCGCCGCAGGTGTGGACTGCCATTATGCTCGCGATCGCCACCGTGCTTGGGGCGGCGATGGTCTGGCGCCGCTACGACGCCATCTTCCCGTTGGTGCTGGTGTGGGCGTTCGTCGGCATTGCCGATAGGCAAAGCGGTCGCTTTGCACTCCCCGATCCCGCGCTCGTAGTGAACGCCGCCTGGCTCGCGGCCGCGATCTCGTTGCTGCTGGCGGCCACTGCGGCCGGACTTCGTGTCCGGCGTGCACGACGCCACTCGCGCTAGGGCGCAGCGACTACCGGCGCCTCGCTGAAGTCGAGTGCCAGCACTGAACAGACGGGGTCGCTGGCGCGGTCGGGGAGAGTGACTACCACACCGTTGTCCACCGCGCGCACGCCCAGCCGCTCGCGGCGCGGGCCGCCGAGCATGCGGGCGCGCGTCGGCGTTGAACGCAGCCCGGGCAGCAGCAGTTCGCGCGCGGCCGGCCATTGCGGAAGGAAGCAGTTGAGGCGACGCGCGCCGCGCGTCACGCGGAATCCCAGTCCGTCGAACGGCGACGCCTGTGTGCCGTGGATCGCCTCGCCATGCACCGTCATCCACGCGGCCAGCCCCTGCAAGCGGTCGACGCTCTCCAGCGGCAGGCTGCCGTCGCCCTTCGGCCCCACGTTGAGCAGCAGGTTGCCCCCCTTCGACGCCGTTTCGGTGAGCATGCCGACCAGCGTGGGGAGCGATTTCCACTTGGTGTCCGCGCGATTGAAGCCCCAGTTCTCGTTCATCGTGATGCACGATTCCCAGTCGACGCCCGCGAGTCCGCGGTCGGGGACCTTCTGCTCCGGCGTGCCAAAGTCTCCCATCTTGCCGCCCGAAAGCTCCGACTCGCCCGCCGCCTTCGGGCCCACGCGGCTGTTGATCAGGACGTTCGATTGGAGTGCCCGGCAGTGTTGGGCGAGCGCGACGCCGCGCTCGTGCGTCCACGTGGCGCCCTCCCACTCGCCGTCGAACCACATCACGCCGATATCGCCATACTGCGTCAGCAGCTCTTCCACCTGTGCGTGGAGGAACTGCACGTACCGGTCAAACGAGGCGCCCCCCTCGGGCCGCCGCTCCTTCTCCCAGTCACGGCGCGGCAGGTAGTCGGGATGATGCCAGTCCATGATCGAGTGATACCAGCACGGCACCACGCCGTGCCGGCGGCAGGCATCGGCCACTGCGCGCATCAGGTCACGACGGTACGGCGTGCGCGACACGTTGAAGTCGCCCTGGCGCGATGGCCACAGCGCGAAGCCGTCGTGATGCTTGGTGGTGATGACCAGATACTTCATCCCCGCGGCGGCTGCGAGCGACGCCAATCGGTCAGCATCAAAGGCGACCGGGTTGAACCGCTCGAGGAAGGTGTCGTACTGCTCAATCGGAATCTTGGCGTTGTTGCGGATCCACTCGCCGTAATCGGTGCGACCGTTCCATTCGCCGGCGAGTTCGGAGTAGATGCCGAAGTGCACGAACATCCCGAACCGCGCCTCACGCCACCACGCCATCTTGTCGGCAGCCCCCGAAGCGTCGCCTGCCATCAGCGGGGAGGCGGTGCCCACTGGCGCGGCGCCTAGGCGCGCGGCGGCGAGAGAGAAGAGCGCGGCGTGCGCGCTGGACTGGAGAAAGTCGCGGCGTCTCATGGTGGCACAAGTGTACGCGGCGCGATATCGTCCCGCGAGTGCAAACCTCTCCTCCCGTGACCACTGTGCCGCGCTCCGCATTGCTCTCCCTCGCCGCCGCGCTCTCCCTGACGGCGACACTGACCGCGCAGGCCCCACCGCGCTCAGAGGCGGTGGATGCGTTGCTGCCGCGCCCGACGCGCGCCGTCGCCGACCTGGCCGCGGGTGCGCTGCCGCTCGGCCGCATCGTCACGATTGCCGTTCCCGCCGGTTCGCCGCGCCTTCGTGAGGTCGGCGCGCTGCTCGGTGCCGAGCTGCAGCAGCGCACCGGGCGTCCGACGCGCGTGGTCGCCGGCGTGGCCGAGTCAGGGCGTCGGGCGGAGGGCGCGCTGATTCGTCTCGATACCTCGTACCAGGCGAGCAACGACGAAGCCTACGCGCTCACCGTCGGCGCGCGCGGGGCGGCCATTCACGCCGCGTCGTCGCGTGGCGCCCTGTGGGGCGTGCAGACGCTGCTCCAACTGCTGGAGCCGGCGGACTCCGCCACCTGGCAGTTCGCCGCCGCTCGCGTCGATGATGCCCCGCGCTTCGGGTGGCGCGGGTCGCTCGTCGACGTGGGGCGGCACTGGTTCCCGGTGCGCGATATCGAGCGGCACATCGACCTGCTGGCGCGCCACAAGATGAACGTGTTGCACTGGCATCTCACCGAAGACCAAGGGTGGCGCATCGAGATTCGCCGCTATCCGCGGCTGACGGCGGTTGCTGCGTGGCGCACGGAACGTGATGGTACACGCTACGGCGGCTACTACACACAGCGCGAGGTGCGGCATCTCGTGGAGTACGCGCGGCAGCGCGGCGTGACCGTCGTGCCAGAAATCGAGATGCCGGGCCATTCGTCGGCGGCGCTCGCGGCCTATCCCAACCTCGGCTGCACCGCCGACACGATTGCCGTCCCCAACTCGTGGGGCGTGTTTGCCGACATCTACTGTGCGGGCAAGGAAGAGACGTTCACGTTCCTGTTCAACGTACTCGACGAAGTGATGGACCTGTTCCCGTCGCCAATCATTCATATCGGCGGCGACGAGGCGCCCAAGGATCGTTGGAAGGAGTGCGCGCCGTGTCAGGCCGTGATGAAGCGCGAGCACCTGGCCGACGAGGAAGCGCTGCAGAGTTGGTTCATGGGGCGCGTGGCCGCCCACGTCGCCAAGCGCGGCCGCCGAGTCATCGGGTGGGATGAAGTGCTCGACGGTCCGTACATCGCTGGCGGCTTGGTGCAGTCGTGGCGCGATTCGTCGTTTACCCGCGCGGCAGTCGCGAGAGGCCACGATGTCGTCGCCTCGCCCAACGCCTTCACCTATATCAACCAATCCGCCAATCAGGTCTCGCTCGCCAGCGTGTATCAGTTCGACCCCGTCCCGCCGGGCTTCGACGCCGCGTCCGCGCGACGGGTGCTGGGCGGGGAAGTGACGCTCTGGAGCGAGCACATAACCTCCGGCGCAAATCTCGAGTTGATGACGCTTCCGCGCCTGGCGGCCTTTGCCGAAATCCTGTGGAGCGCGGCTCCGCGCGACCTGCCGGCGTTTGAGCGTCGGCTCGCCCTGCGCCACCTTCCGCGGTTGCGCGACGCGGGCTTCGCCGTGGGGCCGTCCGACGCCCCGCTCGCAACCATCGCCGTGCGTGTCGACACGTCCACACGCCGCGCGGTGGTCCGGATGCCGGCGCTCGCTGCCGGCGTCACGGTGCGTGCCACGCGTGACGGGAGCCGCCCATCGGCGGAGTCGCTGGCGCTCTCTGACGGCGACGCAGTCGATGCCCCCGACCTCTTGCGGATGCAGCCGTTCTGGGGGGCATCGCCGATTCTCGAAGAGCGTCGGGTGGCCTTCGCGCGCCACCCGGGTGTCGGAGCGCGGGTCACGCTGCGTCCGCTCGCCGACGCGCGCTACCCCGGCACAGGGACCGGCTCACTGACCGACGGACTGCTCGGGGGGAGCGAGCATGGTGACGGTCTCTGGCAAGGCTGGTGGGGTCCCGACCTGCAGGCCGAACTCGACCTCGGCGCCGCGCGGCGCGTGGCGAGCGTGACGCTGCGCTGCCTGCAGAATGTGCGATCGTGGATCGTGCTTCCCGCGCGCGTGGAAGTGGCATGGTCCACCGACGGCAAGGACTGGCACGATGCCGGCGTCGCGCGGCACACCGTGCCTGTGTCGCGCGAGGGGGTGGTGCTGCAGCCATTCACGGTGGCGCTCCCATCGGCCGTCGACGCGCGCTACCTGCGCGTCACGGCGCGCAGCGCGGGCGCGCTCCCGGCGGGCCACACTGGGGCTGGGCAGGCGTCGTGGCTCTTTGCCGACGAGATCATCGTGCGCTGACGGATGACGGGCCCCCGCATCGCTTGACACTGCTTCCGCGCACCACCCAATCTTAGGCCGTTCAGCGTCCCCACCAAGCTCACGGAGCGATTTCTCCTGCCGACGACGTGTTCGAAGTGCGGCGCCCCAACGGCGTCAGATGCGATCTTCTGCAGCCGGTGCGGGCTGAACTTTACGCTGGAGCAGTCGGCCGTTGCCGCGCTCGCGGCGGATGCTGCGCCGTCGCCCGGCGATGGCAAGGGGAGCGACACCCTGCGGCGGCTCAATACGGCGCTCGCCGGACGGTACTTCCTCGAGCGCGAGCTCGGCCGCGGCGGAATGGCCACGGTGTACCTCGCCAAGGACCTTCGGCACGACCGCGAAGTCGCCATCAAGGTGCTGCTCCCCGAACTCGCGGCGTCAATCGGCGCCGATCGGTTCGAGCGCGAAATCAAGCTCGCTGCCAAGCTGCAGCATCCGCACATTCTCGGCCTGTTCGATTCGGGTGTCGCCGAAGGGCTGATGTTCTATGTGATGCCGTTCGTGAAGGGCGAGTCGCTGCGCGACCGCATCGACCGCGAGGGCCAACTGCCCGTCGAGGACGCCCTCCGCATCACGTTCGAAGTGGCCGATGCGCTGGGCTTCGCGCACGCCCAAGGCATCGTGCACCGCGACATCAAGCCCGAGAACATCCTGATGCAGGGCGACTACGCCCTGGTCGCCGACTTCGGCATTGCGCGCGCGGTGAGTGAGGCGGGGGCAGCCAAGCTCACGCAGACGGGGATGGCGATGGGAACGCCGGTTTATATGGCGCCTGAGCAGTCCGTCGGCGAGACGGTGGGCCCGACGGCCGACCTGTACAGCCTTGGCTGCATGCTGTACGAGATGCTGGCTGGCGAGCCGCCGTTCACGGGAAAGAATGCCGTGGCCATCATGGCGCGCCACGCGATGGAGCAGGTGCCGAGCATCCGCATCGTGCGCAGTACCGTGCCCGAGGAAGTGGAAGAGGCCATTTTCCAGGTGCTGGCCAAGGTCCCGGCCGACCGGCCGCAGACGGCGGCCGCGTTCACCGAGTTGATGGGCGCGCCGGTGGGAACCACCTCCACGATGCGGGCGCGTGCCACGGCGCAGTACCGGCGGCCCACGCCCAACAGCGGCGTCGCCACGTCGACGCGCCGTTCCAAGTGGTGGAATCCCGTGGGACTCGCCGCATTGTTGCTCGTGCTGGCGGGCGGCGGGTTCGGCATCTGGAGCACGTATTCCGGTCGCCGCGTCACCGTGGGCGGCCCCGAGGCGCGTCGACTGGCGGTGCTCTACTTCCAGGATGCGAGCCGTGATTCATCGCTTGGCCCGCTCGCGGACGGTCTCACCGAAGAGCTCATTCGCTCGCTCTCCTCGGCGTCCAGTCTCACTGTTATCTCCCGCTCCGGCGTGGAGCGCTTCCGCGGCAGCGCCGCGGAGCCCGATTCCATTTCGCGGTTGTTGCGCGTCGGGTACCTGGTGCGCGGCGAGGTGGAACACGAGGGCGAGAAGGTGCGCGTCACGGTCCGGCTCGATGACGCGACCGGCGTGAACCTCAAGCGTGCGTCCTTCACGGGGGCGGCGGCCAACCAGCTGGCGCTGCGCGACACGATGGTCGTCGTGGCGTCGGACCTGATTCGCCAGCAGCTCGGACAGGAACTGCAGCTCAAGGAACGCGGCGCGCGTACGGCGAGCAAGGATGCCTGGCTGCTCCTGCAGCGCGGCGAACAGTCGTGGAAGGGAGCCGAGGCCGCGCTGGCGCGCGGCGACTCGGTGGCGGTGGACGCCCAGTTCCGCGCCGCCGATTCGCTCTTCGCCCTCGCCTGGCGGGCCGACGCCCGCTGGCCCGAGCCGGAAGCGCGCCGTGCCGCGCTCGCCTTGCGCCGAGGGCGACTGGCCGGCCGCGACCCTGGAGCGATTTCCCCGTGGGCCGCGCTGGCCGTTGCGCACGCCGACAGCGCCCTCGCCCTTGATCCGGACCATGCCGACGCGCTCGAAACGCGCGGCTTCACGCGCTACTTCGGATGGATCTCCGGATTGGAATCGGACCCCGCAAAGAAGAGCGCGGCCCTCCTCGCGGCTCGCGCCGATCTGGAGCGCGCCACAACGGTGAACTCACGGCAGGCGGGGGCCTTCGCGAC
>JARIEY010000028.1 GCA_031127085.1 Gemmatimonadota bacterium | reverse complement strand
ACGAGGCCTCGCGCAGCGCCCAAAACAGGTCACCCTCGCCGGCGCTGAGCGGGTGACGCACGGCGTTGACGAGCCGCTCGGCGAGGGTCGTGGCGCGCGGCCCACGGCCAATGCGATACGACTTGCCGAGTCCCTTGGCCTCGATGGCGAGCGCGTCAGATCTCATCGGCGAAGCTCTGTTCGATGCCACGGAAGATCGACGCGCCGATGACGAGCAATACGGCCGCGGCGGCCGCGCTGTAGGCGATGGCGCGCGGCGCCGGCGCGGGTGTGCCGAGCAGCGACCAGCGCATCAGCTCGACGGGCGCGGCGAGCGGATTGGCGTAGTAAAAGGTCTGCCACCGTGCGGGGACGGCCGAGGCCGAGTACGCCACAGGGCTGGCATACAGCAGGAGCTGAATGCCCACGGGAATCAGGTACTGCACATCGCGGTAGCGTACGGCAAGCGCCGCGGCGGCGAAGCCGGCGCCGAGCGCCAGCGCGCCCATCAGCGTGACGGCGGCGGGAAGGCCGGCCAGCCGCGCGTCGAAGCCGTGACCCTGTGCGAGGGCGATCACCGCGAACGCCACGAGCGTCACCGCGAGGTCCACCAGCGCCGCCGGCACGACGGCGAGCGGGAGAATGAGCCGCGGAAAGTAGACGCGGGTCACGAGCTGCGGATTCTGGATGAGCGACGTGCTGGCGCGCGTCAGCACCGCGGAGAAGAAGTTCCATCCGGCGAGCGCGGCGAGGGCGAACAGCATGTACGGCTGCCCATCGGTGGGGACGCGGGCGATGCTGCCGAAGACGAAGGCGAAGATGCCGGCGGCGAGCAGGGGCTGCAGCACCACCCAGGCGATGCCGAGAAACGTCTGCCGATAGCGAAGGCGCAGGTCGCGCGTACCGAGGGCGCTGAAGAGGTCGCGGTAGTGCCAGATCTCGCGCACGGTACGCAGCGGTGTGGCCGCGCCGGCCCCGATGCGCACGATCACGGCGTTGTCGCTCACGCCGTCCCCCGCGGGGAGGTCACGGTGGCTACGCCGGCGGCGAGCGTGATCCCCTCGCGCTGGAACGCGGAGTAGACGCGCAGCAGGATGGCCTGCCGCGCGTCGAGCGCGATCATCCAGTCGTTGTTGGTCACGAAGAACGCCGTTTCGAACTCGTGGCCGGCCGGCGTGGTGCCGATGAGGTGCGACCGCTGGAAGGCGAGGTACGGCTGGTCGGTGATCGCCTGCTTGAACAGGTCGGGGATGCGCGACAGCGCCACCGCATCGGTGGCGAGCGCCACCGTGGTCTGCAGCACGTACCGGCGCCCGTCGCGCCGCGCGAGGTTGCGGATGCGGATCTTCAGCAGGTCGGCATTGGCGACGATGATCTCTTCGCCGTTGACGCTGCGGATGCGCGTCGTCTTGAGGCCGACCTTTTCCACCGTCCCTTCGTGCTGGTCGACCACGATGTAATCGCCGACGACGAACGGCTTGTCGAGCACAATGGACAGCGCGGCGAAGAGGTCGCCGAGGATGTTCTGCACGGCCAGCGCGATGGCGATGCCGCCGACGCCAAGCCCCGTGATGAGCGTCGTGATGTTGACGCCGTAGTTCTGCAGCGCCAGCAGGACGAGCAGGACCCAGAGCGCCACGCGCACGCCGAAGCCGAGCGCGGCCATCGTGGTGCGATCGCTTTGCTGCGGGTTATTGCGCGCCCACTGGCCCAGCCAGAAGCCGACGATGACGCTGGTCCAGGCGAAGCCCTGCAGCACGAGTGCGAGGATCTTGACGATGCGGACGGCTTCGTCGGCCGGGGCAGGAAACGCGATGAAGGCGTCGACGCCCACCAGCGCCACAAAGACAAAGAGCGACGTCTTGATGCCGCGCACGATCTCGATGGCAAAGTCATCGGCCACCGTGTCGGTCTGCGCGGCGAGCCGCGCGAGCCGTCGTTCCGTGAAGGCCCGCAGGACCCACAGGACGGCGATACCCGTTGCCGCGGCCGCCAGCGCCTGCAGCCATCGCTCCGGCGTGGCGCCCAGAACCTGCCCGCTTGTCATCAAGCGGTCGGCGGTCTCGGCGGCACGGGCGAAGCGTCCAGCGGTATCGGCGGTTTGGATCACGTGGCGAATGGGGCTTAGAGGACAGCGAAGGCGGTTGGTGTTGGACGCCGCGGGCACCGGCCAGCGAACCAACGAAGAGGGGCGCGCGTTGATCGTTGGTCAGTTGCCCGCACGGGCTTCCTGAAGTTACGCTCCCGACGTGGACCCGTCAGCCCATCGCGGGGAACCTCAGCACGCCGCCGCAGGTACGCTGGTTACCCTCATCCGCCCTCCCCAGCTGATTCGCCCCCCGGCGCCGCGCGACCTCCGTTCGTCAGACATCACTGCTGAGCCCCTCTACTGGACGCGCCGCGAGTGGCTGGCGGCGGCCGGGTTGACCGTTGGCGCCATCGCCGGCTTGGGCGGCGGCCCCAAGACGGCGCTGGCGCAGCAGGCGCGAGGGCGGGGGTACGGGCTGCAACCGGACGACAAGCCGACGTCCTGGGAAGATGTGACGACCTACAACAACTTCTACGAGTTCGGCACCGGCAAGGACGAGCCGGCAGAAAACGCGCGAGGGTTCAAGGCGCGGCCGTGGACGGTGAAGGTGGACGGTCTGGTCAAAAAGCCTGGCGACTACGCGCTCGAGGATTTCCTGAAGGGCGCGCGGGTGGAGGACCGGATCTACCGCCACCGCTGCGTTGAGGCGTGGTCGATGGTGGTCCCTTGGCGGGGGATCATGCTCGCAGACGTGCTGAAGCGGGCCGAGCCCACTGCGGGGGCAAAGTACGTCGAGTTCACCACGCTGTACGATCCCGCCCGTATGCCGGGTCAGCGGAGCGCGGTGTTGCGCTGGCCCTACGGCGAGGGGCTGCGGCTTGATGAAGCCATGCATCCGTTGACGTTGCTGGCTACCGGCGTGTACGGCCGCGACCTGCCCAATCAGAACGGGGCGCCGCTGCGTCTGGTGGTCCCGTGGAAGTACGGGTTCAAGGGGATCAAGTCCATCGTCCGGATCCGGCTGACCGACCGCCAGCCGGCGACCGCGTGGAATGAGTCGGCGCCGGACGAGTATGGCTTCTACTGCAACGTGAATCCCACCGTGGATCACCCGCGCTGGAGCCAAGCCAAGGAACGGCGGATCGGCGAGTTCGTGCGACGCCCCACGCTGATGTTCAACGGCTACGCGGATCAGGTGGCATCGCTCTACGCGGGGATGGACCTGCGGCGCAACTACTGATGACGTGGTCGGCGGCCTGGGTCAGGGTGCGCGCCCTGTCGAGACCGCGGTGGTGGCCGTGGCTCGTATGGTGCGCCGTGCTGGGGCCAGGGCTCCTCGTCGCCGCCGCCCTGCTCTCCGACTTGCTGCGGGACACGCGGTGGCTTGGCGCGAACCCGGTGAAGGAAGGGGAGCTCCGGCTCGGAACGCTGACCATTCAGTATCTCGCGGCGGCGCTCGCCATCACGCCCCTTCGTCGGTGGCTGGGCTGGAACTGGCTGCAGCGCGACCGGCGCACGTTCGGGTTGGCCGCCTTCTGCTATGGCCTCGCGCATTTCCTCTGGTACGCGCTGCTCGATTTGCAGCTTGACCTGGCGCAACTCGGCACCGACCTGAGCAAGCGCACCTACATCGTGGTCGGGTTCGCGGCGCTGCTGGTGATGCTGCCGCTCGCGCTGACGTCCACCCGCGCGGCGATCGCCCGCCTCAAGGCGCGCTGGGTGAAGTTGCATCGCCTGACGTACGTCGTTCCCGTGCTGGGCGTGACGCACTGGTGGATGTCGGTGAAAGCCGATGTCGGCCAGCCCGCGCTGTACAGCGTGCTCTTTGCCGTGCTTCTTGGCTGGCGCTGGTGGCACGCACGGCGCGACAATTCCCTGCATGCCACCACCACGCCCGCCCGCGCCGGCAGCCACTGACGCGCTGATCATCACCGCGCCAGGGCTGGAACCGCTGGCACGGCGTGAGCTGGCCGCGCTCGGCATTGCCGTCACTGGCGAGGAGCCCGGTGCGCTGCTGGCCTGCCTGACTCCGCGCGACGTGATGCGCGCGAACCTGCACCTTCGCACGGCCAGCCGCGTGGTGGTGCGGATGGCGGAGTTCAAGGCGCTGAGCTTTGCCGACGTCGAGAAGCACGCGCGCCGCGTGGCGTGGGGCCGCATCGTCGCGCCCGGGCGCCGCGTGCGCTTTCGCGTGACCTGTCGCAAGTCGCGCCTGTATCACTCCGGTGCCGTGGCGCAGCGGCTGATGGACGCGCTGTTGCGCAGCGTCCCCGACGCGGCGGCCGCCGGTGCGGCAGGGGATGACGACGACGAAGGGCAGGGCGAGCAGTTGTTCATCGTGCGACTTTTCCGGGACCAGCTGATGCTCAGCGCGGACACCTCGGGGGAGCTCCTGCACCGCCGCGGGTATCGACAGGCCACGGCCAAGGCACCGTTGCGCGAGACGCTGGCCGCGGCGATGCTGCTTGGCGCAGGTTGGGACGGGCGCACGCCGCTGGCTGATCCGATGTGCGGGAGCGGGACGATCGCCATAGAGGCGGCGATGATTGCGCGTCGCATGGCCCCTGGCAGACGTCGCGTTTTCGCCTTTGAGCAGTGGGCCGGCCACGACGTCGCGCTCTGGCGTGCGCTGCGCGACGAGGCGGCGGGAGCCGAGCGACCGGCGGCGGGCGTGCCGATCATTGCCGCCGATCGCGATGCCGGCGCTGTGGCGGCAGCGCGCGCCAACGCGGAGCGGGCCGGCGTGACCGCCGACCTCACCATCGTGCAGCAGTCGCTGAGCGCCCTGGAGCCGCCCACCGCGCCGGGGGTGTTGCTCGTGAACCCGCCGTACGGCATTCGCGTGGGCGACAAAGGGCCGCTGCGCGACTTGTTTGCGCAACTCGGCAACGTGGCGCGCGCCCGCGCACCCGGGTGGCGTGTAGGTCTGCTGAGCGCCGACCGTGACCTTGAGCGGCAGCTCCGGCTGGCGCTGACCGACCAGTGGAAGTCGACCAACGGCGGAATTCCGGTCCGCCTTGTTACCGCGGAGGTGCCTCGCCATGAGTAAGCACGGAACGATTGTCTCGATCAACGTTTCCCGGGGAGGCGTGCCCAAGCTCCCCGTTGCGTCGGCCCTCGTCAGCCCCGCCGGCCTGGACGGCGATGGGCAACGCGACCGGCGGCATCACGGCGGACCCGAGCGGGCGCTCTGCCTGTACTCGCAGGATCGCATCGACGCCCTGCGGGGCGAAGGCCACACGATCGCGGCCGGCACGACGGGGGAGAACCTGACGATTCGCGGCCTCGATTGGGACGCGGTCATCCCCGGCGCCGTGCTGCATGTCGGCGGGCTGACCTTCGAGATCACGTCGTACGCATCGCCGTGCACGTCCATTCGCCCGTCGTTCCGGGATGCCGATTCCACCCGGATCTCGCAGAAGGTGCACCCGGGGTGGAGCCGCGTGTATGCGCGGGTGGTGGGAGAGGGTGAGATTCGCGAGGGGGATGCGGTCCTGCTGACCCCCTCAATTCCCCTCGGTGACGATTAGATTTCTCCTCCCTATGAGCCTCCCAGTTTCCTCCGTCTTCAACGACGGCTACATCGCCGAGCAGTTCGAGGCGTATCGTCGCGATCCGAACGCGGTCGACGAGTCCTGGCGCCAGATCTTCCGGCTTGTTGAGTCGCTGGGCGGCGGCGCCGCGCCGGACGCTGCCGCGCCGCACGCGGCCGACCTCCAGGAGTTTGCGCGCAAGGTGGCCGGCGTTGCCCGCTACACGGCCGCCATTCGCCGCTACGGCCACTTCGCCGTGCAGCTCGATCCGCTGGGGACGCCCCCGCCGGGCGCCGTGGAACTGACGCTCGAGCACTACGGCATCACCGATGCGGACCTCGACGCCGTCAGTGGCGCTGCCATCGACTTTCCGCATCTCGCCACGGCCCGCGATGTCGCCGAGCGGCTGAAGTACCGGTACACGCGCAATCTGGCCTGCGAGTTCGTGCACTGCGGTTCGGAAGAGGAGCGGCAGTGGTTCCGCGCCGTGTTCACCGCCGAGCAGCTGACGCGCCCGCTCACCGCCGAGGAGAAGCGGGGCCTGCTGCGGCGCCTCTCGCAGGTGGACGGGTTCGAGCGGTTTCTGGGCAAGGCCTACGTTGGCTACAAGCGGTTCTCCATCGAGGGGACCGACGCGCTGGTGCCGATGCTCGACACGGCGCTCGATGAAGCCGCCAACGCTGGGGCGCGTCACGTCGCCATCGCAATGGCGCATCGCGGGCGCCTCAGTGTGCTCACCCACATCCTCGGCAAGCCGTTCGCCCAGGTCTTTGATGAGTTTGAGGGCCGGCATGATCATCTGGCCGGGACCTCGACGGGTGACGTGAAGTACCATCTGGGCTTCGCCGGACGGAAGGCCACGGCGCGAGGGACCGAGATCGAGGTCTCGCTGGTGCCGAATCCGAGCCACCTCGAGATTGTGAACCCGGTGCTGATGGGCCAGGCGCGCGCTGAGCAGCGCCTTGCTGGCCATCCGCTCGAGCGCGACGAGACGACGGTCGTTCCGATCGCCATCCACGGCGACGCGGCTTTCCCGGGCGAAGGGATTGTGGCCGAGACGCTCAACTTGTCGCACCTCAAGGGCTACTCGGTGGGCGGGACGCTGCACATCATCGTCAACAACCAGGTGGGTTTCACCACCGATCCCACCGATTCGCGCTCCACCCGCTACGCCAGCGATCTCGCCAAGGGTTTCGAGATCCCGATCATTCACGTCAATGCGGACGACGCCGAGGCGTGCGTGGCCGCGATGCGCATTGCCGTGGCGTATCGGCAGCAGTTCAAGCGCGACTTCCTGATCGATCTGGTGGGCTACCGCCGTCACGGCCACAACGAGGGCGACGAGCCGACCTACACCCAGCCGCTGCAGTACGAGCGCATCAAGGCGCATCCGACGCCGCGCCAGGTGTGGGGGCGGCGGCTCATCGCCGAAGGGGTGGCGTCGCAGGCCGACGTGGATGCCGCCGAGCGCGAGGTGGCCGACGCGTTGCAGGCAATCCACGCCGCGATGCCGCGCGTCGCTGCGGCGGCGCACGATGCGCACCAGAGCCACGCGCACGAGAGCCACGCGCACGAGAGCCACGCGCACGATGGCCTGGAGGACGCCCCTGGTCTACCGCCCGTGGTGGACACGGCGGTTCGGGAGGAGACGCTGCTAGGCATCAACGACCAACTGCTGAAGTATCCTGCGGACTTCGCACCGCACCCACGACTCGCCAAGCAGCTGGAGCGTCGGCGCGATGCGGTGGGCGATGCGGGCGGCATCGACTGGGGACACGCCGAGGCGCTGGCGTTCGGGTCGCTGATTGCCGGCGGGACGTCGGTGCGCATCACCGGGCAGGACGCGGAGCGCGGCACGTTCTCGCACCGCCACGCCGTGTTGAGTGACGTGAAGACGGGCCGCAAGTACACGCCGCTCCAGCACCTGCAGGGCGCGACCGCGACGCTCGAGATTCACAACTCGGCGCTCAGCGAGATGGCGGTGATGGGCTTCGAGTACGGCTTCAGCGTCGTGGCGCCCGACACCCTGACGCTCTGGGAAGGGCAGTTCGGCGATTTCGTGAACGTAGCGCAGCCGATGATCGATCAGTTCATCGCCGCCGACCGCGCCAAGTGGGGACAGGACAGCGGTCTCGTACTCTTGCTGCCGCACGGCTACGAGGGGCAGGGGCCCGAGCATTCCAGCGCTCGGCTCGAACGGTTTCTGCAGCTGTGCGCCGAGAACAACCTGATGGTGGCCTATCCGTCGTCGCCAGCGCAGTACTTCCACCTGCTGCGCTGGCAGGCGCGCCGCGACCATCGGCGTCCGCTGGTGCTGATGCAGCCCAAGTCGCTGCTGCGTCTGCCGCAGGCCGCGTCGCGTCTGGCCGATCTGGCGACGGGCGCGTTCCAGCCGGTGATAGATGACCCGCGCGGGGAGTCCAAGCGCGAGCAGGTGCGGCGGATCGTCTTCTGCACGGGCAAGGTCTACTACGACCTGGCCGCTCGGGAACCGGCCGAGCACGTGGCGGTGGTGCGCGTCGAGGCGCTGTATCCCTGGCCGCTGGACGAAGTCTCCCGCATCGTCGACCGCTACCCGAACATCGACGAAGTGGCGTGGGTGCAGGAAGAGCCAAAGAATATGGGGGCGTGGAGCTACGTGGCGCCGCGGCTGCGTGTCGCGGCCGGCAACGCGCTGGTGATCCGCTACATCGGACGTCCTGAGCGCGCGAGCCCGGCCGAGGGATATCCCAAGGCGCACGCTGACGAGCAGGGACGTATCGTGCAGGACGCGCTGGAGGTGCCGCCGCCGCGCGGAGGCACCGGCGTGCGGCGCTCGGCCGCGCTCGCCAGATAGCAGGAGTCCCCGGGAGGAATCCGCATGACGAAGCGCTTGCTGCGCGCGCTCTGGGCGTGCGCTGCGCTGTTGTGGGTGGCCGCGCCGCGATCTGCCGATGGGCAGGACCGCGGCGCCGTCGCGTTGGATCACCTGGTACACGGCATTACGGTGACGCCGCGTGTGCTGGTGATCGCCGCGCATCCGGATGACGAGGACACGCAGCTCATCGCGTGGCTGAGTCGCGGCCGGCACGTGGAGACGGCCTATCTGTCGCTCACGCGCGGTGACGGTGGGCAAAACCTGATCGGCAATGAGTTGGGCGAGGCGCTCGGCGCCATACGCACGCAGGAGCTGCTGGCGGCGCGTCGCGTGGATGGCGGGCACCAGTATTTCACGCGCGCCTACGACTTTGGCTTCTCGAAGAGCGCCGAGGAGACGTTCACGCACTGGAACCACGACGAGGTGCTGCGTGACGTCGTGACGGTGGTGCGGGCATTCCGTCCGCATGTCATCGTGGCGGTGTTCTCTGGAACTCCCGGCGACGGCCACGGGCATCATCAGGTATCCGGCATCGTGGCGCGCGAGGCGTACGATCTCGCCGCCGACACGGTGCGGTTCCCCGTCGCCACGCACGGCCCGGCGTGGGAAGCGCAGAAGTTCTATCGTGGCGCGCGTTTCACGGGTGTGCGGGGAACGCTCTCGTTCAATGTGGGCGAGTACGATCCCGTGGCCGGACGCAGCTACGCCGAGATCGCCGGGGCGAGCCGCAGTCAGCACCGGTCGCAGGGATTCGGCGTGCTGCAGCGCCGCGGGGTATCGATGGATGCGGTGGCGCGTCAGGGATCGCGCGTCAACGAAGCGACGCCGCCGACGGATGAGCGATCGATCTTCGATGGCCTCGATACGACCGTCACGCGACTGTTGCCTGGCGTCCCCGATTCGGTGCGCGCGCGGTTGCGCGCGGCGCTCGCACACGCGGACTCGGCGCACGCATCGGTCGACTTCCGGCGTCCGGATCGGCTGGTGCCGCAGCTGGCGGCGGTCGCCGCCGAGTTGGCGGCGGTGCGGGACGCGCTGCCTCCGTGCACTCCGCGCGTGAAATGGGGAGCGCGCCGTCCCGTCCCGTGCTCTGCGGTGCAGTTGGACGCCGAGGCCGCGCTGGAGCAGATGCACGAACGGAGTGCCGCGGCGCTGCTGGAGGCTGCCGGCGTGGCGGTCGAGGCCACGGCCGAACGCGAGTTGCTCGCCTTTGGCGACTCGATGCCTGCCGTCATTACGGTGTACAATCGCGGTGTGCGCCCGGTGACGGTGCAGGCCGTGACGCTCAACGGCTATACGCGCACACTCGATGCGCCCGTCGTCATTGCCCCCGACAGCGCCTGGCGCACGACGCGAACGCTGGTTGGATTGGTCGACACGCGGCCGTGGTGGCTGGGCGGACGGCAGGGCGATCTATTTGCCGAGCGGCGCTCGCCGTCTGACGGGCTCGGGCGTGTGTCGGCGATCTCGAACGGCTTGGTGCGGGGCGTCGCGTTGCGCGAGGACGGACGTCGCGAGTCCGAGGCTGGCGTAGACGTGACGGTTGACGGCGTCACCGTGCCTTCGCCGCGCGAGCCGTTTGTGTATCGATTTGCCGACCCCGTGCTGGGCGAGCAGAACCGCCCGGTCGGCGGCGCGCCCGCGGTGTCACTGTCGTTCGATCGCGGGCTCGAGTGGATGCCGGCGGGCAAGGCCGTGGACAAGCTGCTGCGTCTGACCGTGCAGTCGTACTCCACGGCGGCGCGAACGTACACGCTGCGTGTGGTCGCGCCGGCGGGGATCACCGTGGATTCTGCGACGCGCCAGCTGGCGCTCGAACCGCTCGAGTCGCGCGAGCTGTTTGTGCGCATTCGCGGCACGCTCCCCGAAGGGCGCTACGAGTTCGGTGTGATCGCCGAAGGCGCGATGGGGCGTTATGCCGAAGGCTTCCGCACCATCGAGTATCCGCACATTCACCCCATTCGCCTGTATCGCTCGTCGGGCCTCTGGTTGCAGGCGGTTGCCGTGACCGTACCGGCCGGGCTGCAGGTGGCCTACGTGCAGGGCGTGGGTGATCTGTCGGCGGCGGGCCTGCGGCAGTTGGGGATTCCTGTGACGGTGGTGACGCCGCAGGAATTGCCACTGCTCGATCTGACGCGCTTCTCCACCGTGATCGTGGGACCGCGCGCGTATCAGGCATCCGCCGAGCTTCGCGCGTACAACCGGCGGCTGCTGCAGTTCGTGAAGGACGGCGGCACGATGCTGGTGCAGTACGGGCAGCAAGAGATGGCGCGGCCGGGGCTGATGCCATACCCCATTTTGCTTGCCCGCACCGCCCAGCGGGTCACGCTCGAAGATGCCCCCGTCACGGTGCGGGATCCGAAGTCGCGGCTGCTCACCTGGCCCAACCGGATCAGCGATCGCGACTGGGCCGACTGGGTGCAGGAGCGCGCGCTGTATATGCCGAGTGTCATCGACCCCCTGTACAGCGCGCCGCTCGAGATGCACGATCCCGGTGAGGCGGCGAACAACGGGGCGATCCTCACCACCAAATACGGCAAGGGGACTTACGTGTACACCACGCTGGCGCTGTTTCGGCAGTTCCCCGCCGGCGTGCCCGGGAGCGCGCGGCTCTTCGTGAACCTGCTGTCGGCTGGACGAGCCCCCGAGCAACGCGCGCGCGAACGGGTGCAGCCGTGAGCACCCCGTTTCGACGGGTCTTGCTGCGCGTGCTTGCCGCTGAACTCGTGGCGTGGGCGGCGCTCTTTCTTCTCCAGCTCCGGTACGGGTGGTAGCCATGCACTGGATCAACTGGGTGATCGTCATCGGCTACCTCACGTACATCTCCATCGACGGTATCCGCCGCGCGAAGGGCACGAAGGAGCTGCAGGGGTACTTCCTGGGCAACCGCAGCTTGCCATGGTGGGTGGTTGGGCTCTCCGTGATGGCCACGCAACTGTCGGCCATCACGATGATCGGCACCACCGGGCAGGGTGCGAACGACGGCATGCGGTTTGTGCAGTTCTACTTCGGCCTGCCGGTGGCGCTGGTCATCCTTGGGGTCACGCTGGTGCCGTTCTTGCACGGCGCCAAGGTGTACACCGCGTACGAGTTTCTCGAAAAGCGGTTTGATGCGCGCACGCGCTCGCTCACGAGCCTGCTCTTTCTGCTCTCGCGCGGGCTCTCGTGCGGCACCATCATCGCGGCGCCGGCCGTCGTCTTCGCCGCGGTCTTTGGCATGCCCATTCCGTATGCCGTCGCCCTCATCGGGGTGCCGACGGTGATCTACACGATGATCGGGGGCGTGCAGGCGGTGGCGTGGACGGACGTCAAGCAAATCGTGCTCGTGCTGACGGCCATCGTGTCGGTGATCATCGTTCTGCTGGTGCGCATTCCGGTGGGGCCCGACGATGCGCTGCGCATCGCCGGCGCTGCGGGGCGGCTGGATATTTTCGACTTCGATTTCACCCTGACCAAGCAGTACACGTTCTGGAGCGGCATCATCGGCGGCACGTTCCTGATGCTGTCGTACTTCGGCACCGACCAGAGTCAGGTGCAGCGTTACCTGACCGCCAAAACGGTGGATGAAGCGCGCAGTTCACACCTGATCAGCGCGTACTGGAAGATCCCGCTGCAGGCGCTGATTCTCCTGGTCGGCGTGCTCGTCTTCGTGTTCTACGTCTTCGCCGCACCGCCGCTGTATTACAACCCGGCGCAGGCGGCGCGCGTGCAGGCCGCGGATCCGGCGGCGTATGCCGCTGTGACGGCGCGCTACGATTCGGCGCTGGCGTTCCGCGCGAGCGCGGCCCGCAGCCTGGCCGCCGCGCCGTACGCCGGCAAGGAAGTCGCGCCACGCGCCGAGCTGCGCGCGGGCGACCAGATGGTCGCCGCCGTGCGCGCCGATGCGATGAAGCTCGGGACGGTTGCCGGCGCCAAGCCGGTGTCGGACGTCAACTACATCATCCCGCATTTCGTGCTGACCGAGCTGCCCATCGGGCTGGCCGGCATCTTCATTGCGGCCGTGATTGCCGCGGCGATGTCGGCGGTGGCCGGCGAGTTGGCGTCATTGTCGAGCACGACGGTCATCGACCTGTACCGACGGTGGGTGCGTCCCGAAGCCGACGATGCGCACTACCTCTCGGTCTCCCGTGCCGCGACGGGGGCGTGGGGAATCTTCGCATGTATCGTGGCGGTGTTCGCTGCGGACCTCGGGTCCCTCATTGAAGTCGTGAACCGTTTCGGTTCGTACTTCTACGGCTCGATCCTCGGCGTCTTCCTGCTCGCAATGATCCCACGCACGCGGGGGAGCGGTGCGTTCTACGGCCTGCTGGCGGGGATGGCGACGGTGGGGGCGGTCAATGTCGGCGCGCCGTCGGTGGCGTTCCTGTGGTACAACGTGATCGGTGCGGTGACGGTGGTGGCCGTCGGGATGCTCTTTGGCCGCGCGCCGCGCGCAACGGCCGCGTGACGCGCCGCGAGCCTGGCCCCTCGTACGACGGGGCGACGCCCCGCGAACAGCGCCTGGCAGCCGCCGGGCGGGTGGCGGCTGGGCTGCTGCACGACGTGCGCAATCAGCTGGGGACCATCTCCAACCTGGCGTTCGTGCTCGAACGCGTGGCCGACGATCCCGAACGCGTGCGCGACCTCGCGCAGCGGCTCTCGGCGCTCACCAACGCGCAGTCGCGCGTGATGCAGCGGCTTCGCGACTTCGTGCGGCAGGATGTGGCGCGCTTTCCCGACGACGCCGTGGTTGACCTCTCGGCAGTGGCGCGTGAGACCGTGGCACTGTGTGAGGGACTCGCGGCGTCCAACCCGGCGCAGGGGACTCTGCGGTTCGTGTGCGAGGCGGCCGAGCCAGTGACCGTACCCGGCGAGGGGGCCGACCTGCGGACGGCCGTGCTGGAACTGGTGCTCAATGCGATGGAAGCCAGTCCGCCGAGCGGTACCATCACCGTCCGCACGATTTCGACGGAGGCAGCGGTGCGGCTGGAGGTTCGCGATGCGGGGCCCGGCCTTCCCGAGGGGATGGCGGAAACCGGCTTCGAGCCTTTCATTTCAGGCAAGGAGGAGCCCGATGCCGGGCTTGGTCTTTCGGCAGCCTGGAGCATCGCTCGTCGCCACGGGGGACAACTGCTACTCGAGACCAGCGCCCCCGGCGGTGCCATCGCCGCGCTGTCGTTTCCTCGGCCAGCGGTCGATCCTTAGGTGAAGGTTGGATCCTCTATGACAGATACCATGACATCAGTCTCAACTGCTGGCGCACGGGTGCTGGTCGTCGACGACGAACTGACGGCTCGCGAGTCGCTCAGCGAACTCCTCGTCTCGCTGGGGCACGCGGTGGTCGACGCCGTCGCGGACGCGACGGCCGCAGAGGCGCGTGCTCGCGAGTTGCACCCGGACGCCATCCTGATGGACGTCCTGCTCCCCGGGGCCAACGGCATCGAGGCGGCGCAGGCCATCTCGCGCGCGCTCCCCGGCACGGCCATCGTGCTGATCAGCGGCGACGACACCATTCAGTTGACCGACGCCGAGGCCGACGCCTCGGGGGCTGTGGCGTTCCTGCCGAAGCCGGTTCCGCCCCGCGTGCTCGACTCGACGATCCGGCTGGCCGTTGCCCGCGCGGGCGCGCTGCGGCAGGCCCGTCAGGAGGCCGCCGACCTGAAGCAGATGCTCGAGGATCGCAAGATCATCGAGCGCGCCAAGGGTATTCTGATGCGCCGTACCGGCTGTTCCGAGTCCGAGGCATATCGCATCCTGCAGCGCTCGTCGCAGGATCGCTCCAAGCGGATGGTCGACATCGCCAAGGCGGTGCTCGACGCCGAGCCGGGCATTACTGCGTAACCTGCGACCGTCGTCGCAACGGGTATGCACACGCGGGGCGCCCGATATGGCGCCCCGCGATGCGTTTCACCTTGCAGCGTGGCGCGCTATGTGTGTACCGGCTCCCGCGGCTTGCCGTACGACTCCATATCGAGGCCGAGCCCGATCGTGAGCAGCACGACCACCGCAGCGGTCAGGAAGGGCACGCGCTGGCCCAGATGATCGTACGCCCAGCCGAAGTACAGCGGGCCCAGTACGCGCGCGATGCCGCCAAAGGTCTGCTGGACGCCCATATAGAGTCCGCGCTCATGCGATGGGACCACGCGGCTCAGCAGCCCCGTCACGCACGGGAAGGTGAACGCCGTGCCCAGCGGCACGAGCGCTACCGCGAGCGCCAGCGTCGGGATGTTCGGCGCCAGCGGCATACCGCCCAGGCCGCACGCGAGCAACACCATACCAAGACGTGACAGCCGGGCCTCGCCAAACCGGTCGACCATCTTGCCCAGAATGAGCGCGCGCGTGATTACCGAAATCACGCCGACGTAGGTGAAGAAGAAGCCGATGGTCGTGGCCGTCACGCCGAACCGCCAGTTCAGCAGCAGCGCGAGCGTGGTGCTCATCGCCTGGAACGATCCCATCGTAATGGCGTAAATCCAGATCAGGCGCGACGACGGCTCGGCCCCGTGCGACACCACCCGGAAGACCGCTTCGCGCGAACTGCGCACCGTCTTTCCGGCGGCCTTGGCCGCCGCCGCGTCGTGCGACTCGGTGAGGTAGTGAAAGGCAAAGAGCATCGTGATGCACGACATCAATGCGGCGGCGAGCCCTGGGCCGCTCTTCCCGAAGAAGTGCATCGCGCCCCCGCCGATGACGGGCCCGAGCGCAACGCCGGCGTTGGTTGCCGCAGACAACCATCCCAGCGCCTTGGCGCGGTCCTCGGGCTTGGTGGAGTCGGCGACATACGCCTGAATCACTCCCACCGTGCCGCCGCCCGCGCCCTGTACGATGCGACTCAGAAACAGCCAGTCGAGATTCGGGGCGAAGGCAAAGACGATGTAGGCGAGCGCCGATCCGGCGAGCCCGATCATCATCGCCGGCCGCCGACCGAAGCGGTCGGAGACGCGCCCCCACTGCGGCGCGCTGATCAACTGCACAATGGCAAACGTAGCGACCAGCAGCGAAACCACGGCGCCTTCGCCGCCCATGCCGACGGCGCTGAGCAGCCGCCCCATCACGCCGGTCTCGTGCATGTCCTGGGCGTAAAACGGCATGAGGGGGGTCACCATCAGGATCCCCACCATGTCCATGAACGCGGTAACCATCAGGACAACGAGCTTGCCTTTGCCCTGCGGTTCCTCAGCTGCGGTGTGCATAGCGTTGTCCGCTCAGCCGAGGGGGGCGGTGCCCACAAGCACCGCCGTGAGGACCAGCACAAGCACCGCGAACGCGCACTCGGCCAGCAAGGTCCGGCCCACGGCCGCCGGTGCGACCGTGGCCACGCGGCGCGTCGCCATCTTCGAATGCCCCGCGCCAATCCACCCGGTCACGCCGACCAACAGTAGCTTGGCGACGAAGAGTCCGCTGTACGTGGGCGACGCGATCCCCTCTGGAATCCCCATCCGCAGCCACGCGGTGAGCAACCCCGTGACAAAGACGGCGGGCGCGGCGATCACGGCGATCGGATGGAACGCGGTGATCAACGCGGCGCCGCGAGCGGGCGCGTCATCAGCCGACCGATGCTGCAGAAAGACGAAGGTGACCAGGGCCAGCGCGCCGACCCACGCGGCGGCAGCGGCCCCGTGGATCGCATCGACAGCGATCGCCAGCGCCCGCAAGTCCGTCGCCGTGCCCGCGTGCGCCAGGAACGGCGGCGTGAGAGCCAGGATCGTCAGCGCCGCCTCGGCGGCAACCGGCCAGCGCGATGCCGTGGCGCGCAACCGCAGCAGCGTGGCCGCGAACGCCGCGGCGGTGCCCTGTATCACGAGTGCACGCCCCCAGAGCGCCTGAAAGGCCTGCGTGCCCACGACGCCGACATCAGCGGCCGGCACGGCGGCCACGGCGACGAGCATGCGCGCTGCCGCGGTCAACGCCACCACCGCCGCGCTCCAGCCGGCAACGCGTCGGGCGAACGTCACGAGGGCGGCGCGAGAGGCGATCGCGTTCCCTTCGGGCAGTCGAGTCACCACGAGCCGGCCAAAGACCCACGCGCCCAACGCGAGCGTCGTTGCGCTCAGCGCCACGAAGCGCACCGTGACTGCCAGCCAGCCGCCGGCGGCGTCGATCACAGTCGCCCGCGCGAAGCGGAAGGGAGGCAGTTCGCCATCATCCCGGCAATTTCGCCTGCTCGGCGGGCTCTGCCAACCTCCCCGGCGAAAAGCCTTCACGCGGAGCCGCCGAGATGCGAGCATTAGGCATGGCCCAGCGCATCCGCACTCGCTTCCTCGTCATCGGTTCCGGCGTCGCCGGTCTGCATACGGCTTGGCGTGCGTCTGCGTTCGGCGAGGTCTACATCCTGACCAAGCGTTCGCTTTTCGACTCGGCGACGGCCTACGCGCAGGGCGGCATCGCCGCTGCGCTCGGCGCTGGCGACTCGCCCGACCTGCACCGCAAGGACACGCTGGCGGCGGGGGCGGCGCTCTGTGACGCGGCCGCGGTGGAGGTTTTGACCTCGGAAGGGCCGGCCCGTGTGCGGGATCTTGCCAGTGCCGGCGCGCGCTTCGACACCGATCCTCGAGGTCGCCTGTCGTTGGGCAAGGAAGCGGCGCACTCAAGGCACCGCATCGTGCATGCGCACGGTGACCAGACCGGCGCCGAGGTGGCGCGCGCCCTCATCGAGCGTGTGCGCGAGACGCCCAACATCCACGTGCTCGAGACGGCGCGTGTGCTCGACTTGGTTGTGCACGCGGGCCGCTGCTGGGGCGTGCGTGCCAGTGTCTCGGGCGGTGCAGTGGAAATCATTGCCGACGCCACCGTGCTTGCCGCGGGCGGCTGTGGCCAGCTGTTCCGCCACACCACGAACCCCGTAGTCGCCACCGGTGACGGCTACGCCATCGCACACCGCGCGGGCGTCAAGCTCTCGGATATGGAGTTCGTACAGTTCCATCCGACGGCGCTCGATACGCCGGAAAATCCGCTGCAGCTCGTCTCCGAAGCGGTGCGCGGAGAAGGGGCGACGCTGGTCAATGAGGCCGGTGTGCGCTTCATGCTCAAGGAACACCGGCTCAAGGAACTTGCGCCGCGCGACATCGTGGCGCGCGCGATCTTCCGCGAGCAACAGGCGGGGCGCAAAGTGTATCTGGATGCGCGCGCCTTCCGACGTACGTTCGCCAAGCGGTTTCCCGGCATCCTCGCGCTCTGCCTGGCGCGCGGCATCGATCCGCGCCGTGACCGCATTCCCGTCACACCCGCCGCGCACTATATGATGGGCGGCATCGTCACCGATTTGGCGGGCCGCTCGTCGCTGGAGCGGCTGTACGCCTGTGGCGAGGTGTCGTGCACGGGCGTGCATGGCGCCAACCGGCTGGCGTCGAACTCGCTGCTCGAAGGGCTCGTCTTTGCCGAGCGCGTGGCGCACGATATGGGAACGCTGCCGCACCTTCCGCGGCTGCCGCGCAAGTCCGAGTGGCGCGTCCCCGTGCTGCGTGACCGCGGCGCGGCGCAGGTAGCGGCCGACACCGTGCGCGTGCTGATGTGGGACTACGCCGGCATCGACCGCACGGCGAAGGGGCTTCGAACCTGCGTTGAGAGGCTTGATCAACTCGTAGCGCGCCTTCCGGCCGGTGCGACGGAAGAAGCCAACATGATCGAGACGGCGCAGTTGGTGGCGATGGCGGCGCTGATGCGCCGCGAATCGCGCGGCGGCCACTTCCGGCGGGACTTCCCTCGCCCCAAGCACAAGTGGGCGGGGCGGCACATCGAGTTCTAGCTGCCACGCCCGACCGGCTGCCGGCGGCTAGCGATCGAGCTCGACGTCCTCAAACTCCACGGCACCCTTGGGCGCCGTGCGGAACACCTCGGCGCGCACCTCGTTCACGCCGGGCGGCGTGGCATCCATCAGCAGCGCGGTGAGCGCCATCACGAGCATGATCAGTCCCGCCTGAAAACGCAGCGTGTGCACCAGTTGGGGCCGCTCCGCCGTGCGCGCCTGACGTTCCGCGTGGCGTCGGTGGAACTCATTGAACGCCATGAGAATCATCACGATGCCCACTTTGCCGGCCAGCAGCCGACCGTACTGGCTCCCCTTGATGTCGTCGAAGCCAGTGAGGTGCGTGGATGAGCTGAACAATCCCGTCAGTAGCACGATGGTGGCCAGCGCACCAGAGGCGCGGAAGTACCGCTCGATCATCGCGCCCAGCGGGTCGGTCCACGGTGACGCGGTGTGCGGTTGGACGCGCCGTTCGGCGAGCACGAGGAGAAAAAACGCGCCCAGCCAGCCGCCAACGCCAATCGCGTGCAGGCCGTCAAAAATCGGGGCGGCTGACAGCGAGGTGAAAGCGTCCCACGGGTGCCCCTGCAGTCCGGCGCCCGCGGCAATGAAGGGAACCCCTGCGAGCACCAGCGGCCACCCGATGGCGATGCGCCGACGCACCAGCAGGTAGCCGGCAAGCGAGAGCACCACCGCCACCGCCATTGCGCCAAAGCCTAATCCCCACTCGGAACGGAGGATCAGGGCGGCCATGCGTGCCTTCAACGTGAAGCGATCGTCCAGCAGCGACGAAACGCCCATCGCGCGCGGCACGAGCAGGAGCAACAGCGCCACCGAACTCCACAGTCCCGTCTGCGTCACCAGCGCGAACATCTGCTCGTCGGTGGCCGTGCGCACGGGTCCGAGCGGGAGCGACGCCTTGCGCCAGACGATGAAATGGAACGTCGTGGCGCCGACGAGCATCACCAGCGCCGTGATGTAGAGCGCGGCGACCAGTTCGGCGGCAAGAGCGAGAAAAATCTGCACGGTTTGATGATCGCCCGCGGGCGCCTTCCACGCCAGCCACCCCGCCTCGCCGCTGGGCAGGGGGGTGGCTACTTTCCACGCATGCAGAATGCCCCGTCCGAAGCCGAGGAATCGGCCGCGCTGGTCGCCGAGATCCGCACCCTGGCGCGTGAGCGTCGCGCCGTCATCCTGGCGCACAACTACGAACGGCCGGAAATCCAGGATCTGGCGGATTACGTCGGCGATTCCCTGGGTCTGTCGCGCGAGGCGGCGCGCACGGATGCCGACGTCATCGTCTTCTGCGGGGTGCACTTCATGGCCGAGACGGCGGCCATTTTGTCTCCGGCCAAGACGGTGCTCCTTCCCGACCTCGCCGCGGGCTGTTCGCTGGCCGCCACCATCGACGCCGCGCAGTTGAAGGCGTGGAAGGCGGAGCACCCGCACGCGGTTGTGGTCTCGTACGTGAACACGACGGCCGAAGTGAAGGCAGAGACGGACTACTGCTGCACATCGGGAAATGCGGTGGAGGTGATCAACGCCATCCCCGCCGATCGCGAGATCCTCTTCCTTCCCGACATGTTTCTCGGGGCGCACGTCCGCCGGGTGACCGGTCGCCAGAACATTCACGTCTGGATGGGTGAGTGCCACGTGCACGCGGGCATTGATCCCGAGAACATCCGCCTGCAGCGCACGCTGCACCCGCAGGCCGAGTTTCTCATTCACCCGGAGTGTGGGTGCGCCACCAGCGTAGTGGAGGCCGTCTCCGCGGGCGACGTCGATCCGCGCGGAGTGCACATTCTCTCGACCGAAGGGATGATGAAGCGGCCGGGGGAAAGCGCCGCCGAGGCGTTCATCGTGGCCACCGAGGTGGGCATCCTGCATCGCCTGCAGCGGGCGTACCCCGCCAAACAGTTCTACGCGGCCAACGAGCGCGCGTCGTGCGCCTACATGAAGGTCACGACGCTTCCCAAGGTGCGCGATGCGCTGCGCGATCTGCAGCACCGCATCACCGTGCCGGTCGACATCGCCGACCGGGCCAGGCTTGCCATCGAGCGGATGGTGGCCATCGGTGCGGGCGCCCCGGTGCCGTCGTCTGAGGGTGTGGACCCCGGCGAATGACACCGGGACGCGTGCCACCGCGGCGCATCAGCGCCCTCGACGCGCCGGCGTTCGCCGACGGCGCGCCGGACTTTCCGCTCACCGACGCGCAGGCCGCGCGCCTGGTCCGGACGGCGCTGGATGAGGACCACGCGTCCAACGACATCACGACACTGGCCACGATCATGCCAACGCGCCGCGCGCGCGCCGCACTGGTCGCCCGCGAGCCTGGCGCGCTGTGCGGGGTGCCATTGGCGCTCGCCGCCTTCGTGCAGTGCGACGACAAGGTGGAAATTCGCGTGGATGCCGAGGATGGACAGCGCGTGGAGTCCGGAGCCACCGTGCTCTTCCTCACGGGCCGCGCTCGCGGATTGCTCGCCGCCGAGCGCACGGCGCTGAACTTCCTGCAGCGTCTCTCGGGCGTGGCCACGATGACGGCCCGTTATGTGGATGCCGTGCGGGGGACGCGCGCGCGCATTGTCGATACGCGCAAGACCACGCCTGGCTGGCGTCGCCTCGAGAAATACGCGGTGCGGTGCGGCGGCGGCACGAACCATCGCGAATCGCTCGCCGACGCGGTGCTGGTCAAGGACAACCATCTTGCCGCACTCGATGGCGACGTGGCGCTCGCGGTGCGGCGTGCCCGGGAACTCACGACTCCCGGCACTTTCGTCCAAATCGAGTGCGACCATCTGGATCAGGTGCGCGCTGCCGTGGACGCGGGGGCCGACGCGGTGCTGCTGGACAACATGAGCCTCGCGATGATGCGCGACGCGGTGGCCCTCGCGGCGGGGCGCGTGCTCACCGAAGCGTCAGGCGGGGTGAAGCTCGAGACGGTGCGTGCGATCGCGGAGACGGGGGTCGATCGCATTTCCGTCGGGGCGCTCACCCATTCGGCGCCTTCGATGAACCTCGCGCTCGACTTCGAATAGTCCGCTGCGGCGCTGGTGCGGGGCGCCGTCAGTCGCGGGTGATGGCGTGCAACTGAGCGCTGAGCGTCGCGGCTTCGGTGGTCGGAGCGTCGCACGCGAAGCCACGGCAGACATACGCTGCCGCGCGTCCGTCGAGTGACGCCTTGCCCGCGTGCGCCTCGCTCGGTGCCTGCGAGCCGCCCGCGAGCACCAAGCCAGGCACGTAGGTCGCCGCTACGGCGCGCGTGAGCGCCGTGAAGTCTGCCGCGTCTGGCGTCCCCGCCAGCACGACGGTCACGTCGCCGTTCGCTTCGGCATCGGCCGCGCCGAGCAAGTGACCGAACGCCGCGCTCGCCTGCGCCATCTGTTGGGAGTAGGCGGAGAGCACACGCGCGGCGCGCTCGCGGCGAGCGTGCTGTCCGTCGATCGCACCCACGCGCTGCAGCAGCTCGACGGCCAAGGACGTGCCGGACGGCGTCGCATGGTCGTACGCATCCCTCGGGCGCGTGATCAGCGGCGGTGCATCGGCCGCGGCATCGTAAAACGCGCCGGTCGCGTCGTCCCAGAAATGCCGTTCGCACGCATCCGCCATCTCGGTTGCGGCCCGCAGCCAGCGCGGGTCGAACGTGAGTTCGTAGACCGAGAGGAAACCGAGTCCGAGCGCCGCGTGGTCTTCGAGAAACCCGGCAATGCGCGCTGCGCCGCCGGCGAATACGCGAGACGCGCGACCATCGCGCACCAACTCGGTGGCCAGGAACTCCGCGGCCGTGAGCGCCATGGTCTGCCAACGGGTGTCACCAAAAATGCGGGCGCACTCCGCCACGCCCCGCAACATCAGCCCGTTCCAGCTGGCAATGATCTTGTCATCGCGCGCCGGGCGCTCACGGGCCGCGCGCGCGGCGAGCAACGCCGTGCTGCCGCGCGCGAGCGTGTCGGCGAGCTGCGCAGGGTCCACGCGGTGCTTCGCGGCAAATGTCGCGTCATCCTGCGGGCACCACAGGATGTTGCGCCCCTCGAAGTTTCCGGAGGGGCTGGCGCCCCAGTACGCTGCGAGCATCGCCGTGTCTGCGCCCAGTACCTCCTGCAACTCGGCCAGCGTCCACACGTAGAAGCGCCCTTCGTGCCCTTCCGAGTCGGCATCGAGCGAGGCGTAGAAGCCGCCACCGGGGGCCGTCATCTCCTCGACCACCCATGCCAACGTCTGCTCGGTGGTTGCGCGCACGGCCGCGTCCCCCGTGGCCTGCCAGAGGTGCGCCCCTAGCCGGACGAGCAAGGCGTTGTCGTACAGCATCTTCTCGAAGTGCGGCACCAGCCAGGCGTCGTCCACCGTGTACCGATGAAAGCCGCCGCCAAGCTGGTCGTACAACCCGCCCCGCGCCATGCCGTGCCAGCTGTGCGACACGGCGTGCAACAGCGCGGCGTCGCCCGTGCGGGCCCAGCGGCGCAGCAGGAAGTCCAGCGACATCGTGGGGGGGAACTTGGGGGCGCCGCCGAAACCGCCGTGCGCGCGGTCGTAGCGTACCATCAAGGCATGCGTCGCGTGATGCATCAACGAGTCGTCCACCGCGTCCTCGGCGTCGGCTGTCGGCTCGTCGTACACACGCAGCAGCGCGGTTGCACCCGCCGTGACGTCGGCACGGCGCGTACGCCAGGCGTCGGCGACACTGCCCAGCACCCGGCGAAACGCAGGAATCCCGTGCCGGTCCTCCGGCGGGAAGTACGTGCCGCCATAGAACGGGACGCCCTCCGGGGTCAGGAAGACCGTCATAGGCCACCCGCCCTGCCGCGTGAGCGCCTGCACGGCGCGCATATAGATGGCGTCGATGTCGGGACGCTCCTCCCGGTCCACCTTCACGTTGATGAACCACTGGTTCATCAGGCGCGCGGTCTCGGCGTCCTCGAACGACTCGTGCGCCATCACGTGGCACCAGTGACAAGCCGCGTATCCCACGCTCAGGAGAATGGGCTTGTCCTCGGCGTGCGCCAGCGCCAGCGCCGACTCGCCCCACGGGTGCCAGTCCACCGGGTTGTCGGCGTGCTGCAGCAGGTACGGCGAGGACTCGAGGGCGAGGCGGTTCGGCATGGCGTGCGTAGGGGCGGAGGGGCGCGCGGACGCGTAGATTCTTGAACCTAACGGCAGTGCGCCTCTCGTCCGTTCCATGCCCAGCGACCAGCCCGCCCACTCTCCCGCCTTTGAGACCACCCTCGCCGCGCCGGCCAATGCGTGGGCGCGCGCGGTGCAGCTTCTGGTGGCGGGGACGGTCATTCGCTTCGTCGTCGCCGCCTTCGTTCCCCTGATCAGTGACGAGGCGTATTACTGGGAATGGAGCCGCCGGCTGGCCGCCGGGTACTTCGACCATCCGCCGGCCATCGCCTGGCTGATCGCCCTCGGTGGAGACTCTGTTTTTGGTGTGCGCGTTGGGGCCGTGCTGGCCGGATTTCTCGCGGGCTGGGCGATTCTCCGCACGGCGCGGCGGCTCGGCGGCGACGGCGCGGCACTCTGGGCGTCACTCATTTTTGCCTGTCTGCCGCTGGCTGCGGCCGGGTATGTGCTGGCCACACCCGACGCGCCGCTCTTCTGCGCGCTGGCGTGGACGTTGCACGCCGTGGTCGAGGCGCTGGAGCAACCGGTGCGCTCGCGCGCGTCGCTCCTGTGGTGGTGCATTGCCGGCGTCGCCATCGGTGTGGCGATGTTCTCCAAGTACACCTCGGTGCTG
>JARIEY010000027.1 GCA_031127085.1 Gemmatimonadota bacterium | reverse complement strand
GGGCACCCCTGCTCCCGTCCCCTTAGGACGCCCCTGCTCCCTTCCCCTTCCTTTTCGTATTTCTCATGCGCCTGACTTGGCTCCGTGGTGCGGTCTCCGCCCTGTTGACGCTCGCGTCACTCTCGTTGCACGCGCAGGACCGGCTCAAGACGATGCCGGGCTACGATCGCTTCACGCTGATGTCTCCCAAGCTCGCCGGCGCGGTCAAGCCGGGGGCGGTGACGGCGCAGTGGGCCGAGGATGGCCGGTCCTTCGATTATATGCTGGCTGGCAAACGGTTCCGGTTCGACCTCGCCACCAAGAAGGCGAGTGACGCGCCAGCCGCCGCTGCGGGTGGCGCCGACGGGCGACGCCTTGGTGGCCCCGCGCGTGGTCGCCAGTCGACGGAGTCATGGACGGCGGACTCATCCAGGAAGGCGTTCTATCGCGACCGCAATCTGTATCTCGTCAACCGCGATGGATCGGGCGAGAAGCAGCTGACCACGGACGGCAGCGAGAAGGAACGCATCAAGTACGGCACCGCGAGTTGGGTCTACGGCGAGGAACTCAATCAGACCACCGCGATGTGGTGGTCGCCCGACGGCAGCAAGCTCGCGTACTACCGCTTCGACGAGAAGCCGGTGAAGGACTATTACCTGCAGACCGACCAGACCACGGTGCAGGGCTCATTGATGACCGAGGCGTACCCGAAGGCGGGGACGGCGAATCCGATCGTCGATCTCTTTGTCTACGATGTCGCGTCGGGCACCACCAAGCGGATGGATGCGCGCGACGGCAAGCCGCTCACCGACGACGCGGTGGGGCACTACGTGTACGGCATCTCGTGGACCAAGGACGGCGCCGAGGTGCTGATTCACCGCACCAACCGCCGCCAGAACGTGATGGAACTCGCGGCCTGCGCGCCGCTGTCCGGCAGCTGCCGCGTGGTGGTGCACGAAGAGTGGCTGTCCAGCTGGACCGAGAACACGCCTGGCATCCGCTGGCTCGCCGATGGCAAGCGCTTCATTTGGGAGTCGGAGCGTACGGGATTCCAGAACTACTATCTGTACGACCTGTCCGGAACGCTCATCGCGCCGCTCACGCAGCACCCGTTTGAAGTCGCGGGCATCGTGAAGCTCGACGAGAAGGCCAAGGTGCTCTGGTACTACGCGCGCAGCGGCGACAACTATATGAAGCTGCAACTGCACCGTGTGGGACTCGACGGCAAGGGCGACAAGCGCCTCACCGATCCGGCATTCAACCACACGGTCAGCGTCTCGCCCGACGGCAAGTTCTTCACCGATGTGGCGCAGACGTACGCCGTGGCGCCCACGACGCGCCTGATGGATGCGAGCGGCAAGACGGTCACCACCGTCGCGACGATCGCCGAGAGCGACGCGTCGGCGCTGGCCGCGGCCGGCTTCCAGCCGGTGGAGCAGTTCGTCTACACGGCCGGCGACGGCGTGACGAAGCACTTCGGCATGATCAACAAGCCGTCGAACTTCGATCCCGCCAAGAAGTACCCGGTGCTCTTCTCGGTGTACAACGGCCCGGCAACCAATGGGGCGCGCGAGACGTTCGCGGCGCCGTCGGCGATTGCCGAGTACGGCTTCATCATCGTGACGCTCGACACGCGCAGCGCCGCGGGCCTCGGCAAGAAAGCGCTCGACGCCATCTACCTGAAGCTCGGACTCACGGAGATCGACGATCTCGCCGCCGCGGCCAAGCATCTGGCCACGCTCCCCTATGTGGACGCCAAGCGCATCGGCATCTTCGGCACGTCGTACGGCGGCTATGCGTCGGCCATGGCGCTGCTGCGATTCCCCGACCTCTTCGCGGCCGCGTCGGCGCAGTCGGCGGTGACGAGCTGGCACCACTACGACACCATCTACACTGAGCGCTACATGTACACGCCGCAGGAGAACGCGGCCGGATACACGAAGGGGAGCGCCATGGAGTACGCGGCGAACCTCAAGGGCCGGCTGATGATCTACTACGGCACCGCCGATGACAACGTGCACCCCAACAACGCCATGCAGCTCATTCGCGCCCTGCAGCGCGCGGGGAAGAGCTTTGAGGTGCAGGTGGGCCCCGACGCCGGACACAGCGCGCTCGGTATGCCGCGGATGATGGAGTTTTTCATCCAGTCGCTGGTGCTTGAGTCGGCTGGCAAATAGCGTCGCATTTCGGATAACTGCTACCACGAAGTCACCGAGGGCACGAAGGAACGTGAAGAAGTTCAAATGGGGGGAACGACCGTGCGGTGCGCCGGTTGTTCCCCCCATTTTCCTTCGCGCCCCTTCGTGCCCTCGGTGACTTCGTGGTGGCAGTCGCTGTTGCCACGCGTGACGCATATGCCGGTGTTGCGCTAAAAGACTTCCCACGCAAAGCCCGCCGCGAGTCGCTCGGCGCGTTTCTTGGTGAGGTCGAGGCGGAGAATCGCCGTGCCGCCGGCGCGCGTCGCCACCCCCTTTACGGTCAGATCATCGACGCCGTCACCATCGGCATCGAATGCCGTCAGCAGTTCGTGGGCACGGAAGCGCAGGTCGTCGATGCGCAGCACAGTCAGCGCCCCTTCGGCCGGCACGAGCACCAGGCGTTCGCGCACCCACTCAGCGTCGCCGGCGCGCAGACTGACGAGCAGCGCGCGGCGCGCCGGTCCGAAGCAGCCACGCAGCTGCGTGGCCACGGCCTTCGTGCGGCGTTGCAGGCGCTCGTAGGGCGGGCGGTCCTTGCGCAACTCGAGCTCCAGCGAGTCGCGCACCGCCGCAACGCGCGCATCGTAGCTGCTGTCGGCCGTGCGCCGCGCTGCCGCCTGTGCGCGCCGCTCCGCCGGCAGAAGTGCCGCCGTCGCCGCGCGCGTCGCACTGTCGGGATCGACGCGCAGTTCGCACGGGGTGGGCGCAGCAGGCAGTGCGCTGTCGGCACGCGCCGCGAGCGCCGCGAACACGCCCTTGCCGCGCGCCGCGCTGTCGAGCGCCGGCGACCCCATCACGTGCATCACCAGCCGACCGTTGTACACGGCGAACGAATCGACGGCAACGTCTTCAGCGCCACGCGCCCAGTGCAAACGGAAACGCGTGCCGGGTGGCACCGGACTCAACACGGGCGCCGCCTCGCGAAAGGCCCGCGCCTTTGCACTGTCCTTGCGGATATCTGTATCCATCCGCCCCACGTCGAGCAGCCACTGCTTATTGCGCACGGCCGCCACCAACAGCCGTTCGTCCGCCGGCACGAAGACGAGGAACGGCGTCAGCGAGTCGGCCGACGGCGAGAGGCGGTGCGCCGTGGCGGTGTCACGCACGGCCGCCATCGCCGCGGCGGAGTCAGCAGAGATGCGCGCGGTGCTGTCGGCGACCGCCGCCGCCGTCCCCTCCGTAGCGGCCGCGGGAGACGCCGAGCCGGCGGTCCCCCTGGAACCGCCGTCGCAGGCGACGAGTGCGCCGAGGGTGGCGATGCCGGTGATGCCGGCGATGAGCTTGTGTAGGACGGTGCGAGTCACGATTGTAGAAACTACGCGGCGGACGTCCCCCGCCAACACCCTCGCCTATGCATCCCTTCGCCTACCACGCGGCCAGCAGCGCCGACGACGCCGTGCGCGCCCTCGCTTCGCCTGCAGCCGCGCCGCTGGGTGGCGGAACCGATCTACTGGTCGCGATGAAGGGGGAGCTCGCGCGCCCGGACCTGCTGGTCGATCTGCGACGCATCCCGGGCGCTACCGACATCACGCTCGCGCCCGACGGCGCGGCGCGTCTTGGGTGCGCGGTGCGGCTGGCCGACTTGGCCACGCACCCCGGGGTGATCGAACGCTATGCGGCGCTGGCGCAGGCCGCCGCGTCCGTTGGCACGCCGCAACTGCGCAACATGGGAACGATTGGCGGCAACCTCGCGCAGCGGCCACGCTGCTGGTACCTGCGCAGCGGGCTGCCGTGTGCGAAGAACGGCGGCCATGATTGCCTGGCGGCGTCAGGCGAGAACCACTATCACGCGCTGTTCACGCCCGGCCCCTGCCACGCCGTGCATCCGTCGGATCCGCTGGTGGCGCTGACGGCGCTCGAGGCGACGGTGGAAATCGTGGGTGTCGACGGCCCGCGCGAATGCTCGCTGCACGCGTTGTTCGACGGCGCGGCGCGAAACCGTCACGCCGAGACGACGCTCGCCGCCGGCGAATATGTGAGCGCCGTGCGGCTCCCATCGACCGCCGCAGGCGGCGTGCAGTTCTACGAGAAGCTCATGCAGCGTGGGGCGTGGGACTTTGCGACGGTCTCGCTGGCGGCGCACCGGCGCGCCGATGGCGCCGTGCGCATGGCGCTGGGCGGTGTCTCGCTGGGGCCCTGCCGCGTGAGTTCGTCAGTGGAAGAAGATGTGGCGACGGGCGGTCTCGATGACGACAGCATGGACGCGCTCGCCGAGCGCGCGATGTATGACGCCGTGCCGCTGACGCACAATGGGTACAAGGTGTGGCAGGCACAGGCCCTGTTGCGACGGGCCATGCAACGACTCGACCCACGATCATGAGCGCACACAGGCAGCATCCCTTTGCCGCGATCGTCCTCGCGGCGGGCGCAGGTTCCCGCTTCGGCGCGCCCAAAGTGAACGCCTCGCTTCCCGATGGACGGCGCTTCCTCGACGTCGTGGTGGAACGGTGCGCCACTGCGGGCGCCGACCCCATCATCTGCGTGGTGCCGCCGGAGGCGGCGGCTCCCGCGCCGGCCCGCGCGGTCGTCAACCCGCACGCAGCTGGTGAACAGGTGAAGAGCCTGCAACTCGGCCTCGCCCAACTCGCCAACACCGATGTACGCGGCGTGCTGGTCTGGCCGGTGGATCATCCCTTCGCGCTCGAACTCAGCGCGCTGGCCGTGGTCGACGCCGCGCGGCGAACGAACGCGCCCGTCGTCGTGCCTGTTCAGGATGGCCGACGCGGGCATCCCGTCTGGTTCGCACGCGAGACCTGGCGCGAGTTGATCACGGTTCCTGAGGGCGGCGCGCGGGCCGTGGTGCACAGCTACGGCGCGCAGGTGCACGAGGTGGCCGTGCCCGATGCCGGTGTCTGCCGCGATATCGACACACCGGCTGATCTGGGTTGAACCGCCGCGGCGCGGCGGCGTGATGCGTCGCGCCCTTCGTCGGTGGGGGGCGTCGTCACAGCCCGCTACGGCACCACCTGAATTTCCACGCGTGATGCCTGCGTGGGCGTGCGCCAGACGCGGTGCGTCTGCGCCTTGAAGTCACTCGCTTTTGCTTCGAAGATGTTCGGCACCCAGGTCTGCGGGTTGCGGTCGATGAGCGGGAACCACGTGCTCTGCAGCTGCACCATCACGCGGTGTCCTTTGCGAAAGCGATAGCTCTGCGTGTGCAGGTCGATGGTGATGGGCGTCACCTGGTTGGGCACCATCGCCTTCGGCCGCTCGAGTGATTCACGGAAACGCGACCGGAAGACGTCGTTGGCCACCATCAGTTCGTACCCGCCCAGTTTTGTGTTTGGCGCGTACTCCTCCGGGTAGACGTCTATCAGCTTCACAATCCAGTCGGCATCGCCGCCCGAGGTTGACACCTGCAGCTTGGCGGTCACGTCACCGGCCAGCACGAGGTCGTCGGCCAACGGCTCGGTGACCCACGTCAGCACGTCGGGGCGATCTTTCACGAAGCGCTGATCTTCCGTGAGCCACGCCGGCCAGCCGGAGCCCTTGGGGAAGTACGTCGGTTCAATCGGGCGATTGCGGTACGGCACCGGATGCGCCGGATCGGAGACGAAGTTGTCGTTGCCCGTGCTGGTCGGCGCGCTGAACGACAGCACGCCGTTGGCCTGAAAATAGAGCGCCTTCGTCACCGCTTCCTTGGGCGGCCATGCGGTGAACGTGCGCCACGTGTTGCTCCCGCTTTCGAAGACCGTCGCCTCTGCGGGGACATAGTCACCCGTCCCCTTCAGGTACTTGGCAAAGAACGGCGCCTCGATGGTCGCGCGGAAGTCGGCGCCCGTCAGCGCGCCAAAGTCGATCTTGCCCAGCGCTCGCCCCTCGCGCCGCCAGCCGCCGTGATTCCACGGACCGACGACGAGGAAGTTGTTGGCGCGCGCATCGTGCTTCTCGAGCGTGCGGTAGATGTGCACCGGGCCGTAGAAGTCTTCCTGATCCCACCAGCCGGCGACATTGAGCGTGGGCACCGTCACGCGCGTGAGGTACGACTGCATCGCCTGCCGCTGCCAGAACCCATCGTAGTTGGGGTGTGCGGCGAAGTCGTTCCAAGTCGGGATTTTCCCCTTGAGATACTTGGCATTGACGTTCGCCAGCGAGCCAAGCTTCAGGTACCAGTCGTAGGTGTCATAGGTATCGAACGCGAAGTTCTCGTTTTCCTTGGAGGTCTCCATCATCGCCGCGTATTCGAAACCGTAGCTCAGGCGAAAGGCCCCGTTGTGATGGAAGTCGTCGCCGATCCACATATCGGCCGGCGACGCCTGCGGACTGACCGCGGCCAGCGCGGGATGCGGATCGAGCATCGCCATCGCGGTGGTCCACCCGGGATACGACACCCCCATCATTCCCACCCTGCCGTTGTGATTGGGGACGTGCGCGAGCAGCCAGTCGATGCTGTCCCACGCGTCCGTCGACTCGTCCACGCGCGGCCCCGGGCCATCGACAATGCGCGGCGGACGCTGCATCACAAACTGCCCTTCGCTCAGGTAGCGCCCGCGAATGTCCTGCATCACGAAGATGTAGCGCGCGGCCGCGAGCTCCGGATACGCCATGGCCAGCGGGAACTTCTCACCCGGGGCGCCGTACGGCGTGCGGATGAACATGAATGGCAGCGGCTCGCGCTGATCCTTGGGCGCAAAGATGACCGTGTTGAGCTTCACCCCATCGCGCGTCGGAATCATCACCTGCTGGAAGGTGTAGGCCGGCGCGGTCACGGCCGACGCCGCCCCCTGCGCGCGGACCGTGCTGGTGACCGACGCTGCGGCAAGCATCGCGGTCGCGCACACTATCAGCGAACGACGCCATCTCCCGACAGACGAGCGCGAGAGCATGAGGGCAGTATCCGGTCGAATGCGACGCATCGGGATCCTCCGAGGGAGTCGGCGGAAGGTACGCCAGCCGAGGGCGAGCCGTAACTGCGGCCTGGGTGCGACCTCACTGCGACGTAACTGCGGCCGACTTTAAACCCTTTGCGCGGCGGCTGTGTCCAAAGGGAGGTTGTTGTGTGCGTTGCCACGCGAGATGGAAACCAGCAGACACCTCGTCTCGTAGTGCCAGCAGAGCAGCACGTCTCCACCCCTCGCAGAGCTCAGCCTTATGCGCATTCACCTCGCCGTGGCTTGCACACTCGCCGCCACGTTGACGCTCCCCGCAGCGGCGCAGGATCCGTCGAACGCCGCGCCGGTGCGTCGCGGACTCTCCATCGGTGACTATCCGAACGTCGCCGGACTCCGCATCAACTTCCGTGATCGGTCACTGGGCGATGTGCACGGCGCCAACGTGACGATTTGGACCCCTTATGGTGACGCCACGGGCACCGTGCGCGGGCTGGCGCTCGGCCTGCCGCTCACCGGCGCGGGATCGATCCACGGCATCGCCACCGGTCTGTTTGGTGCGGGCGCAACGCGCGATCTCACCGGCATCGCCGTGGCTCCCGTGGGCATTGGCGCCGGCGGCCGAGTGAAGGGCATCGCGGTCGGCGGAATCGGCGTTGGTACCGGCGGCAACCTGCAGGGACTCGCGGTGGGCGGCGTAGGCGCCGGCGTTGGTGGCAACGCGCGCGGCATTCTGCTCGGCGGCGTTGGTGCGGGCATTGGTGGCAATCTGCGGGGTGGGGCGGCCGGGCTCATCGGCGTGGGCGTCGGAGGCAACGCGCGGGGCATCGTGGTTGGAGGCATAGGCGCTGCCGCCGGAGGTTCGCTCAACGGCGTGGCGGTAGGCGGCATCGGCGTGGGTGCCGGTGGCAACGCGCGCGGTGCGCTGGTTGGCGGCGTGGGCGCCGGCGTCGGCGGCGACTTTCAGGGCGTGGGGATCGGCGGCGTGGGACTTGGCGTCGGCGGAACGCTGCGGGGTCTCGCGATCGGCGGCATTGGCATTGGGGCCGGCCGCAGCATTGACGGCGTGGCCATTGCCGGTGTTGCCATCGGGTCGCCGACGATCCGCCGTATCGCGATTGCCCCATTCATCGGCGCCAATCGGATGGACGGCCTGATGGTTGCACCAGCGATGGCGCGGCTCGAGAAGGGAGGCAGCATGCGCGGCGTCTCGGTGTCGAGCATCAACGCCATGCGTGGCCAGCAGCGCGGCCTGACGATTGGCCTGATCAACTACGCGCGCGAACTGGACGGTATGCAGATTGGCGTGATCAACATCGCGCGCAACGCCAATGTGAAGTTTTTGCCGGTCGTCAATTACCACCGGCGGTAAATCGGCGGTGCCGCACGACGGTGCGCGAGCGCGTCGCGCGCTCGCGCGCCGTTGATCCCCAGCGGCGCTCAGCGGTACAGCAGGTACTTCTCGCGCGCGGCCACGAACGAGCGCACCTCGCCCTCCCACGACGCATAGATCTCGGCGGGCGTGCGCCCCGCACGCAGCATCGTTTTCAGACGCGGCGTCGCGGTCAGCCGTTCGAGCACGGCGTCGTTCCAGACCAATCGGTCCCCGTGCAACTGCTGCACCGCCCACAACGCCGCGACGCCCACGCGATAGGGCTGGAACGTCTGACGGTCGAGAATGCGCACGGCGATGCCTGCCAGGCGTTCGCCCGCCAACTCGGGCGGACGCGAGTGGAAGGCGCGCTGGGTCGGCGTGAAGGTGATCGTGTCGAAGCGAACACCCGGCAAGGCGAGGGCATTGAGCATCTGCACGGCACGCTGGTTATCGAGCCACGGGGCACCGAGGGTCTCGAACGGGGCGTCGCTGCCACGCCCTTCGGAGACGTTGACCGCCTCGAAGAGGCAGGTGCCGATGTAGGCGAGCAGCGAGTTCGGCGTGAGCAGGTTGGGTGACGGCTTGCGCCACGGCAGCCCCGTGTCGTCGAGCCACATCGTGCGCGTCCACCCGGTCATTGGTACGATGTGCAGCGTCACCGGCTTGCCGCCTTGCAGCAGGCGCTCGCCGTTATAGAACTGGGCCAGTTCCGCCATCGTCATGCCATGCTGCACCGGCACGGCGGCGTACGAACCGAAGCGAAACCGATACGCCGCGTCGGTCACGAACCCGTCGACGCGCGTCCCGGTGATGGGGTTCGGTCGATCGAGCACCACGACCTCGAGCCCGTACTCCGCGGCCGCATCCATCACGAAGCCCAGAATATTGATGTGCTCGTAGAAACGCGCGCCCACTTCCTGAATATCAAAGACCACGACGTTGGCATCGGCGAACATTTCGCGCGTCGGGCGGTGCGTCTCGCCGTACAGGTTGTACTTCGTCAGCCCGGTGGTGGCGTCGATGGCGCGCTCGCCCTCGTGCGGTGCCGAGTAGTCGTTGGTGCGGATGTCCTGATCCATCCCGAACAGGACGCGCAGCGGCTGGCCCGGCAGGCGGAAGAGCGCGTCGGCCAAGTGCGTGCCGTCGGCCAGGCGCCCGCTGTGGTTGGAGACGAGTGCCAGGCGCTTGCCGCGGACGAGGTGCGCGTATTCCCGGAGCAAGCGGTCGGCACCCACGACGACCGGGGCGGACGGCGCGACCGGGACGAGCGGCGAAACGTTGTGAACCGCCGGCCGAAGCATCGGCTGGCCGAGGGCCGTTGCGCGGTGCGGTGCGAGCAGCGCCGCAGCGGCGACGGCGACAACGGCGACGTTCTGCAGGTGACGAACGAGCATAGTGGGCGAAGTCCGAGGAGTGAGAAGGACGGATGCGTGAAGTTGAACGCGCAAACGCCGCCGCGCTATGGAAGCCGCGACGGCGTTGCGTTCTCACCCCCACCCCTGGAGGCTACCTAACTAATACCTAGCCCTTCGGCCGATGTTCCAAGGCCCACTGTTTCATTTGGACGCGGGCCTGTTCGCGGGTCAGCTTCCCTTCGAGCACTTGGGCGCGGATCGTGTGCCGCTGCGCCATCCGTTGCTCGCGGTACGCCTTCTGCGCCGGTGTCGCATTCGCCATCGCATTGGCACGGGCGCCCATCGGGCGACCCCCCATTGCGCGGCCACGCATCGGGCGCGCGCTCATCGGGCGCGCGCTCATCGGGCGCGCGCTCATCGGGCGCGCGCTCATCGGGCGCGCGCTCATCGGGCGGCCGGCGGCTGGACGGACGCCCAAGGGCCGCGCCCCCTGCGCACCTCGGAGTTGCCCCCCACGGAGCTGCGCGCCGCGGAACTGGCCGCCGCGAACCTGACCGCCACGGAACTTGGCGCCCTGGCCTTGGCGAAGTCCGACCATTCCGCCGCGCCGCCACTGGCGTCCGTTGCGGGGCCCGAACTGCTGGCGGTGCTCGATGCGCCGCGCTTCGATTTGGGCCAGGCGGTCGATCGCGGGGAAGTCGCCCGCCTTGAGCGTCCCCTGCGCCAGAGCCGGAACAGCGACCGCGGCAGCAACCACGGCAATACCCAGGAACTTGATGGTGCGCATCTGCGCCTCCCGAAAGTGCGTCAGGGCTGAAATACCCCGTTGCAGAGTGGACGCTTGTGACGGGGCGGTGTTAAAGGCTTCAGCAGATGCGCACACAGATAACACTTAGAATTTCTTACTAAACAACGAGTTACGTATTACTAAGAAACACTTGTAGTCTCTGAACTCGCGGTATTTTGGTGGTCGCTGCCGAAATCCACCATTCGATCCGCCGTACCACCAGTCTGCCGGAAACCATTTCGCACACATTTTCGTTTGCAAATTCCAATCTCCTCACTACGTTTCCCGCCATGGCTGCCACATCGCTCTCCCTCGCTGGGTTCAAGGGCATGCGGAGCGACATTCTCGTCGTGCTCCGCAAGGAGCAGCCGTGTACCATCAAGACCTTGGCCGACCAATTCGGCCTGACCCAGAACGCGCTGCGCCGGCACCTCACGGAACTGGTGGACGCGGGGCTTGTGGCCTACCGCCGAGAGATTCGCGGGCAGGGCGCCCCGGTCTTCGCCTACTCCCTCAGCGAGGCCGGTGAGGCGCTCTTCCCGCGTGCCTACATCGACCCACTGGTCGACGCGCTGGAATCACTGCGCGCGCGCGAGGGAACCGAGGCGGTCATTCAGCTGTTTCGCCGGCGGTGGGACGCGCTGGCCGAAGAGGCCAAGCCGCGGCTCGCGGCGCTCCCGCTGCAGGAGCGCGCCCAGCTGCTCGCAGAGCTCCTCGCCGCCGAGGGCTATATGAGCGAGGCAATCGCCGGCGCGGGCGATGCGACCACGATTCGGCATCACAACTGCGCGATGCGTGAGATCGCGCTGCGGTTCCCCGAAGTCTGCTCCGCGGAAGCGGAGTTCATCGAAGCCGTGCTCGACGCTCCTGTCGAACGCCGCACGCACCTGAAGGACGGCTGCCGCGCCTGCGAGTATGGGGCGACGGAGCGCGTGCCCCTGCGCACGCGTATGCCCGCACCCGAGACTATGCGATGAGTTCATCGATCGAATCCCTGGTCAACAAGGAATACCAGTACGGCTTCGTCACCGACGTGGAGTCCGACGCGATCCCGCGCGGCCTCACCGAGGAGACGGTGCGCCTGATCTCCGCCAAGAAGCGCGAGCCGCAGTGGCTGCTCGACTGGCGGCTGAAGGCGTTCAAGCGGTGGCAGGCGATGACCGAGCCGCGCTGGCCGAACGTGAAGTACACCGCGATCGACTACCAAGCGCAGACGTACTACTCGGCGCCGCGCAGCGTGAAGCCGCTGCAGTCGCTCGACGAAGTGGATCCCGAGCTGCTCAAGACCTATGAGAAGCTGGGCATCTCGCTCAACGAGCAGAAGCGGCTCTCCGGCGTGGCCGTCGACGCCATCTTCGACTCCGTCTCGGTCGGCACGACGATGAAGGAGGAGCTCAAGAAGCACGGCGTCATCTTCTGTTCGTTCGGCGAAGCGGTGCTCGAGCATCCGGAACTGGTGCAGAAGTACCTGGGCTCCGTCGTCCCGTACTCCGACAACTTCTTTGCCGCGCTCAACTCGGCGGTCTTCAGCGACGGATCGTTCGTCTACATCCCGAAGGGCGTGAAATGCCCGCTCGAGCTGTCCACCTATTTCCGCATCAACGCCGCCGACACGGGGCAGTTCGAGCGGACGCTGATTGTGGCCGATGAAGGCGCCTCGGTGAGCTACCTCGAGGGATGCACGGCCCCGAAGCGCAGCACCAACCAGCTGCACGCCGCAGTGGTGGAAATCGTCGCACTCGACCACGCCACCGTGAAGTACAGCACGGTGCAGAACTGGTATGCTGGCGACAAGGACGGCGTGGGCGGCATCTACAACTTCGTCACCAAGCGCGGCAAGGCCTTCACCCACAGCAAGATCTCGTGGACCCAGGTGGAGACCGGATCGGCGATCACCTGGAAATACCCCAGCGTGATCCTGCAGGGCGACCACTCCACTGGCGAGTTCTACTCGGTGGCGGTCGTCAACAACCACCAGCAGGCCGACACCGGCACCAAGATGATCCACGTCGGCAAGCACACGAAGTCGACGATCATCTCCAAGGGCATCTCGGCCGGGCACGGACAGAACTCGTACCGCGGCCAGGTGAAGGTGCTCCCCAAGGCGACCGGAGCGCGCAACTACACGCAGTGTGACTCGATGCTGATCGGCAACCAGTGCGGCGCGCACACGTTCCCGTACATCGAAGTGGCCAACAACAGCGCGACCCTCGAACACGAGGCGAGCACGAGCAAGATCGGCGAAGACCAGATCTTCTACTGCAAGGCGCGCGGCCTCAACGCCGAGCACGCCATCTCGCTGATTGTGGCCGGCTTCTGCAAGGAAGTCTTCAAGGAACTGCCGATGGAGTTTGCGCTCGAGGCGCAGCAGTTGCTGGGGATCTCGTTGGAGGGGTCGGTGGGGTAGGTGAGAGAAGGACAGGCAACGACAGACTACGGCAGACTACCACAGAACACGACGGGTATTGGTGCAGGCGCGAGCGGTTGATAGTTGTCGACAATCGCACTCCTCAATCGCTCTCCTCCATCGCCATCCGGATTCCCAATCCACAATCATGCTTAAGATCGAGAACCTCACCGCCAACGTTGGCGACAAGCAGATCCTCAAGGGCATTTCGCTGACGGTCAATCCGGGCGAAGTCCACGCCATCATGGGCCCCAACGGCTCGGGCAAGAGCACCCTGGCGCAGGTCATCGCCGGCCATCCGGGCTACGAAGTCACCGGCGGCTCGGTGACGTACGACGGCCAGGATCTGCTGGAGATGGACGCCGAGGTGCGGGCGCAGGCCGGGATCTTCCTCGCCTTCCAGTACCCGGTGGAAATCCCCGGCGTCTCCAACGCCTACTTCCTGCGCGCGGCGTACAACGAAGTGCGCAAGGCGCGCGGCGAGGAGGAGGTGGACCCGATGGAATTCCTCGACGTGATGACGGAAAAGCTCAAGATCGTCGAGATGACCGAGGAGATGCTGCAGCGCTCGGTGAACGCCGGCTTCTCGGGCGGCGAAAAGAAGCGCAATGAGATTCTGCAGATGGCGGTGCTCGCGCCGAAGCTCGCGATTCTCGACGAGACGGACTCGGGACTCGACATCGACGCGCTGCGCATCGTCGCCGAGGGCGTGAACAAGCTGAAGCGCCCCGACAACGCGACGATCGTCGTGACGCACTATCAGCGTCTGCTCAACTACATCGTCCCGGACTACGTGCACGTGCTGGCCCAGGGGCGCATTCTGCGGTCGGGCGGCAAGGAACTGGCGCTGGAACTCGAGGAGCGCGGCTACGACTGGCTGCTCGAGACGGCGGGGGCGTCGGCGTGACCGCGCACTCGAACTACCGGGAACTGTTCGAGGCGGCGTCGCATGGCGCCAACCGCGACTTTCTCCCGAAGCTGAAGATCGCCGCCATCGAGCAGTTCGAAGCGGTGGGCTTCCCGACCACGCGCGACGAGGACTGGCACTTCACCTCCGTCTCGCCAATCGCCGAACGCACCTTCCGTCCGGTGAAGCCGGCAACGCTCACCGTCACCGCCGAGGACGTAGCGCGCTTCACGTACGGTCAGGCGGACTGGCACCTGCTCGTCTTCGTGAACGGCCGCTACGAGCCCACCCTGTCGCGGTTCGCCGAACTCGACGTCGACGCGCAGGTGATGACGTTCAGCGAGGCGCTCAAGGAGGCGCCGGAACTGCTCGCCGAGCGGCTGGGCACGCTGGCGCCGTCGCAGCATGCGTTCACGGCGCTCAACACGGCCTTCATGGCCGACGGCGTCGTGATTCGGATGCCCGCCGGCGTGGTGCTGGACACCCCGATCCACATCCTGTACCTGGCCGACGCACACGCGACCGGCGCGTCGCAGCATCCGCGCACGCTGATCGTGGCCGAGCGTCAGTCGCAGTGCACACTCGTGGAGACCTTCGCCGCGCTGGGCGGCGGCGCCTATTTCACCAACCACGTGGCCGAAGTCGTGGTGGGTACCGGCGCGCGCGTTGACCACTACAAGGTGCAGCGCGAGAGCGGCGACGCCTTCCACGTGGGCACGACGCAGGCCACGCAGGATCGTGACTCCATCTACCACTCGTTCTCATTCGCCACCGGCGCGCAGCTGTCGCGTACCAACGTGTACTCGCGCCTGCTGGGTGAGAATTGCGAGGTGCGCCTGAACGGCCTATACGCGCTGGAAGAGGCGCAGCACGGCGACCACCAGACCTTCGTGGAGCACATCGCCCCGAGCTGTTCGAGCCGCGAAGTCTACAAGGGCATTCTCGACGGCACGTCGCACGGTGTCTTCAACGGCAAGGTCTTTGTGCACCCCGAGGCGCAGAAGACCGACGGCAAGCAGACGAACAAGGCGCTCCTGCTGAGCGACGGGTCGCGCGTGGACACCAAGCCGCAACTGGAGATCTTCGCCGACGACGTGAAGTGCACGCACGGCGCCACGGTGGGCCGCCTCGACGATATGGCGCTCTTCTACCTGAAGAGCCGCGGGATCGGCGGCGACCGAGCCAAGGCGCTTCTCACCTACGCGTTTGCCGCCGAGGTGCTGGAGCTCATCGAACTCGAGCCGCTGAAGGTGGCGCTCGAGGCGCTGCTCTTTGAGCGCTTCATTCCGCCCGAGGCCTGAAGGAGCCCGCGTGTCCGCTGAACTCGACGAGCTGTACCAGAGCATCATCCTCGACCATAACCGCCGGCCGCGCAACTTCCGCGTGATGGATGACGCCAGTGCGCACGCCGAGGGGAAAAATCCGCTGTGCGGGGACCAGCTCACCATCTGGCTCAAGCTCGACGGGGACGTGATCAGCGACGTGTCGTTCCAGGGGAGCGGCTGCGCCATTTCCAAGGCGAGCGCCTCCCTGATGACGGCGGCCATCAAGGGCAAGTCGCGCAGCGAAGCCGAGGCGATCTTCACCAAGTTCCACGGCGTCGTGACGGGCGCGCACCCGGAGGACGCGGCATCGATGGGCTCGCTCAAGGCGCTCAGCGGCGTGTCGCGATTCCCGCTGCGCGTAAAGTGCGCCTCACTCGCTTGGCACGCGATGCACGCGGCGCTGGGGCAGGACGAGGGCGGCACCGCCGCCGCCGCCGCGCCGGTGAGCACCGAGTGAGCGCGCCGCGCGCCGACTTTCCGCTGCTCGCGGCGCAGCCGTCGCTGGTCTACCTGGACTCGGCGGCCACGGCGCAGAAGCCGCGCGTCGTGATTGACGCCATCCGGGACTACTACGAGACGGCCAACGCCAACCCGCATCGCGGCGCGTACAAGCTGAGCGGTGCGGCCACCGACGCCTACCACGGTGCGCGCCGCGAGATTGCGCGTTTCCTCGGCGCAGCGGACGCCGATACGCTCATCTTCACGCGCGGCACCACCGAGGCGATGAACCTGCTCGCCACGGCCTGGGGGCATCAGCACGTGCACCGCGGCGACCGCGTGGTCGTGACGCGGATGGAACACCACGCCAACTTCGTCCCCTGGCAGCAGCTGGCGCGCGATGTCGGCGCCGAGTTCCGCATCTGCGAGCTCACCGACGACGGGCGCATTGATATGGACCAGCTGCGCCTGCTGGTGACCGCCAACACCAAGGTGGTCGCCTTTGGGCATGTCTCCAATGCGCTCGGGACGATCAACGACGTGCGCGAGATCGTGAAGATCGCGCACGCCATTGGCGCGGTGGCATTCTGCGACGGCGCGCAGGGCGCGCCTCACCTGCGGGTGGAGTTCGACGCGTTGGGCGTGGACGCGTATGCGTTCAGCGGGCACAAGATGCTTGGCCCGATGGGGATCGGCGGCGTCATCGCGCGGCGGGCGCTGCTCGAATCCACGCATCCGTACCAGTTCGGCGGCGACATGATCGAGTTCGTCTTCGACGGCGACTCCACCTGGAACACGCTCCCGCACAAGTTCGAGGCCGGCACGCCAAACGTGGAGGGCGCGGTGGGCCTCGCGGCCGCCGTTCGCTACCTGGATGGCATTGACATGGACAATGTGCGCGCGCACGAGGTGGAGCTCACGCGCTACGCCCTGGCCCAGCTCGCGACAATAGACGGCATGCAACTGTTCGGGCCTGCGGCAGCCGAGGCGCGCAGCGGCGTGGTGAGTTTCAACCTGAGCGACATTCACCCGCACGATCTCAGCACGATGCTCGACGTCGACGGCGTCTGTGTGCGCGCCGGGCACCATTGCGCACAGCCACTCATGCGCGCCATCCACCAGACCGCCACCGTGCGCGCCAGCTTCTACGTCTACAACACGGCCGCTGACGTGGACGCGCTGGTGGCTTCGCTGCGGCGGGCGCACGCGCGGTTCCATGCCCACGCCGGCTGACAGCGCCGGACTGGCGGCGCTCTATCAGGAGCGCATTCTCGAGCACTACCGGCGCCCGCGTCACAAGGGCGCGCTGGAGCGAGCCACCGGCGTGCACAGCGTCAAGAACCCGCTCTGCGGCGATGCCGTCACCGTGTCGGTGCTCGTGGTGAACGGCGTCGTGGCCGATGCGCGTTTCACGGGAACGGGCTGCTCGATCATGCAGGCCAGCGCGTCGATGCTGATGGAACTCGTCCGGGAGCGCACGCCCCACGAGATCGCCGATTGTGCCCTGCGCTTCGACGCCATGCTGGCGAACGGCACCGCCGATGAGACGCTCGGCGCGCTGAGCGCGCTGGCTGGTGTCGCGGGTTTTCCCGCGCGCCATAAGTGCGCCAAGCTGGCGTGGCGCGCGCTCGCGGGTGCGCTGGAGCAATCCGCCGGCGCCTGAGCGCCGGACAGCCGGGTCGGGTTTCGCCTCTCGCCCCAAAGCGCGCCGCACGGCAACTTTCGGGATGCGCCGCTTTGCACTCGCCAGCCTGATCGCCGTCGTCACCGCCTGCGCCACCGGCGGTGATGGTCCCACGGGACCCTCGACACCCACGACCCCGACGACACCGACCACTCCGACGACGCCAACCACCCCCACAACGCCCACGACGCCGCCGCCGAGCGCGGATCCGCCGGCGACCGCGCGCGAGTTTCGCGGGCTCTGGGTGGCGACGGTCGCCAACATCGACTGGCCCACCGCGACGGGACTCACGCAGGCGCAGCAACTGGCCGAGATGCGCGTGATTCTCGACAAGGCGCAGGCGCTGCGCATGAACGCGGTGGTGGTGCAGGTGCGGTCGGCGGGCGATGCGCTGTACCGCTCGTCGCTTGAGCCATGGGCGCGCGTGCTGACCGGCACACAGGGCGGCGATCCCGGCTACGACCCGATGGAGACCTGGATCACCGAGGCGCACGCCCGCGGCCTGGAGTTCCACGCCTGGTTCAATCCGTATCGCGCCGGCAACCTCAGCGACACCATCCGCCTGGCGGCCAACCATCTGGCCAAGCGCCGCTCCGACCTCGCGCGCATTGCCGAGGGGCAACTGTGGTTCGATCCCGGCGAACCCGAAGTGCAGGCGCACACGCTCGCCGTGATCACCGACGTGATTACGCGCTACGATGTCGATGCCGTGCACCTGGACGACTACTTCTATCCGTATCCGCAGGGGAGCACGCCGGTCTTTCCTGACGATGCCACGTACACGCGCTACCTCGCAGCCGGCGGCACGGCCATGGCGCGCGCCGACTGGCGACGGTACAACGTCGATTCATTCATTCAGCGGATGTACGCCGAGGTGCACCGCGTGAAGCCCACGGTGAAGGTTGGGCTCTCGCCGTTTGGGATCTGGCGTCCCGGCAATCCGACCGGCATCACGGGGCTCGACGCATACAGCGCGCTCTTTGCGGATTCCAAGAAGTGGCTGGAGAACGGCTGGGTCGACTACTTCGCCCCGCAGCTCTATTGGTCGCTGGCCAGCACAGGGCAGAACTTCACCGCGCTGCTCGACTGGTGGATCTCGGTGAATAGCCAAAAGCGCCACATCTGGCCGGGACTCGCGGCGTATCGGGTGGCGGATGGCACCGCGAGCGCATTTGCCGCCTCGGAGATCACCAACCAGATCAGCGTGGCGCGCTATCGTGCGGGCCCGAATGCGGGCGGCGGCAGCGGTACGCTGCTCTACAACACCACCAGCGTGCGCAAGAACAACGGCGGCGTAGCCGATGCCCTGGCCGCCACGGGCTATCCGGGCACGGCACTGGTGCCGGCCTACAGTTGGCTGGATGCCACTGCGCCTGCGCAGCCGACACTGACCGTCACGGCGCAGAGCGCCGCGATGCGCGCCACCTTCGCCCCGGGCAGCGCGGAAGCGCCGCGCTGGTGGTTGATTCAGTGGCGCAACACCGAAGCGTGGAACGCGCGGCTGGTGTGGGGCGCGGAACGGCAGGTGGACATCTCATTCAGTGCCGCCGCCGAACGCGCCAATATCGTGATCGTGACGGCACTCGATGCGGCATGGAACGCCTCAACCGCCGTGACATGGCGGGCGGCGTCCCGTTAGCGCTTCCCTGCTGATCGACGTGGGCCGCACGCGTCCCACGTCTCTGTTCTGGCCGATGCCCGAGGAACTCCGATGACCGTCACCGATCCGTCGCGTCCCACCGGCGGGCATCTCGTGGCCGAGGTGCTGTATCGCCACGGCGTGCGCTCGCTCTTTGCGCTGGCCGGCGGGCATATCTCGCCCGTGCTGGTGGAAGCCAAGCGCCGCGGCATTCGCGTCATCGATACGCGCCAGGAACAGACCGCCGCCTTTGCGGCCGATGCAACGGCACGCCTGACGGGCGTCGGCGCTGCGGTGGTGACGGCCGGCCCCGGCGTCACAAACACGCTCACCGCGCTCACCAATGCCAAGATGGCGCGCTCCCCAATGCTGCTGATGGGCGGGGCGACGGCCACGGTGCTTCGCGGCCGAGGCTCGCTGCAGGACATCGACCAGATGGCGGTGATTCGCCCGCACGTGAAGGCCGCGGAGCGCGTCAGTCGTGTGGCCGACCTGGTGGAGGTGTTGGAGCGTTCGCTGCGCACGGCGCGCGAAGGCGTGCCTGGCCCCGTCTTCGTGGAACTCCCGCTCGACGTGCTCTACGGCGAGGAACTCGTGCGCGAGACGATGGGTGTGGCCACGCCGCCTCCCGCAGGCGCTCCGTTGCGGCGGCGGCTTGAGCACTGGTACCTGACCCGGCACGCGAATCAGGTCTTCGCGGTGGGCGGCGCCACTCCCAACAACCCGGTGCATCTGTCGCGCGTGCACCCCAGCGCGCGCGCCGTCTCGCGCGCGGCGGCGTTGCTCGCGCGCGCCGAGCGGCCGGTGCTCGTGCTGGGCAGTCAGGGGTGCGAGCAGGCGGCCGTGGCCGGCGAGCTGGCCGATGCGTTGCGCGCCCTCGATGTGCCGGTCTTCCTGGCGGGTATGGCGCGCGGACTGCTCGGCACCAACGCCGCGCGCCAGGTGCGGCACCAACGCAAGGAAGCACTGCGCGAAGCGGACCTCGTGTTGTTGTGCGGCGTGCCGATGGACTTCCGGCTCGACTACGGCCGCCACATCAGCGGACGCGCGACCATCGTGTCGGTCAATCGCGATGCACGGGAGTTACACAAGAACCGGCGCAGCACGATGGGCGTGGTGTGCGATGCCGACCTGTTTGTGCGTGCGCTGGCCGCGGCTGGCGCGACGGCGCGGTGCGCTCCGTGGGCGGCTCGGCTCGCTGAGCGCGACGCGGCGCGCGACGCCGCCATCGCGCAGGAGGCCGCGGCGGCATTGCCACCGGTCAATCCCTTGGCGCTCTGCCGCGACGTCGACGCGTTGCTCACGGAGCGTTCGACGATTGTCGCTGACGGCGGAGATTTTGTGGGAACCGCGTCGTATGTCGTGCGGCCGCGCGCCCCTATGCGGTGGCTCGACCCAGGCGTCTTTGGCACGCTCGGCGTGGGCGCCGGGTTCGCCATCGCCTCCAAGCTGCATCGCCCCGACGACGACGTCTGGCTGCTGTGGGGCGATGGTGCGGCCGGCTACGGCGCTGTGGAACTCGACACGTTCGTGCGGCACAACCTGCCGATCATCAGCGTGGTGGGTAATGACGGCGCGTGGACGCAGATTGCGCGCGGACAGGTGCCCATGCTCGGCGACGCGGTGGGTACGCAGCTGGGACGCACCGCCTTTCACGAACTGGCGGAGTCACTCGGCGCGCGCGGATTGCTGCTCGACGATCCCGACCAGATCTCGTCGACGTTGCGCACCGCTCGTGACACCGCCCGCAACGGGCAGGCGGTGCTGGTGAACGCGATGATTGGGGTGGGAGAGTTCCGGAAGGGAAGCCTGAGCATGTAGGTGCGATACGAGAGGCGGCGCGGACGGCCGCGCCGCCTATCGCACTTCGATGCGCACCCCGACCAGCGGCACGAAGCGATCGGTGTACGGCTGGCCCACGCTTGGCCCGCTCTCGTCGCAGATGCGCTCGCGTCCCAGCAGGTATCCGGCGGAGAGCGCCGGGATGAGCACGCTGTCGGGCTGGGTGACGATGTCATTGCCGTCACCCCACTGTGGCGTGCGGCACCTCCAGTTGGTTGCGGAGAGCAGCCAGCTTCCTGTCGGCTGGGCTCCGTGCATCCAGAGTATCCAGTAGTCGCCCACAGCGTCCGGCGCACGCAACGTTACCGGGAAAGTGAAGCTCGCGCCTGACACGCCGGCCAGCAACGAGCGCACCGTCACCGTGTCGCGCACGCCGCGCCCCCAGCTGGCCCCCTGTGCCATCACGTACAGGACGTCCCGGCCGCGCGTCGTGTAGCGTACGCGCACAGAGCCCGTGATGGCCCCGCCGGGCGACACACGAAGGCGCGGTGTCGCCTCCGTAAACCGGACGCCGTTCAGCACGGCCTCCTCGATGGCGAGTGAGTCGAACCGAGTGCGCCGCGCCATTACAAGCGGCGTGAGCCGCGGCAGCGTGAACGAGAAGCTCATCGCATGCTTGGCCAGTTCGCCTTCGCCCACCAACGGATAGACGGAATCAAAGACCGCCACTCCGCCACGCAGCACGGCCCACGGCCGCCCGCGCAGCGTTCCCGGAATCTCGACGGGCTGCATTCGCACCGTGTCGCCGTCGCGCCACCTGCTCACGCGTCCAATCGCGTTGCGCAGTTCGATGCGCGGCGGCACTTCGTAGATGATGTTGGGCCGGTCGTTCTCCGTAGGATCGATGGCCGACGTGCTGACCAGCGCCACGGGCCGCAGCATACCGACTGTGATAACTGCGGCGGTAGCCGTCACCGACAGCCCCGCGACAAACCACCGCGAACGCCACCACCGCCCGCGTGCGCGCACGAGCGCGCGCACCTGCGCCTCGAACGCCGCATCGTGCAGGCCGCCGGTGAGCACCGACGCCAGCTCAGCGGGGAGATCGGCGCCCGGCGGGTGCAATGCGAGCCAGCCGCGCAGGAACTGCAGCGCGGCGTCGGCGCGCTGCGCCTCGAGGTGCAGACGCACCACGCGGCGTACACCGGCCAGATCAGAGACCGCGACGGAGCGGCCAAGGACTTCCGCCAGACGCGCCGCGCACCGATGCCGGAGTGCCGCCCCGGCTACGGCGAGCGCTCCTTCCGCCACCAAATCGTGCGCCACGCGCCACGCGTCGCCGGCCGCGCGCGCCACGAACGCATCGGCTTCAAGCCGGAACAGCGAGTCACGCACTTCCTCGCGCGATGCACCGCACCCCTCCGCCAACGTAGCATCCTCAAGCGCCTGATCGCTGAGCGCCAGGCAGGCGAGCGTCGCGAGGTCACATTCGGTGAGCGCCCGGAGACGCCATTCCACCGCGGCGGCGCGGTCCAGCAGTGGCTGTACCTCCTGTTCGTCCCGCACGTCCCACCGGTCAAAAACAACGCGAATCACATCGCGTTCCATTGCGAGCCGCAGGAACTGCAGCACGGCGAACGGTGACCCGCCGGCCGCCGCGTGGATGCGCGTCGTCAGTGCATCGCTCCACCCCGGCGGCTCGGCCACGGCGATGGACGCCACCAACATCGCCACCTCTTCGCGCCGCAGCGGGGGGAGCGTCAGACGTTCGTCGGCGCCTCCCGCATTGGCCACCTCGGTGCGCGACGCGCCGACCACCAACACAGGGACGCGCGGCACGCGCGCGAAGGCGCGGTCGATGGCTTGCAGCGACGCAACGTCAGCCCACTGCAGGTCGTCGAGCAGCAGCGCGAGCGGACGATCGTCGGCCACCGCCCCCATCAGATCTGCGAAGGCAAGCGCCCGACGACGCAGCACCTCGGCCGGGTCGGTAATCCCCGCCTCTGGCTTCACATTGAAGCTGTCGGCCAGCACGGGCACGAGCCCCGCCAGCACCGCCGCCGAGGCCGGAGCGACGCCGGAGGCGCCCGACAACTCCGCGACGCGGGTGACCAACTCGGCGAGAAAGCCGAAGGCGTCGTCGCGTTCGCCCTGCCGCGCGCTGACCTGCAGCGCACGGGCGCGCTGCACCGAAAGCCGGCGCGCAAACTCGCGGAGCAGGCGCGTCTTGCCAAGTCCCGCCGAGGCCACCAGAAGCCGGCGCTGTGCGCGGCCGCGCCCCGCGAACCCCCACGCGGCGAGCAGCTGCGCAAAGACGTCGGCGCGCCCTTGGAACTCGGGGTCGGCAGGAATGAGCGATGAGGCCGGTCCATCGACAGCCGCCGCTTGTTTGGCGTCATTGGCGGCGCGGCGCAGGCGACGCAGCACCATTTCGGTGGCGGCATCGACCGTCCGTTCATCATCGGCGCGCGCACTGCGCAACGCGGACTCTTCGAGGTCGATGACCGGAAAACGACCCGCGAGCGCCAGCGCCTCAAAGCGCATACGCCAGTGTTCGTCATCCTCGGGCTCGGCATCACGAAGGCGCCCCGACAGCTCCACCGCAGCGGCCGCCTCTCCACCGGAGAGCAGGTTGCGCACCTGAGAACGCGCCGCGGCGAGGAACGCACCGCGGAGCCGGCGCCGCTCCATATCGGCCCACGCCTCAAAGTCCGCCGCACCGGGGGCGGCGAACTCTGGGATGAAGTCGCCCGCGTAGAACGTGAGCGCCTGGGCGTTGGCCCCCTGCTCTACGGCGTCGAGAAAGGCCCGCGTGTCGGTGGCCACGGGGGCCGTGAGCGCCAGCCATTCCCCATCGGCGACGATCAGGTCAACGCCCAGGCGCTGCCGCAGCGCAAAGAGCGCCTGCCGCAGCGACGCACGACCACGCTCGGGATCAACATCGCCCCACAGCAGCGCCACCAGCGATTGGCGCGAGGCCCGCTGGCCGCGCGCCAACGCGAGGTAGGTGATGACCGACAGCGGCTTGCCGGCCGAGAGGACCAGCGCCCCCGTGGCATCGCGCAGCTCGAATGCGCCCAGCAGGCGCAGGGCGTAGCCGGCGGGACTCGCCGTCGATGCGGTCACGAATGCCTCGTCATACGCGCGGAATATGCGGGGCGGGCATCAAATCGGCGTCATTGGGCGCGGCGCGGGGTGATCCGCCGCGAGGGACGGGCGAGGGAACATCGACGGGGGTCCTTTCACGGCTTATGGGTCATGGAAGCCGTG
>JARIEY010000026.1 GCA_031127085.1 Gemmatimonadota bacterium | reverse complement strand
CCTCGTTTGCCCTCTTTTCAGAGCGGGACGGGATGGCGGCCATTCGCGCGATCGTCACCGGGGCCGTGGGCATCCTCGCGCCGCACGGGGTGCTGGCCCTCGAGGTCGATTCGCGCCGCGCATCGGATGCGGCCACGCTGGTGGAGGAGACGGACGCGTACGTGCAGGTAGCCATTCACAAGGATCTGACCGGCCGCGAGCGGTTCGTCGTGGCCCGACGCAAGGAGACGTGATGCTGAACGACCGCGCGGTGGAACTGGGCCGCCTTATCGGGCAGAGCGACGAGTACAAGGCGGTGCGCCGCGCCAACGACGCGCTGGGGGCCGACCAGGAGGCCGTGAAGCTGCTGCAGCGGATGGAGCAGCTGCGCCAGGAAGCGTCGCGGATGATGGATGGCGGCGAGCAGCCGACGGCCGAGATGGAACAGGAACTGGAGCGGCTCCTGGGGCAGATCCAGGTGAACCCGCTGTATCAGCGCATGATCGTGGCGCAGGAGAACTTCGACAAGATCATGATGCAGGTGAACCAGTGGATCCTCGAGGGGATCAAGAAGGGCGCCACCAGCGGCATCATCACCCTCGGGTGAGCGCCGTGGCGGGCCGGCTGGTCGTGTTCGAGGGCGGCGAGGGGGCGGGAAAGACCACCCAACTCGAGCGGCTCGCCCTGCGGCTCGGCCGGCACGGCGCGCAGGTCCGGATGCTGCGCGAGCCGGGCGGTACGCCGGTTGGCGACGAGATTCGCGCTCTGCTGCTCCGGCCTGGCGCGCAGATTCCGCCCCGCACCGAGGCGCTGTTGTTCATGGCGTCGCGCGCGGCACTGGTGGGCGAGCAGGTGCGGCCGGCGCTTGCGCGTGGCGAGATCGTATTGCTCGACCGCTTCTTTCTGAGCACCTATGCATATCAGGTTGGTGGGCGCGGCCTGCCGGAGCATGAGGTGCGCGACGCGAACCTGTTCGCCACGGGTGGCCTGGTTCCCGACGTGACGGTGTTGCTGACGCTGCCGATGGACGTTGGCTTGGCGCGTGCCGCAGCGCGCGGCGCCGCCGATCGAATGGAGCAGGCGGAGCGGGCGTTCCACGCGCGCGTGGAGGCGGCCTTCACCCGCTTCGCCGAGGCCGACTGGCAGGCGTTGCATCGCGAGTGCGGGCCTGTGCGGGCGGTGCCAGCGGATGGTGCCGTGGCCGATGTGGAAGAACGCGTCTGGCAGGTGGTGGCCGAGGCGTGTCCCGAGTTGCAGCGGTAGTGCCGAGCGGAACCTGTTCCCCCCAGATCGCGTAGAGGATTCGTGCCCCGCAACCGCCTGATCATCACGTTGCTCGTCCTCGCCGCCGGCGCCATCGCCGGCGGTTGGTTCGTGCAACGCGCGCTGCGCCGCAACACGGCGCCCAGCGATGCGCACGGGGCGCGGCTGCTGGCGGCCGTGATGGAGCGCGTGCGGGACAGCTACGTGGACTCGCTCTCGGTGGACGAGTTGTGGCGCCGCGCGGCGATTGGGCTGGTGGATGAACTGGGCGATCCCAACAGCACCTATCTGCCCCCCGACCGTCTGAAGAAGCTCACCGAGGCGACCTCGGGACTCTACAGCGGCGTCGGCATTCAGGCCGACCGTCGCGATGGCGTGGTTGTGGTGTTGGCCGTGCGGCCCAACTCTCCCGCCGAGCATGGCGGCGTGCAGGCCGGCGATCGATTGGTGGAGGCCGATGGCCAGTCGATGAAGGGCTGGACGATGGAGGAAGCGCGCAACGCAATGCGCGGACCGCCGGGGACTCACCTGCGTCTGGTGGTCGAGCGCGGCAGCGCCCGCATTCCGTTTGATCTGCAGCGCGGCGAAATCCACGTGGCATCGGTCTCGCGCGCCCTCGTGCTGGATGGCGGCGTCGGCTACGTGTTGCTCTCCACCTTCAGCGATTCCGCGCGTCAGGAGCTGACCCGGACGGTGGACTCGCTCGCCACGGCCGGCGCGCGGTCGCTGATTCTGGATCTGCGCAACAATCCCGGTGGGCTGCTCAACCAGGGCGTGGCGATTGCCGACCTCTTCCTCGACAAGGGGCAGGAGATCGTCGAGGTGCGCACGCGTGGCCAGCAGCGCGAAGCGGTGTTCGTGGACAGCGCGAGCCAACGGTGGCCGACGCTTCCCGTGGCGGTGGTCGTGAATCAGGGGACGGCGAGCGCCGCGGAAATCGTCGCCGGGGCATTGCAGGACCACGACCGCGCGCTGGTCCTTGGGCGCACCTCGTACGGCAAGGGGAGCGCGCAAAACGTCTTTGAGCTCGAGGGAGGCGGCGGGCTGAAGCTCACCACGGCGCGCTGGTTCACCCCGTCGGGGCGGAGCATCAGTCGCTCGGTGCACGCCGACTCCGCGCCACGCGTAATCAACGATCGCGCCGCGCGCCCAGTCTTCACCACCGACGGCGGGCGCAAGGTCTTTGGCGGCGGCGGCATCTCCCCCGACCTTTTTGCTGGTGACTCAGTGCCGTCAGTCGCGGATCGCACCTTCATCCTGGCGGTGGGCGCGTCGGCGGCGACCTTCCGTGACGTGCTGAAGAGCTTCACCGCCGCCGAACTGCGGCGCGGCACGGTGCGCGATACGCTCTTCACTGTCACTCCCGCCATGCGTGACGCGTTCTACGCGCAGCTCTCGCGTCAGGGCGTCGACGTGCCCCGTGGCGTATACGATGACGCCGCCGCGCTCATCGACAACCGGCTGGGCAACGAGATGGCGCGTCAGGCGTTTGGCCTGCCCTACGCCGGCCGCCGCATCGTGCGCGGCGACAAGGTGGTGCAGCGCGCCGCCGCGTTGTTGCGGTCGGCATCAGACCCGCGTCAACTGCTGGAGAAGATTCCCGCGAACGAAGCCGCGCCGAAGTAACACGCTGTCGGCACGCGCGCGGCCACGACCGCTGTGACGAAGGGGCGCTCCGCCAGACACGGAGCGCCCCTTTTCGTCGGTGAGATGGCGAAGCTGTGATGCCGATGGGCGGGGCGCCTATTGGCGCTCCGCCGCCAGTCGCCATCGTAAATGCCATCGCCAGTCGCCATCCTCAATCGCAATCCTCGATCGCAATCCGAATTCCCAATCGATTATCGTTTCTCTCCCGGCCGGTACCTGACAATCGCCTGCCGATCCACATCCGCCGCCGTGTACGCCACCAGCTTCAGGTTCCCGGTGGCGAAGAGCTCGGCCTGCGACGAGTACCACGGTGATTCCGGACGCGCACTGTTGCCGTAGGCGAGCGCCGAGTAGGCGCGCGGCGTGTCGCCAAACTCCACGGCGAGCACCCAGCCATCACCGCCGTTCACCGAGAGCTTGCCGTCGGGGTCGCGGGCGAAGTTGAGCACACGGAAGCAGCCCAGTGCCCCGCCGCATCCGCCGACCGGGACGTCGACGGGGCCACGACGCACGCGGTGCACCGTGCCCCACGCCACATCGTAGCTGCCGTAGCGCCTCGTCGTCTCGGCCACCGCCCAGGTGAACGCCTCGGCGGCCTTGGCCGGCTGCGACAGACCGTACGGTGTGCGCGTCGGATCGGCCGAATCCCACGCCTTGGTGTAGCGCAGTGAGTCGGCCAGCCCCATGCCGTAGCGCGTCCACCAGATCTCGAAGAGCATCGCCCCCTTGCTCTCCGGAGCGGCGGTGTTGTCCCACTGCTCGAGCAGCGAGAGCGCGGCGGCCACATCGCCCGTCGGATTGGTCCGCTTCACCGCGGCCACAAGATCCGGCTTCACGCGATCGGCCAGCAGCATCCGGTAGCTGTGCTTCAGCTTGACCACCTCTTCGAGGCTGACTTTGTTGGTGCCGCCCACGAGTTGCAGGCCGAGCTGGCTGCGGAGCGAGAGCGACGGTTTCTCGAAGTTCGGATAGCGATTGGTGGTGTCCACCTTCTCGCGGATGTTGGTGAAGTGCGGCGAGCTGTTCTCCTGATGCACGTAGCCGCCCTTGGGGTTCAGGAACTGCGGGAGTGAATCCCACGGGACGTACTGCGTCCACATATCGTTGGTCTGCTTGACCGGGATGGCCAGCGTGTCGCCGCCCGTGGGATGCGGGAGCAGCGGCAGCGCCGCATTCCACACCATCAGGATGTTCCCCGCCTTGTCGGCGTACGTGAAGTTGGAGGTGCCGCGCGCGTGCAGGCGCATCGCGGCCTTCCATTCGTCCAGCGACCGCGCGTGCATCATCCGCAGGAACTGTTCGCCGCCGCGGTACTCTCCATCATTGGCCGTCTTCACGATGTACACGCGCCCGAGCGCCCTATGAATCACCGGCCCGGCGGGGGTGTCCCAGAACTCGCGCGTTTCCGACGAGACGCCGGTGCCGTTGCGGAACTTCACCGTCACCAGATCGCGCGTCAGCTTCACCGATGTGCCGTCAATGAGGAAATGATCCGGCTTGGCCGGGTCCATCTCGAGGGCGTAGAACTCCTGGAGCCGCTGCGCGTTGTTGGTGGTTGACCAGCCGAGTTGCTCGTTGAAGCCGCCGACCACCGCAAAGGGGCCGCCGATGCGGAAGTCGCCATAGAAGTCGAAATGGCCGGGAACCGTCATCTGCGCTTCGTAGTAGCCTGAGCTCCACGCCAGATGCGGATTGCGCAACAGGATGGCTTTGCCGCTCTTGGTACGGCTCGGTGCGAACGCCCACGCGTTGGATCCCACGTTGTCGCGCGTCAGTCCACGCGCCTCGGCGTCGTCGCCTTCGCTGGGTGGCGCGCCGCGCCGCGGGGCATCGGGCGGGAACTGCTTCGGGTCCAGGGCCGAGAGGAATCGCCGGACGGCGGCGTAGGCCGGGCCGCCCATATCGCCGGCGAGAACGTCGAAGCCGGTGAAATCTGTCGGCATCGTGGCGGGATACTCCGCCGGGTTGAGCGCGATGTAGCGGTTGATGCCCTGCGCGAAGCCGTCGTAGATGTCGCGCGTGTTGGGTTCGAGCTTCGAGTAACTCGCGACGGCGCGGGCCCGGTTGCGGCGCGCAAGGAAATCCTGCTCCATGCTGTCGCGGCCGAAGACGAGGCCCATCCGCCCCGAGGCGCGCAGAATCTGCATCGCCGTGCGGGTGCCGTAGTCCTCGAGCTGCAGCCAGGCGAGGGCGTATCCGGCGGCACGCAGGTTCTGCGCGCGAATGTGGGGCACGCCCGTCGTGGTGCGGACGATTTCGACCTCGCGCCACAGGTCAGCGGCCGGGGTCTGGGCGACGCTGCGGGGGGCGCCCGCGGCGGAGGCGAGGAGCAGAGCGAACAGGCGGAGGCGCATGCGAACCTCGAGCGGTGGGAGCACGGCGACGAACGTGACGCGCCCGTTCCGGCTTGGCGCGACGCTCTATTCTACGTCCTGGTCGCCTGCGCCGCTGGTCGTTGGCTGCATGGGCCGGCGCGCGGGGCCGCTACGGCCGTCGTGCGGCGCCGGGGCCGAGCAGGGCAGCCTGGTCGATGATGCGCACGCCGGGTGGCACGTCAAACACGAAGGCGCGTTTGGGGAGCGGCACACCAAGCTTCATGTTGATGAAGCGCAGGCGTCGACGCAGGCCGCCCGGCTCCTCGATTTCGATCTGCCGCACCAGCGCGTCGGCGCTGATCCACACTTTCGCCGTCTGAAACGGTGCGCCGGCCGCGCGCGGGGTGAGCGCGTACACCGACACGCGCTCGCCGCCCACGCGATCGGCCTCGGGAATTACCTGCACCTGATTGCGGTCGCCCGGGTTCGCCAACAGGCGCGCCACCACGTCAAAGGCGCCCCCCACCTCGCGCGGGAGCTTGAGCACCTGCCCCTTGGCGGTGCTGGGGAGATAGACCCAGAGCGCCTCGCCATCGGCCACGACCATGTCACCCGCGGGGTCGCTGAAGCGAAAGGCGAAGCGCGCCGGCGGGCGCTGCAGCATTTCGCCGCGCGAGACGCGCGGCGTTTTGGAGACGGGGCTGATGAGCGTCTGCTCAAACTGCGAGCGCATCGTCCGGGCGGCGGCAAATCGGGCGGCGGCTTTGCGGTAGAGCGCCAGCGCCGCCGTTGTGTCGCGTGGCGCCTGTGCCGCCAGGTCGAGTGGCAGCGCGAGCAGGCCTGCGAGCAGGATAGTGCGCAGGCGCAGTCGGGCCGTCCTCGCCAGGCGCGGGAGCACGCTATAGCGCGGCGATGCGACGTCCGATGGCCGCCGCGATGGGACGCAGTTCGCTCATCAGCTCCGCGAACTGCGTCGGGAAGAGCGATTGCGCGCCGTCGCTCAGGGCGCGGTTCGGATCAGGGTGCACCTCGATGAGCAGGCCGTCGGCGCCGGCGGCCACTGCGGCACGAGCCATCGGCGTGACGCGGTCACGCACGCCCGTCCCGTGGCTCGGATCACCGATGATGGGCAGGTGCGACAGCCGCTGCACGGTGGGGACGGCGTTCAGGTCGAACATGTTGCGCGACGAGGGATCCCACGTGCGCACGCCACGCTCACACAGAATGACCTGATCGTTCCCTTCGGCCAGGATGTACTCGGCGCTGAGCAACAGTTCCTGCACGGTCGCGGCCATTCCGCGCTTGAGCATCACGGGTTTGCGGAGCTTCCCGACCGTCTTGAGCAGCGAGTAGTTCTGCATGTTGCGGGCGCCGATCTGGATGCAGTCGGCATACTCCGCCACCAGCTGGGCGCCCTCGTCGTCCATCGCTTCGGTCACGATGGCGAGGCCGGTCTCGCGCTTGGCCAGCCGCAGCAGCTCGAGCCCTTCCTTGCCCATCCCCTGGAACGAATACGGGGACGAGCGCGGCTTGAACGCGCCGCCGCGCAGCGCCACGGCGCCGGCCGCCCGCACCGCACGGGCCGCGGCCAAGATCTGCTGCTCGCTTTCCACCGAGCACGGGCCGGCAATGACCGGCACGTCGGCGCCGCCGAACGAAACACCGGGCGCAATGGTCACCACGGTATTTTCGCCGCGCCATTCGCGCGAGACCTGCTTGAACGGGCTGGAGACGTAGATCACCTCGGCCACGCCCGGCAGCGCTTCGATGTGCGAACCATCGACACGCCGGTCGTTACCTACCAGCCCCACCGTCGTGCGCTGAGCGCCCGGCATTGGGAGCGGCTGGAAGCCCATCGCGCTGATCGCCCCGCAGACTCGGTCAATATCCGACGCGGAGGCGGTCGCCTGCATTACCACGAGCATTGCTGGATTCCTGAGGAAAGAACGGCCCGGGCGCCTGAGGCGCACCGAGCCTGTGAAATATGGGCCGTTGGGAGGGACAATTGCAGTACGAGCCGAGCCTACCGTCCCTTGAAGAGGGCCTTCCGGAAGGTCTCCACGCCGTCGGTCCGAAGGCGGATCAGGTAAACCCCGGTCGAGACCGTTCGGCCCCGGTCATCAGTGCCGTCCCATAGGAAGCGCGGGTCGCACCCGGAGTTGCTCCCTTCGCTGGCCCGCCCGTAACGGCCGGCCGGAAATGTCGCGGTCGACGCGAAGGCCGGGCCGGGGATGAGCGAGCGCACGAGGTTGCCGCGGAGGTCCAGAATCTGCAACTCGACGGCCGACGGGGTGTGCAAATCGAACCAGACGCAGGTGGCGTCGACGCGCGCGTTCGGAAACGGGTTGGGGAAGTTCTGAAACAGAATCGTCGCTGGTGGCATCGAGGGGTCGAGCACCACGAAGGAGGCGGCGCTCTGCACGCGCGTCGTATCGCCGGCCGCCGTCCACGCGGAGAGCGTCCACCGATACGAGGTGTTGCCCTCGAGGTCGCGGATGGGGACGTAGAGCGTGTCCTCCATCCGACCAACCAATATGGTCTCGAGGTGCGGCCCGATGATGCGAATTTCATACTGCCAGCGGCCAGCGGCGGGATTGAGCCGCGCCGAGGTCCACGAGAAGGTGGGGCGCTTCGACGTGACCGTCGAGCCGTTGGGATTGTTGGGGGCGAGCAGCGTCAGCCACGGGGCGGTGGTGCGCGGCCCCGTGATGGCGGAGTTGATTTGCTGGCCCAGCACGGTCGTCACGACACCACGCCAGAAGACCAGTGTGCCTTCGGGAAAGACGCGGCGCGGTACGATGGTCTGGCTCGTCCCCGCGCCGGCGACGGTGGTGTCGGCAATGAGCCCCGTGGCGAACGTGACGTTGGTCGAGACCTGCAGCGTGAAGCGCAGCGGCAGGTCGCTCGGCGCGAAGCCGGTCGCCACCACCGTGAAGGCGGGGATGCCGTCACGCAGCGGATTGTCCGTCGGACCGACCAACGTCACCGTGCGCTGCGCCGCGGCCGTCGCGCTCCACCCGAGCGTGAGGCTCACCAGAGCAATCGAGGCGAAACGACGGAGCCACGCGCGCGCCGGGCGCCCGGCCACGGGGGTGTGGCGCGGACGCCCGGCAGGCGACCGAAGGGCGGGGCCGGTCACGGGACGGGCGCGCTCTCCGCGGCGTCTTCGTCGACCGGCTGTCCCGACATTCGCACGCTGACCAGCGACGAGACGCCGGGCTCCTGCATCGTCACACCGTAGACGGCGTCGGCCGCCTCGGTGGTCGTGCGCGGATTATGCGTGATGACAATGAACTGCGTGTTCACCTTGAACTCGTTGAGCATCTTCACGAACCGGCCGACGTTCTGATCGTCGAGCGGCGCGTCCACTTCGTCGAGCAGGCAGAACGGACTCGGCTTGGTGAGGAAGATGCCGAACAGCAGTGAGAGCGCCACGAGCGCGCGTTCGCCGCTGGAGAGCAGGTGGATGCGCTGCGTGCGCTTGCCGCGCGGCGACGCGTGAATCTCGATGTCGCAATCGAGCGGGAGCTCGGGATTCTCGAGCCGCAGGTCGCACTCGCCGCCGCCGAAGAGCGTCATGAAGATCCGGCGGAAGTGCTCGCGCACTTCGGCGAAGGTCTTGAGGAACATCTCGCGCGCCGTCGTGTCGATTTCGCGGATGGCCTGCTGCAGCGCCTTCTGCGCGTCCCACAGGTCGGTGCGCTGCGTCGTGAGGAACTCGAGCCGCTTCACCGTCTCATCGTGCTCCTCGATGGCGAGCTCGTTGACCGGGCCCAGGGCTTCGAGCTGCGCGCGCAGCTGCTCGGCCTCGGCGCGCAGCGCATCGTCCTCGATCTCCAGCGCGACGTAGTCGGCCAGCAGTTCCTCGAGCGGCTTGCGCCACTCCGCCTCGAGCCGCTCGCGGATGGCGGCGCGCTTGCCGCCAAGCTCGGTGTGACGGAGCTCGGCGTGGTGCAGCGCCTCGGCGAGCGCGGTGACGTCGCGCCGCGTGGCGTCCAGATCGTGTTCGGCCGCACCAAGGGCCGCGTCGGCCGCGCGCACCGCGCCTTCCGCCTCCTCCAACGCCTGCTCGGCGGCGGCGAGCGACTGCGTACGCCCCGCGAGGTCGTCGCGCCACGCGGTCATCTGCCGTGCGAGCTCGTCGTCGGCCGCGTCGATGGCGGCCAGTTCCTGATTGAGCGCTTCCAGTCGAGCGGCAGCGCCCGCCTGCTCGAAGGCCAGGCGCTCCTCGCGCTCCGTGGCGACCTGCCGGCGCGCCTCGGCCTGCGCGTGCGTCACCTGCGCCGCGGCGCGGGTTTCGCGCGCCGCATCCTGCTGGGCTTCCGCGATGGCGAGTGACTGCCGTGCCTCCACCGCGCGCTGCTCCGTGGCGGCGAGCGTGTCGCCCTCGGTCTGAATGCGCGCCGCGCCGTCGGCGGCACGCGCGGCCAACTCGGCCTGTCGCGCCGTCAGGCGATTGGTGAGCGCTTCGGCGTCTGCGATGTCGCGCTGGAGACGCTGCACGGCGCGTTCGCGATCAGCCGACACGGACGCGGCCCGCTGCGCCTCCTGCTGTGCCACACCGTCGGCGTGCGCGGCCGCCGCGGCCGCGCCTTCGGCGGGCACCACGTCGGCGTGCACGCGCTGCAGGGCGGCCACGGCCGCCTCGCGCCGCGCCCCGATCGTCTGCAGATCGGCCCGCAGCTGGAACAGCTCGGCCTTGCGGCGCAGTGGGCCCGCGCCGCCACCCGTACCGGGCAGCCAGACGGCACCACGCGCGTCAACGAAGGCCGTCCCTTCATCCACGCTGCGCACCTTGCCGAGCAGGGCGCGCACCCAGGCCCGCACCGGGCCCTCGGACTGCACGCGGCCGGCGAGTTCCTCGCCGTCTACCATGTCGTCGCCAAGGACCAGGGCATCGAGCGGCAAGAGAAGCAGAGCCCCCGGTGTGGAGCGCGCGTGCCACGCGCGCACCTCGTCGGCAACCGCGCGATCCCGCACGACGACGGCGTGTACCGTTGCGCCAAGGAAGCGCTCGACGAGCGCGGCAGCGGCCGAGTCGGCGCCAATGAAGTCGGAGAGCGGACCCAGCACGGCACCTTCGCCGAACTGTTCGCGCTCGCGGAGCAGCCGCGCGGCGGCGGGGGCCAGCCCCACCCGCTCACGCTCCAGCCCTTCGAGCGCGCTCAGCTTGCCCTGAAGTCCCGTGTGCTCCTCTTCCACGCGCCGCAGGTCGGCGCGTGCGGCCGCCTCCTGCTCGCCGAAGGCGCGCGCCTGCGCGCGCGCTGACTCGAGTGCGCCCGTTGCTTCGCCGGCTGCGCCCTGCGCAATGGATTGCCCCTCGGCGGCCAGTGCGAACTCGCGTTCGGCCAGCTGCAGCTGCTCGGCAATGCGCTCGCGCTCACCGCCCAGCACGGCGATGCGCTGAGCCACATCACCCGCTTCACGCTCGGCGCCTTCGCGCTCCAGCTCGAGGCGGCGAATGCGGTCGCGGACGTCACGCACCGACGCGTCCACCTGCGCCAGCGCATCGCGCGAGGCGGCCACACCACCGCGCGTCAGCTCTTCCGCGGCCACCGCGCGCTGCAGCGACTCCGCGGCCTCGCGCACATCGGCCTCGCACTTGGCCTCCTCGGCGCGCGCGTTGTCCCACTCGGTGCGCAGGCGGTCGCCAAACGCGGCGCCCTCGCTCCGTTCCTGCTCGGCGCGCTCGCGGCGCGCGATGGCGTTCTGATGACGCTCTTCGGCGACCGCGACCTCGCGCTGCAGGAGCTGCTGCGACTCGCGCAGTTGCACCGCGACACGCGTCCGCTCCTGGCGGGCGGTGTCGGCCGCGGCACGCGCGGCGTGGGCCGCGTCGCGCCCCTGCTCGGCGGCGCGCACGCGCCCCTCGCCTTCGGGCGCGCGCTCACGCAGCCCCGCCAGTTCCTCGTCCAGGCGGCCCAACTCGTCCACCCACGCTGCCATTTCGCGCTCGGCCAGCGTCAGCTCGACCGACTTCCGGCGCGCCATCACCTCGGTGTGGCGCTCCGCCTTCTTGCGCTGGCGCGCAAGCGAGCGCACCTGGCTCCCGACTTCGTTGATCAGGTCGTCGAGTCGCGCGAGGTCGCTCGTCGTTTCCTCGAGCCGGCGTTCCGTGGAGCGGCGGCGATCACGATACAGCCCCACGCCCGCGGCCTCCTCAAACAACTCGCGCCGGTCGTCGGGCCGGTCGCTGAGGAGCGCGTCGATCATCTTGCTCTCGATCACCACGCCCACGTCGGCGGCCAGTCCCGTGCCGCGCAGCAGGTCGTGAATGTCGCGCAGACGGCACGGCGTCCGGTTCAGGAGGTACTCGCTTTCCCCCGACCTCGAGAGGCGGCGCGTGATCACCACCTCGCGGTAGGCGATCGGGAGCACGCCCTCCTCGTTGGAGAAGTGCAGCGACACTTCCGCGATGTTGACCGGCTTGCGGGCCGACGACCCCTGGAAGATGACTTCTTCCATCTTGGCGCCACGCAGCAGCCGCGCGCGCTGCTCGCCGAGCACCCAGCGCACCGCATCGGAGACGTTGGACTTGCCGCACCCATTGGGGCCCACGATCGCGGTGACCCCGGGATTGAACGTCAGGTCCGTGGGGTCCGCGAACGACTTGAAGCCGTGCAGCTCGAGTCTGGTCAATCGCACTTAGAACGTTCTCCCGGTTCGGTACGCCAACTGCGGTGCGAGCCCGAGGACGCGGAGATCCGCGTCGAGGGGCACCGCCGCAGCGGCCGTTTCAAAGGCGCCTGCGAAGAGGCGCACGGTTCCATCGTCCTGCACCAACGCGTACGCCGGCACGCCGCGGGATCCAAGCGCCGCCACGCGGGCGGGGGCCGCGCCCCGCGGCACGCCCGCTTCCAGCAACACCGCCAACGGCACTTGCACCACCACGCCCGCATCGGGGCGGAGGATGCCCTCGGCGCGAAGCGCCGCCAGCAGCGAGTCGGCGCCCATACGGTCCTGCCACGCGCCCGCGAGCACCTTGTGCCACCGGGTGCGCGCGGCGCCCAGCAAAACGGGCGACACGGTCACGCCGGGGAGCGGTGCACCCCGTTCACGAAGCCACAAATTAGCGCCCGTGGCGGTGTTTGTCGCCACAAGTTCCACCGCGAATTGCGCCGCAATCGCACTGTCGGGGGGATTGACAGGATCGCTCACGCGCACTGTGTCCGCGGGCGTGGCCGGGGTCGCGACTGCGGCGCCTGCCGCCGGAGTCGCCGATGCCCGCGGAGGCGCGGCGCGCTCGGGGGTGCGGCGCGGCCAGAGCGAGGCCACGGCGATCAGAATCGTGACCGCCAGCAGTGCGGCCGATAAAATGCTGAACGCCGACCACGGGCGGCGTGCGCCATCGACCGCCGACGCCTGCGTTGCGATGGGCGTGCGGTCACCGGCCTGCGCGATCACGCGCCAGTCCAGCGGAATTGTGGCATCGCCCACCGACACCGCGCCATCCGTCTGGCTCACCAAGGCAGCGAGAGCGGGGGTGCCGGCCTTGGCGACAATCAGCAGCAACGCGCCCGCATCGCCGAACCCGGCGGCCAGTCGGCGCCACCGGTCCGAGCGCAGCACTTCCTCGGGGACCGACGATTCACTGCCGCAGGGCAGGATGAAGAGCGATGCGGTGCCGTCGGCCGCCGGCCGTGCCACGGCGTTCAGCGAAACGCCGTAGAGGAAGCTATCGGTGATGCCGTGCGCGTCGCCGTCGCCGGCAAGGGCGACGAGGGAAGGGGTGCCGCCCGTGAGGTCGGCGACGGCCACGCGCCGCTCGAGCGCGCCGACGCGTGCTATCCCAAGCGCGACGCGCGCCGCGGCTTCGGGGTCGTTGGCAATCACCACCGCCGATGCGACGCTCCCGAAGAGCGGGGCGAGCCGGCGTCCCTCCTCTTCCCACGGGTTCGGCCCAGCAGCGGCGGGCCGCTTGCGCCCGATCACGGGGTGGCCTCGAATACCCAGTAGGGGATCCCGCTGCGGCGTCCCGCCTCCTCGGCCGCATCGCGCGACGCATAGGGGCCCGCGACAACGCGATACACGGTGGCCCCGTCACGCTCGCTTGTCTGCACGCGCGCATTCGAGCCCTCAACGCGCACGGCGGCTGCCATCGCGCGCGCGCGACTTTCCGAGAGTACGGCGGCAAAGCTGAGCATCCAGCCGCGGCTCTTGGGCTCGGCGTGCGCGTCCGCGGGCGGCACGGGACTCGGTGGCGGCGCCGTGGACGCATCGGCGAGCGGGGCCACGGTATCGGCGGCGGCCGAGTCGGCGTACGCATCTTCAAACCGCACGGGTTCGTCGAGCGACGACGAGCGTGGCCGGAAGCCATTCCAGCGCACCAGCGCCCAGACATCCGCGGCCCCCTTGCTGATGCGGGCGCGTTCACGCTTGGTGTCGGCGTCGAGAATCACCAGGTCTTCACCGATCGCCAGTGCGAGCCCGCCATCGGGTGCGATCATCGGCAGGTCGGGACGCCAGGCGGTGGCGACCGTGCCGATGGCGCGCTGCGTCCCCATCGCGATCACATGTGCCGAGTCGCCCCCCTCGGTGCGCGCCAACAGATATTGCCCATCGGGATCGATACGCAGCGCGATCGGCGCGCTGGGCAGTTCGATCTTGTCGCGCACGGCAGATTCGTAGCGATCCACCACGTACAACGTCCGGCTGTTCTTGACGGCCACGAACAGGCGGTCGCCACTCGGTGTCGGTTCGACCGCGCGCACTGCCTCGCTGAAGGTGACGGACAGCGAGGGCTCGAGGTCGCGCGTGCGCAGCCCCTCCAGCCGGTCCCCGGTCGCAAAGTAGATCCGGTCGCCGACGACGGTGGGGATGACGAGATCAGCCCCCGCGATCGTCGTGCTGTCGCCCACTTTGGTTTCCGGCGGGCGCACCTGGCGAATGGTCACCCGTCCATCGGGATTGTCGCTCAGGATCAGCAGGGCGCCGTCGGGGAGCGGCAGCAGCGTACGCACCGGGGCAGGGGGGCGAAAGCGCCAGGCGCCACTGCTGGTCAGGCGCACGATCTCCCCGGTGGGGGCGACACCGAAGACGGCATAGCCATCGGCCGACGCGATGGCGCGCAGCCGTTCCGACGTCGCGGGCGTCACGCGGCCCACGCGCAAGTCGACGCGCAGCGGAACCCGCGCGGCGTCGATCATCACCAGAATCCCCTGCGACGCGTCGAACGCGACTGCGTCGGTGACGGCGGGGACCCGCTGCGTGGAAGTCCAGATGGAGCTGTCGCGCCACCACCGATACGCGCGCGCCGTGCCGCCGAGCCGCGGGAAACGCAGGACGATGGCGTCAGGCCCCGCGAAGGCGCCCGTTGCGCTTCCCCCGCCTGGCGCGCCCGCGTCGGGCGCCTTGGCACAGGCGGCGGCGACGACGATCGTCAGGGCGAGGGCAAGGCGGCGCATCCCCCCAATTTGCCTCTCTGGGCAGGGTGGCGAAAGAGAGCGCGCCCATCGATTCGTCCCGTTGACATTTGCCCAGCGTGCCGCTGTGCTAGAAGCTCGGCCCCAGCGTCCAGAACCAGTAGCCCTTCTTCGACGCGCCGTCGAGCGGATACGACTTGTCGATGCGCAGGATCGCGAAGTTGAAGAGGTTCACGCGGAAGCCGTAGCCGTAGCTGCGCAGCGGGTACCGCTGCGTCTGCCAGTCGTAGTTCTGCGGCCGCGACGTCGACACCGTTTGCCCCTTGCTCCACGCCATGCCGGCGTCGACGAAGATCAGGCCGTCGACGGGGATGAAGGACACGTTGGTCTTCTTGTACCGGAACGGACGGAAGACGGGGAAGCGCAGTTCAGCGTTCGCAAAGGCAATGCGGCTGCCGAGGAGTTGCACCGCCGAGCACTCGCCACTCCCGCCAATCGCCGACTCGCAGGCGCTGGAGTAGTAGTTCTCGCGGTCGTAGCCGCGGAGCAGGTCGGCGCGGCCGATGTACTTGGGGAACTGATCCTCGCCGCTGCCCACCGACATCGCCGTCTGCACGCGCGTGGCGAACGTCAGGTAGCTGAAGAGCAGCGCGTCGTAGCGCCGGTAGTCGGCGTTGTAGTTGGTCCAGCTCAGGTTGCCGGCCGCGTGCTCGATTTCAAAACGGTAGCGCTGCCCGTAGATCGGGCCGGTATAGCCACTGAGCGTGTTGTCGTGCACGAACGCGACGTATGGCGCCGCGAAGTTCAGCGATGACAGGTTGACGATGCTGTCGATGTAGACCTGCGTGGTGTAGCCGTAGGCGTAATCCACGCCGTAGGACAGCCACATCAGCGAGCGGTCGACGTTGTTGAGGCTCAGTCCGTACTCGAACCGCTTGAACCGGTTGAGCGGGTACAGACCAGCGAGGAAGGCGGACCGCTGGATGTATCGGGCAATCGCCTGCTGCTGGATGGCCTGCGACGAGCTGACCGGCGTGAGCCCGGCCGCCAGAAGGAAGAACGACGGCTGCTGCTGGATGCCGGCCGTGTACTGGAAGCGGTTGGCGTACGAGGAATACGCCGCGAAGACCTGCGCCTCCTCGATGCGTCCGTTGATGCCACCGGCGAGCGCCAGCCGCTTGTTGCCGACGAGATCCGACAGGACGATCGCCGTGCCGCCGTACACGCCCTTGCCGTAGTTGTCCTGGGCGTAGCCCACCTGCGGGCGCGCAATGTACTCGGGGCGGAGCGAGCCCGGATACCGGCTCTCCACGAACTTGGAAGTGTCGGGGAGCGCGAACGCCGCGCTGTCGAGCAGGGCGGCGACGCTGACGCCGGCCCCGCGCGCGCCGATGTTCTCGGGCAGTTTGTCGGCGGCGCGAACGCCCCCGTCGCCACGATACACGGACTGCCGGCGCGGATCGCGATTGGGCGCGGGCGGCGGGAGCAGGGAATCGCGCGCCGGCGCCGCCTTGGCGACGATGGCGCTGACCGACGCTTCCGCCGCAGCGCGCTCACGCACGCGACGGATCGTCACCGAGTCCGGTTCGGCGCTGGCGGCCTGCGCCGCCGCGGCGACCACCGCCGCGTCGCGGTACGGCGCCTTCTTCAGGGACCGCGGATTGGCCGTCTGCCAGACGGTGTATCCGTTGTTCTCGAAATAGACGAACGCCATACGGTCAGCCTGTGACGCCCAGGTGAGCGCTGGGCTGTTTTCGGTGATCGCCTGCACGCCGCCGACGAGATGGGTGAGTTGGTAGTGCTGCCGGTCGCCGAACTCGTACAGGAAGACCTGCGGAATGCCGTCGCGGTCGGAGACGAACGCGAGCGACTGTCCGTCCGGCGCCCACTGCGGGTTGAGATTCTTGCCGCCCTGCCCGGGGAGCACTTCCACCGCGCCCGAGGCCACGTCGATGACGCTGATCTGCCAGTTGCCGAAGCGCATGACGTCCAACTGCGTCTGCGCGCCGCGCTCGCTGGCGAACGCCACGCGCTTGCCGTCGGGCGACCACGCGGGCATGAAGTCGCCGTACACGTCGTTGGTGATCCGGCGCAGGTTGCTGCCGTCGGCGTCGATAATGTACAGGTCGGAAATGCCTCCCTTGTGGCCGCTGAATACGATCTGGCGGCCGTCGGGAGACCACGAGGGGTTCACCATCGCGTCGAGCGCGGTGCTGAGACGCCGCACGATGCGGCGCGTCTGCACATCCAGCACATAGATCACATCGCGGCCGGCGCGCTGCGCGGTGAACGCGAGGTATTTGCCGTCGTGCGAGAACGCGCTTTGCGAATACAGGAAGCGCAACTCCTCGAACTCGGGATTCAGCGTGCTGTTGGTCAGCCGCTTCAGCCGCTTGCCGGTCTGCGCGTCGGCGAGATAGAGATCGAGAAAGACCTCGGCGCGGAGCAGGCTGCCCGTGGAGATGTAGGCGATGTACTTGCCGTCGCTCGAGAGCGTCGGGGCCACATAGACCGGAACCACGCCACCCGTCTTGCGCTGCGTGAGCAGCGACGTGGCGATCTTCCGCGGGCGGTCGAGATCGCCCACCTGCGGCAGATACTGCGCGTGCATCGCGTCCTTCCAGTCATTGCCCAGCTCCTCGAACGTCAGTCCGAGGTGCCGCTTGAAGGCGCGTTCGTGGCCAAGCGACGGCGTGGCCTGCATGATCTCGCCCACCGTTTCGTCACCCCAGCGGGCCCCCACGTAGCGCCACAGGGACATGCCGTAGCGGTAGGGGAAGAACTCGTCGGGCTTTTGCTCCAGATCCTCGATGGACGGGAACTTGCCGCCCAGCGCGGCGTCGCGAATCACACCATCCGTCGCCGGATGGAACGGGCCTACCGACAGGTACTCCGCCATCCCCTCGGCGAACCAGAGCGGGGGCATGCGCTGCTGCAGCGTTTCCAGCCCCTGACCGGCCCGGCCGCGCGAGAAGATGTCGTACTGGAACTGGTGCACCATTTCGTGCGTCAGGATGTGCTCTGCCTCGCCGAGGTCGCCGGTGAAGAAGAACATGTTGCGCTGCCGCAGCGCGTCGGTGACGCCGCCCGTGCCTTCGCCGAGGTCGCCGAAGACGTTGTTCTGCGCGAAGGCGCCGCGCGAGGCGAAGAGGATGATCGGCTTGCGCTCCTTGAACTGGTAGTTCATCAGGCGCGAGAGCCGCGCATACGAGCGCTCTGCCAGACTCCCGGCGATGCGCGCCATCTGCGCCTCTTCCGGGTAGTAGTGGATGTCGAAGTGCTCGGTCTTCAGGACCTTCCAGTTGAACTTCTGGAACTGGACCTGATTCTGGCCGAAGTAGCCCTGCGCGGCGAGCGGAGTGGCCAGCGGCGCACCCGCGCAGAGCGCGAGCAGCAGGGCGGACAGGCGAAGCTTCGACATCGACGCTCCCGGCTTAGGTCGTGATGGCGGTCGCGGGGGCGTCGCCCCACAGCCGTTCAATCTGGTAGTACGAGCGCATCGTCGGGTGGAACACGTGCACCACGAAGTCGACGAAGTCGACGAGGACCCAGCGGCCGGTCTCCGAGCCCTCGATATGGTGCGCCTTGAGCCCTGCTTTCGTCATGCCCTCGACGACGTGCTGCGCCACGCTGCGGACGTGCGTGTCGGACGTGCCAGTGGCGACGACGAAGAAATCCGCCATATCAGTCACGCCGTGCAGGTCGAGCAGCACGACGTCATTGGCCTTGTTGTCGACGCACAGCGAGGCCGCGCGACGCGCGTGCGCAGCAATCTGGGCGGGAGAGGAGGCGGGAGACATCTAGACTAATAACACGGTGGAGGGGGCGGAGTTCCGAGACGGGAAGAGAAACAACAGAGAAACAACAGAGAAACAACAGAGAAACAACAGAGAAACAACAGAGAAACAACAGACAGACAACAGGCAGAGCGGGGGGGGCGGCCGGACTGTAGGCCGTCCCGACGCTCGTGGTCACTCAGAATACGCCGTGGGCGGCGGTTGGTACATACCCGCGCGGGCGGCCGCGGCCGGTCAGCGCGAGGGCGCGGGACCCCAGAGCAGACACTTCATCCCCCGCCGACCCCATTCGCCCCGAGCGATCGCGCCCGGCCGAGACGACAGAAGGGGACAGGCAGATGCCCGTCCCCCTCCAGTGCCTGTTCTTTCCCTTCCCCTTCCCACACCCTGCTCCCTTCCTCTTCCCACACCCTGCTCCCTTCCCCTTCCCCTTCCCTTAGCCCTTGATAACCCAAACCTTGATCTCAGGCTTCACGTCCGCGTGCAGGCGAATGCCCACCTTGTACACGCCGAGCGCCTTGATCGGCTCTTGCAGATCGATCTGGCGCTTCTCCACGTGAATGCCCTGCGCTTCGAGCTGGGCCGCGATATCGGCCGTGGTCACGGAGCCGAACAACTTGCCTTCCTCGCCCACGCGCGCGGCGAAGGTGAGGGAGATCGGCTCGATCTTGGCGGCGAACTCTTCGGCCGCCGTGCGACGGGCGTTCTCCGCCGCTTCGAGCGTCGCCTTTTCCTGGGCGATGCGCTTCTTGTTCCCCGCCGTCGCCTCGTAGGCCTTGCCGCGCGGCAGCAGGAAGTTGCGCGCATAGCCCGCCGACACCTTCACGATGTCACCCGGGTGCCCGAGCTTTTCGATTGCTTCTCGCAGAATGACTTCCATCGGAAACCCCAACGTTCAGGTTGATGGGCGCGCTCGGCGACGCCAATCCATCCAGGTGTCGCCCAAGCCAAGCCCCACAAAGATCACGCCAGCCGCGCCGGCAAACAACACCGACACGCTGACCAGAACGACCGTCATCACCCGCCCGGGCGCCAGGAAAAACAGCGCCACTCCGGCTCCCCGCAGCCCATACAGCGCCCCGGCGAACACCAGCAGGTTGGACCCCAGCCCAGAGAGCGGCCCGAGACCCGGCACCACCAAGAGCGCCAATCCGCTGACCAAGCCCCAAATGAACTGGTCGTTGAACCGGAACTCCCGGAGGCGTGCGAGCGGCGCGCCAATACGAGCGCGTCCCACGCGGTGATACAGCGCCCAGGCGAGCCCGAGCGCGGCCAGCGTTTCCAGCGCGAGCAAGGCAGGGAAAAGTGACGGGGATGATTCGGCGGTCCGCCGCACCATCGCGCGCTGCTCCTCGAGTGCCTTCTCGAACCAGGCGGCCGATTCGGCATTGGTCGCCCGGAACTCCTGCCAGTCCTTCGTCGTCAGTCGCACCTGCCAGTCGGACTCAAACGCATCGGCCCGACGCAGGGTTTCGCTGGCGAACACTTGCCGCACACGAGCCGGTCCTCCCGGCACCGCGAACGTCGACAGCAGGCCTATCGCAAACGCCGTTCCCAGCGTGGCCAGCGCGCGGGGGAAGAACGATCGCGCAGGCCACAGAATGGCCCAAGCGCCGAACGCCACCGCTACCAGCACTCCCCAACCCCGCACGAGAAGCGCGTAATCGCTCTTCGCCGGGCCAGCCGCGACGACCCACGTGGCGAACGCCACCCAGAGCACCGCGAGGAACGGCCGTCCTCCCGCCTTCCATCCCGCGAGCGCACAGGCAGCGAGCGCGGGGACCAGCACCAGCGCCGTTTCCGCCATCGGCAGGACCACCGAGAAGGGTGGCATCGCCGGGAGGAGGAGCAACAGCGCCAGCGCGCCGACGACTCGCCTCCAGCCGCGTTCCCTGGTGTCAGCGGGCGGCGTGGGCTCGACGACGGCGTCCGTCACTTACGGCGTCTGACCGCGGGTGTACGGCAGGAGCGCGAGGTAGCGCGCCTTCTTGATGGCGCTCGCCAGCTGACGCTGGTGACGCGCGCACGTGCCGCTCAGACGGCTCGGCAGGATCTTGCCGTTGTCGGTGACGAAGCGCGACAGGAAGCGCTCGTCCTTGTAGTCGACGTGGCGGATGCGGGCCTCGTCCATCGGGCAGGTCTTCTTCTGGCGGCGCATTATTCGTCGTCCTCGTCGTCTTCGTCACGGGCCCGCTTGGCGGCGAGCTGTTCCTCGGTCATCGGCGGCGCGCCGAGCTCATGCTCGTGGATCGAGATGAGATACCGCACCACGGCGTCGTCGAGCTTGAGCGAACGCTCGAACTCGGGAAGGACCTTGCCGTCGGCCTTGAAGCGGGCGACGACGTAGTAGCCGGTCTCGCGCTTGCCGATCTTGTAGGCAAGCTGGCGACGGCCCCAGTGGTTGAGCGCAATCTCGCCCTCGGCGCTGAGCAGCGCGTGGTGCTTGGCGATCTTGTCGTTGATGGCGGCGTCTTCGAGCGTCGAGTCGAAGACGTACACCGCCTCGTAGTCACGAGTCACGGATGGCAATCCTCCTTTGGTCGTTCTCGCCCCCCGCGGGTTGCCGACGCGGGGGGAGGCAGGGCGGCCTGAATTGGCCGCGTATTGTCGAGCCTTGAACAATAACTGACACAACGACTTGGGTCAACTGGCACGGGGTTGTATGCAGCGGTTGTACTTTATGCATGTGAGCGCGCCGCCCCTGTCATCCCCGAGTCTCGCCCGATGAGCGGCTTCGTCGCCGTGCTTCGCCGCGATGGCGCCGCCGCAGACCGCGCCCTCTTAGGGCGGCTCGGCGCACCGCTCCGTGACGTGCAACCCGACGCCTATGCCGTGTGGCACCACGGGCCGGTCGGGATGGTGCACGCCTTCCTGAGCACCCGCGATGGCGCCGTGCAGGGGCCGCACGCGCGCGGCCGGCTGCGGCTGGCCGGCGATATCCGGCTGGATGATCGCGCACGTCTGGCCAAGAGCATTCGCGACGCTGGCGTGTCGGTGCTCAACGTCGACGATGACGACGCGCTGGTGCTTGCCGCGTATGCCGCCTGGGGCGAGGCGGCGTTTGCGCGACTCCACGGTGAGTATGCTTTTGCCCTGTGGGACGGAGACCATCGCCGCCTGCTGTGCGTACGCGATGGCATGGGGGTGCGGCCGCTGTTCTACGCCGACCTCGGCGCCGCCTTTATCTGCGCCAATCACCTCGATGCGGTGCGGGCGCACCCTGGGGTGTCGAGCGCATTGCACGACGCGGCGCTGGTGTCGTTTCTGCGATGGGGCTGGAACGTCGACGTGCATCGCAGCGCGTTTGCCGATATCCGGCGGCTCGAAGCGGGGCATCACCTGCGCGTTCCCGAGTACGGGCACACGGGCCACGAAATGCGGCACTGGAACTTCCCCGCGCCGCCACCCCTGCGCTTGCGCGATGAACGGGAATACGTGGAAGGGTATCGCGAGGTGCTCGCCGCCGCGGTGAAGGATCGTCTGCGGCAGCCCACGCTGTCCATACAGCTCAGCGGCGGTCTCGATTCGACGAGCCTCGCGGCGACCGCGCATCGCGTCGCGCCTGCCGTCGCGGTGAAGGGCTTCACCTATGCAGCGACGTCGCTGTTCGACGACCGCGAGGGAGTGATCGCGGCCGAGGCGGCGCGATGCATCGGCATTGAGCACGCGCTGGACGAGACGCCGTGGCGGCCGCTGGCATATCTGGATGATCCATCCTTCCGCACGCCCGAACCCATCGACGACACCGACTACCCCCACACGTTGACGTCGCTGGCGAGGATGGCCGCGCACTCTCGCGTGCTGTTCGTGGGTGATGACGGCGATTCGCTCTTTGCGCCGCCGGGCGTCGGGCTAATGGCGCACGAGTGGGGGCACTGGGAGACGTGGCGTCGAGCGTTGGCATACGTGGTCGCCGAGCGTCGGCTGCCGGTACTCGGTTGGCATCTGCGCGACCGATTGCGAGGGCGCCCCATTGAGCGCGTGTATGATCCACCTCCCGCCTGGATTCGCCGCGATGTGCTTGACCGGACGGGCCCTCAGGATTTTGTGGAGCCGCCGGCCCACCCAACCCGACCGGGCACCAAGTGGCTGCTTGGCGCGTACTGGCAGACGGGGCAGGAAGCGGACTCATTCGCCTATGTCCGGCTCCCGTTGGAGTGGCGCTGGCCGCTGCTGGACACACGGGTGATCGAGTACGTGCTGTCGATCCCTCCAATCCCGTGGTGCCAGCAGAAGTTGTTGGTGCGTAAGGCTTTCGCTCAGGAGCTGCCCGCCATCGTGCTCGCGCGCCCGAAAACGGTTCTTCCGCCTCTCCCCCCGATTGTGGCCGAGCGGTGGGTGGCTGCCGGCCGACCGGGACTCCGTGCACTGGATGGCCCGGTTGATGCGTACGTTGACGCCGGGCGCCTCCGGTCTATCTTTAAAGAGGGAAGTCGCGAGGCGGTTGCGGATGCGTGGTCTTCCCTCCACTTGGCGCGCTGGATGATGAATGCTGGCGATCATCGCCAAGTGGAAACAATTGACTCACTGTTCGAAAACAAGGAGGCGAGCGACGATGCTTGCCACAGGACGCTCGGCACCGAAGATCGTCGGTAGCACCGATGTACCTTCGGAGCGCGGGTACTTCCCACCGAGGCTGCGCGAATACGGCACGCTCGCGGCATTGACCCAGACACGAACCTGTGCCAAGGGATACAACGACGGCACAGGTGCCGGCTGTTCGATGTCGTTCAAGAAGTCGTAGCTCGTTCAGCGCCACGGGGCGCTAATGCTGCATGACAAGGGATGGGAGCAGGACCAGCCTCAGGGCCGTTCGGAGTACGTGTCCCCGAAGCTGCGCGTGCTGGGCACCTTCCAGGCGCTCACGCAGACGCGCACCTGCGCAAAGAGCTACAACGACGGCACTTCCGCCGGGTGCAACGGCGGTTCCGCCAAGAAGTCCTGACGCTGGCGCGGCTCTCCGGCGCGCCGTATGAGATGACGCCGTGAGCTCCATTACCGCCAGCGCGTACGACCTGCACGACTTCGACCGGATGTTCGCCGATGAGGCGCGCACCGGTCCGTATCTGGCGGCAATTGCCGCGGCGGTTCGTCCCGGTGACGTCGTCGTCGAGATCGGCACCGGCACGGGGTACTTTGCGGTCGCCTGCGCCAAGGCCGGCGCGCGGCACGTCTACGCCATCGAAGTCAACCCAGCCGTTGCGCTGGGCCCCGCCGTGGCCGAAGCCAACGGCTGCGCCGACCGCATCACGTTCATCCACGGCTACTCCACACGCATCGACCTGCCCGAGCGCGGCGATGTGCTGCTCGAAGACCTGCGCGGCCTGCTGCCGCTGCTGTGGGGACGTATCCCGTCCCTCGTTGATGCGCGCGATCGGTTGCTGAAGCCCAGCGCGCGCCTGATCACCGCGCGCGACGAGTTGTGGGCCGCGCCTTGCCGGCGCCCTGATCGCGTGACCACGCTGCTCGGGCTCGGCGGCGACGGCGCACACGGCATCAATCGCGAACCCGTGGCGGCAAAGCTGCGCAGCGACATTCACCGGGCGCGCGTCGTTCGCGACGATCTGCTGGCGGCCCCGGCGCGGTGGGGCGCCATCGACTACAGCGACGTGCGCGATCCCGACATCGCGGGGCGCTGCGAGTGGACGGTGGAGCAGGACGGCGCGTTCGACGGATTCGCCGTCTGGTTCAACAGCGAACTCTTTGGATCGCACTGGATTCGCAACGAGCCCGGCGCCGCGCACACCGTCTATGGGCAGGCGTTCTTCCCGCTCAAGCAGTCGATCGCCGCGAGGGCGGGCGATCACGTGTCGCTCGATTTTCGGGCGCATCGGCTGGGTGAGGGATACCTGTTCGCTTGGGATACGAGGCATGCGTGCGGGGGGCGGGGGCTTGATGAGGAGGGACGAGGAGGGAACGGGGCGGGGAGGGGAGCGGTGACCCAGTTCCGGCAGTCGACCCTTGGCGCGTCGCTCCCGCTCTCGCTCGATGCGCTCAAGCGTCGCGGGTCG
>JARIEY010000241.1 GCA_031127085.1 Gemmatimonadota bacterium | reverse complement strand
GATCTGACCGGGATACTCGCGCGCGAGCCGCAGTGCCTCGCCAGGCGTCACGGCGCGCAGCACCGTGTACCCCTGCCGCTCCAGCATGCGCGCCGTGAGCGCGAGGATGCCGGGTTCGTCCTCTGCCAGCAGGATGGTCTCGTGCCCGCGGCGTCCCTCCGCCGCCGGCTCGTCCGCCGACGCACTCGCCAGCTTGCCTTGATGCCGCGGCAGATAGATGCGGAACGTGGTCCCTTCCCCGCGCGCGCTGTCGACCTCAATGAATCCGTTGTTCTGGCGCACGATGCCCCAGACGGTCGCCAGCCCGAGTCCCGTCCCTTTCCCCTGCGCCTTCGTCGTGTAGAAGGGCTCGAAGAGGTGCACGATCGTTTCCGGGCTCATTCCTGAGCCGTCGTCGCGCACGGCCAGCTCCACGTAGTCGCCCGCGGCCACCTCGGGGCGCAGCGCCAGGTCTTCCTCCGTGAAGTGCCGATGCGCCGTCTCGATCACCAGCGTCCCCGTGCCGGAGATGGCGTCGCGCGCATTGACGCACAGGTTGGCCAGCACTTGGTCCACCTGCGAGGGGTCGATCTTCACCGGCCACAGCCCGGCGTGCGCACGCCAGTCGAGCGCGATGTCCTCACCTATGAGTCGCTGCAGCATCTTCGCCATGCCAGCAACCGTGACGTTGAGATCGAGCACCTGCGGCGCCACCGTCTGCTTGCGCGCGAAGGCCAGCAACTGCCGCGTCAGGTCCACCGAGCGCACCGCCGCGCGGCGCACTTCGTCCAGGTCATCCCGCAGGGGATCGCCGAGCGGGACCTGCTCCAGCGCCATGTCCACGTTGCCCAGAATCACGCCCAGCATGTTGTTGAAGTCGTGGGCCACACCGCCGGCCAGCCGCCCCACCGACTCCATCTTCTGCGCCTGCTGCAACTGCGCCTGCATCTGCGCGCGTTCACCCTCGGCTTGTTTGCGCGCCGTGATGTCCTGCACGAAGGCCACCATGTGGCCCTCGCTGCGGCGGTACTGCACACTCACGGCCACGTCCCACGGCGTGCCGTCCTTCCGCCGGTGCTGCGACTCAAACCGAGCTTCACCGCGCCGCAGAATCTCCGCCGTGCGCTGCGCGACCTGGGCCGGGGTCTCCACGGCATCGAGGTCGGAAAGCCGCATCGTCAGCAACTCCTCGACAGAGTAGCCGCTCATCCGAGCGTAAGCTTCGTTGACCTCGAGCACACGTCCATCCAGGCTGATCACCCAGAAACCGTCCATCGCCGTCTGCAACATCGCGCGGTACCGGTCTTCACTCGCCTCCAGCGCGGCCTGCGCCGCTCGCCGGTCGGTGATGTCCTGGATCGTGCCGGTCATCGCCACCACGGCACCGTCCGGCGACTTCTCGAGCTCGCCAAGACCGTGCACCCACCGCACCGCCCCGTCGTTGCGCCGCTGAACGCGATACTCCGCGTCAAAGCGCCGGCCGCCGGTCAGGACCTCGCGTTTTAGATACTGCGCCATCCACTCCTGCTCCTCCGGATGAATGAGCGCAATCCAGTCGGCGATCGGGTGCTCCATCGAGAGCTCAATCCCGAAGATGCGATCCAGCACTTCGGACGATCGCCACGTGCCGGCCACGAAGTCGGCGCGATACGACCCGATGTTTGCCACGCGCTGCGACTCGCGAAACAGATACTCGCTCTCGCGCAGCGCCGCGTCCTTGCGCAACTCGTCCGTGACATCGCGGAAGACCGTGAACACGGCCGGCGCTCCGTCGAACGCGACCACCACGCCCTGCATCTGCACGTGCCGCCGCTCACCGTCGTCCGTCTGCAGCACGGCCACTGCGGGAGCGACCGTGGCGCCAAGGCCCTGACGCAGTGCCTCACGGTTGCGATCGCGCGCAAAATCCCGGAACTCCGCGACGACGCGATCAAAGACCGTCGGGCGGTTCAGCGCCGCCGCCGTCGGCACGCGGAACATCTGCAGCGCCGCCGGATTGGCGTACAGCACCACACCGTCCCGGTGCACCACCAGCGGATACGGCGTCCACTCGATGAGCGTGCGGTACCGAAGTTCGCTCTCCAGCAGCGCCTCCTCGGCTTGCCGGCGCTCGGTGATGTCCACCACCGAGGTCAGGAAGTCGAGCGGTCGGCCGTCGGCATCGCGGCGCACCGTGATGTTCAACTCAGCCCAGACGACGCGCCCATCCTTGCGGATGTACCGCTTGACGAAATGCGTCTGCGACGACAGGCCGGCGCGCAGCGGCTCGATCGCCTGTTCACTGAGCGCAACGTCTGCGGGATGCGTCAGCTCCTGAAACTTAACGTTGCGCAATTCCTCGGGCGTGTACCCCAGCATCGCGCACATCGCCGGGTTGAAATCCACCTCGCCGGTCAGCTTGGTGATGGACTTCCCAACCGGCGACTGGTCAAACACGGACCGAAACTTGGCTTCACTCTCGCGCAGTGCTTGGTCGGTCCGCGTGCGCTCCGTGATGTCGCGCGAAATGCCAAAGAGCCCAATGACCTCGCCCTCCGGCGTGCGCACCGCTCCCTTGGTCGCCAAGAGCGTCATGGGGACGCCGCCGACCGTCAGGTGCTCCTCCACGGAGTTCGTCTCGCCCGACGCCATGATGGACGCATCCTGCGCCATCAGCCACGCCGCGTCCGCCGGGGGAAAAAGGGCGCGGTCGTCGCGGCCGAGTATCTCCTGGCGCGACTTGCCAAGCATGCGGCAGGTGGAGGAGTTCACCAGCAGATAGCGGCCGGCCCGGTCCTTCACGAACACGGCATCCGGCGTGCTCTCGGCGACTGCCTCAAGCACCGTCTGGCCGCGCAACAGAACCTCCGCCGCGGCGTCTATGCTCGCGTCATCCAGACGCGCGTCCTCACCCATCATTCAGCCTTTTGGGGGGGCCGATCGGTGCTGCGTGAAATCTCTGGGAGCGCCCAATCCGCGGCAAGACACACGCGGGCAGGACCCCCAGACGACGGGAGACGACGGCATCGCTCGCCTCACCCCCGAAGTATCGGCCGCGGCCCGCGCCCCGGCAACGGCAGCACGCCCTCTGGACGTCCCTCCGCGCCACGGCGACCTTCTCTCGACATCCCGCCCTTCTGGACCTGCCATGCCGTTCATCCTCGCCCTCGATCAGGGCACCACGTCCTCGCGCGCCCTGTTGTTCGACGGCGCCGGCCGCGGCGTGGCCGTCGCGCAGCGCGAGTTTCCCCAGCACTTTCCGCGTCCGGGCTGGGTGGAGCACGATCCGCTCGACATCTGGAGCACGCAGATCGGCGTCGCGTCCGAGGTGATCCAGAAGGCCCGGCTCTCGGCGGCCGATATCGCCGCAATCGGCATTACGAACCAGCGCGAGACGACCATCGTCTGGGACCGCGAGACGGGTCGTCCAATCAGCAACGCCATCGTCTGGCAGGACCGGCGCACTGCGGCCGCCTGCGACGCCCTCAAGCGGCGTCGCCTGGACCGCGTGATCCGGCGCAAGACGGGGCTCGTGGTCGATGCGTACTTCTCGGCCACCAAGGTGCAGTGGCTGCTGCAGCACGTCCCTGGCGCGCGCGCGCGCGCCAAGGCAGGGCGACTGGCCTTCGGCACGGTCGATTCGTGGCTGCTCTGGAATCTCACGGGCGGCGCGGTGCATGCGACCGATGCGAGCAATGCCGCGCGCACGATGCTCTACGACATTCGCCGCGGCGATTGGGACGACACCCTGCTCACGCTCTTCGGCATCCCGCGCGCGATGCTTCCCGAGGTGCGCGCCTCCAGCGAGGTGTACGGGCACACCACGCTCCTCGGGGGATCCATCCCGGTGGCCGGCATCGCCGGCGACCAGCAGGCGGCGCTCTTCGGCCAGATGTGCGTCAAGCCAGGCCTCGTCAAGAATACCTATGGCACCGGCTGCTTCATGCTGATGCACACGGGCGACACCCCGATGGTGTCGCGCCACAATCTCCTGAGCACCGTGGCTTGGCGGTTGGGCGACCGCACCGAATACGCCCTGGAGGGAAGCATTTTCATCGCCGGCGCCGTCGTGCAGTGGCTGCGCGACGGACTCGGCATCATCCAGGCTTCGGGTGAGGTCGAGGCCCTCGCCGCCTCGGTGGCCGACACACACGGCGTCTACCTGGTGCCCGCATTCGCCGGACTCGGCGCGCCGCACTGGGACCAGCACGCTCGCGGAGCACTGCTGGGACTCACCCGCGGAAGCAGCCGCGCCCATATCGCCCGCGCCGCACTGCAGGGCATCGCGCTGCAGGTAATGGACGTGGTGCGCGCGATGGAGGCCGACGCCGGTATTCGGTTGAAGGAACTGCGTGTCGACGGTGGCGCGAGCGCCAACAACCTGCTGATGCAGATGCAGGCCGACCTGCTCGGCTGCCCGGTCGTACGGCCACAGATCACCGAGACGACGGCGCTCGGCGCCGCCTATCTCGCCGGGCTCGCCGTGGGCTTCTGGAAGAGCCGTGCCGAGATTGCCCGCCAGTGGAAGGCCGACCGGCGCTTTACCCCGCAGATGAAGCCGGCTGCCCGCGCCGCCGCGGCGGCCGGCTGGCACAAGGCGCTCGAACGCGTCAAGCGCTGGGAGGACGAGTAGCCCCGATCCGCGCGAACACCTTCTGCAACCGAGGCAAGTCGCGTGTCAGCACCACCGGCTTGAGCAGAATGTCGAGCACGCGCCCCTGCACCAGCTGCTCGATGGTCGCCCGCTGATTCTCGGAGGTGATGGCGATCGCGGGAATTTCCGCCGTCTCCGGATCGTTGCGCATCGTTTGCAGCACGTCCACCCCGGACACGGTGGGAAGGTGGATGTCGAGCACCACGAGATCGGGCTTCTGCTCGCTGATCAGACGCAGTCCGTCCGGACCGTCTTCGGCCTCCACGACCGTGCACGAGAAGTACCGCTCGAACATCCGGCGGTACATCAGACGCAGCGTGGGATCGTCCTCAATCAGGACTACGGTCGGCACGATGAAAGGCCCCTGAGCGTGGCAACGGCCCCGCGCGGATG
>JARIEY010000240.1 GCA_031127085.1 Gemmatimonadota bacterium | reverse complement strand
CGTGGCCGGAAGCGCTTCGCTCTGCGACATGCTCACGCAACGTTCGCGGCCGCAGCTGTTCTCCAATGCCCTGCCGCCGACGGTTGCGGCCAGCGCACTGGCGTCGGTGCGGTATCTGGAAGCGCATCCGGAGCGTGTGCAGAAGCTGCGCGACAACTCGCAGTACTTCCGCCAGGCCATCATCGAGGCCGGCTTCAATCCGCTGCCGGGTGACACGCCGATTGTTCCCATCATCATCGGCGAGACGGCGCACGCCATCCGGATGAGCGAGATGCTGCTCGACGAGGGGATCTTCGTGACCGGATTCGGCTTCCCGGTGGTGCCGCATGGCACGGCGCGGCTGCGCTGCCAGATATCGGCGGCGCACACGCGGGACGACCTCGATCACGCGGTGGCGGCGATCTCGCGGGTGGCTCGCAAGGTGGGGCTGGCGAAGTAACCGGTTGCAGCCCGTGACCCGGAGACCGGACGCATCGTCTATCTCCGGTACCACTGGCTGCCCCGGTCATCGCGCGGCAAGTTGTGTCGCGTCGGTGCGCGGGTCGGCCGGCGATCCTCCTTTTCGAGGGGTCTAGTATGCGTACGATCTCACGCCTTGGCCGCGCGCTTGCATTGGCGGCGCTCCTTCCGGCCGCCGCCGCTGCGCAGCAGGCCGGCGCGCCGATCGAAAACTCGTGGTTCTGGGGCGTGGGAGGCGGTCGCATGACCTTCCCCACGTACTTCCACCGGATCGACGCCCCGGCGATCTCGGCCGACTGGCTGATTACGCGCCATCGGTGGGCACTCAACGTCTACGGGTCGCAGGCCTATTTCACCGACTCGTCCACGGTCTCGGATCCGAACTCGTCGGGTCTTCGCAAGGCGCTGATGACCGATATGCGCCGCGTCGGGTTCCAGGGGATCGTCTTCCTCCCGAACTGGACGTGGTTCCGGCCCTACGCGGGCTTTGGCTACTCGTTCAACTTCATCAAGCAGGCGGCGCCGATCGGCACGTTCTTCAATAGCGCGGCGGCACGCGATTCCGCACAGGCCCGCGTCAATGATGCGCGCGCGCAGGCCAAGGCGACGTACACCGGCGGCTTCATGATCACGTGGAAGAAGTTCGCGCCCTACGCGCAGTACACGATGATGCCGACCAAGGGGACGGGGAGCTGGTTGATCAACGGCGAGGGACAGACGGCGTTCTGGGAAGCCGGCCTGCGCTACAACTTCGGCTCATCCATCGACAAGATGCGCTAGCCGCGCGCCGCGCCGAGCGGTGGTGGCAGACGGGCGGGCTCCTGCGGGAGCCCGCCCGTTCTTCGTTGATGCCCTGACCGCCAGAGCTCGCGCTCTGTTACTGCCCCGGACGCAGCACCCAACGCAGCGGCCAATCGACCGCCTTGCTGATGCCGATGCGCGGCGTCACCATCACACGCGCATCGTCCACCGGCGCGCCGCGCAGGATGCGCAGCGCCGTACCGCGCACGAGGTCGACGCCGTGATGCGTGGGCCCGTCGATGCCGAAGGCACGGCACAGCTTGCCGGGGCCGTCAGCCAGCGCCTGATCGGCAACCACTCGTGAGGACCTGGCCGAAGCCAGCGGCGGCGTGCGTCCTTCGACGCGACGCCGCCGCATCGCTTCGACTCCGTGGAGCGGCAGCACCCCGCGAATGAGCACCGCACTGGGGAGCCCCTCGGCGCGGGTCACGGCATTCACACACCAGTGCATCCCGTAGATGAAATAGACATACGCGGTGCCAGGCGGGCCGTAGAGCCCGGCGGTGCGTGCGGTTCGCCCTACAGCCGCGTGACAGGCGGGGTCGTGTTCGCCGAGATAGGCCTCCGTTTCGGAGATCAGACCGCGGCAGGTGACGCCGTCGCGCGTGCATTCGAGCACGCGGCCAATGAGATCACGCGCCACCAACTCAGTGTCGCGGGCATAGAACCGCCGAGGCAGCGCCTGCAACGAGAGACGCCGCGTCCCTGGCAGGGACGCGGCGCTCTCCACGCGGGAGGTGTTGTCGCGCGGCACGCCGCCGGCGCTACGCCTTCTTGGCGCGTGGCTTGGCCGTAGCGCGCTTGGCCTTGGGCGCAGCGGCAGCCTTCGGGGCCGCCTCGGCCTTCGGCGCCGCCGGCTTCTTGCCTCGACGCGCCTTGGCTGGCGCTTCCGATTCTGCCGCAGGAGCGGCGGCTTCAGCGACCGGCGCGGCCACGGGGGCCGGGGGGGCCGGGGGGGCCGGGGCCGGCGTATCGTCCACCACACCGAGCAGCAGCAGCGACGGCGGCAGCTTGGCGGTGCGACCACCCTTCACCGGCAGGCCACGTGTGGCACCCACGCCACGCGGAGCCGGCGGTGCGGCCGGAGCGGCCGGGGCTTCCGCCTTTGCCTGCGCCTCGGCGGCGGTGAGCTGATCAGCGACGCTGACCGTGCCCTCCACGCGCGAGACTTCGAACGAGTCGCCGCGACGGCGCACGTCCACCGCCCCCGCATCGTGCGTGTCACGCAAGATGCGCGTGAAGTTGCGATCGCTTAGTGACTCACTGTCGCGCCCCAGCAGTTCGCGCGCCTTCACGCGCACCGCTTCGGCCATGGCCGACGAATCGCCGGTGGTGAGCGCCTCGACGGCACGACGCACGAGCGAGAATGCCTCGTCGCGCGTCAGCCGCACGCCAGCCACGCCGATGGTGGCGTCGATGGCGGGCGCCTGATGCTTACGCTCGTGGCGGTGGTGCGGCGTCGGTGCCGGCGCAGCGGCGGCCGGAGCCGCCGGAGCAGCGGGCGCCGCGATGGCGCCAGCGATGGCACCCGCGACGGCGGCCGGCGCAGCAACGGGCGCGGCGATCGGCGCGGCGGCGGCGACAGGCGCCGCGTCAACGACACCATCGATGCGCGGCTCGGGGCCACGCTCGCGGTCACGTCCACGGCCACGTCCACCACGGCGTCCGCGACGACGGCCGCCCTCGTCCTCATCACGCGGCGCAGCGGCCACTGCAGCCGGCGCCGTGATGGCGTCGGCCGGCCGGGACGCGTCCTTGCGCACCGCGTTCGGGAGCGAGACTTCGAGCTGCCCGTTCTCGAGCTTGGTGACGTGGATCAGCCCCTTGTGCGAGGCTTCCTGGCAGAACCGCGAGAACTTGGACATCCCGAGGTTCTTCTCGTCGAACGACGGATCGATCTCCTGCATCACCTGCTTGAGGCGGTCCGAGCGCATCACGTCGCCGTTCTTGGACATACGGCCAATCGCTTCGGTGACCAGCTCCCACGGATCCCACTTCTGCGCTGCGGTCTCGTCGCTCGACTTCACCAGCCCGGCGAGCGCGTTGTAGCTGTAGTACTCGTCGCAGTTCTGCACGAGCAGGTCGCTGGACGATTCGCGGATGCCGACGCCGATGACGTACTTGCCGTACTCCTTGAGCTTGAGCACGAGCGAGGAGAAGTCGGAGTCACCGGAGAGCAGGATATAGGTGCCGATCTCGGGACGCGTGAAGATCAGTTCCATCGCATCCACCGCGAGGCGGATATCGGTGGCGTTCTTCTTGGACGAGCCGTAGGCCGGCGCGAAGATCAAGTCGATGGACGACTCGCTCAGCGGCACGATGTACTGCGGGTAGCGGCGCCAGTCGGCGTAGGCGCGCTGCACCGCGACCTTGCCGCTGATGATCTCCGAGGACAGCAAGTTCCGGAGTTCGGTCTGCAAGTCGGACCGGATGCCCATCGTGACGTTGTCGAAATCGATGAGCAGGGCGGCGTTGGGCGCGGCGTGCGGAGTGCCAAGGAGTCCGGCGGCGGCGTGCGCGGCCGCCTGCGGTCCGCGATGGAGCGGGGCGACGGGGGTGCGGGGCGTCGAGCTCCGCAGGTGACGGTTGTTCATGCCTTCTCGCGTTGGCCGGGCACTGGGGCCCGGGGGCAAACACGTCGGCGCGGCCCCGGCGGGGCCTGGCGCGGCGGTTGCCCATGGTTGGTATGCCACGATGTGCGACGGGAGCGCCATCAGGCGGCTGGCCGGCGATCATCGCTTGCGGAAGGGGCCGCGAGCGCGCTCACACTCTCTCCCGTCGATACGGGAAACGCGGGTGGCGCGGACGCTGGTGGCCCCGGAGGTCACGGGCGAAGCCGATGATCACCCGATCATCGGCAGCGTCCGGGACTTCTGGACGTGGAATCTAACGGGTCAACCGGCTGGGCGGCACCGGCCCGACCCAGCGACGTGTGGCCGCAAACCCGCGCCGGTAGCAAGTTTCGGATGCGTGTCTAAACGAAACTCCCTCCCTGTTCTCCTCGTACCGTTCAACGTGGCTCTCAGTTTCCGCGCGCGCCTGTTCGTGATGCTGGCTCTCTTCGCCCTGGTCCCGTCGGTCTTGCTGACCGTGGCCTGGAGCGGGGCGACCAGCCGCGTGCTGCAGCGCATCAGTGGCTTTGCCGCCTGGGACAGCGCGGCGGCGTCGGGAACGCGTGCGGCGCGGCTGGCGCGCGAGGCTCCCGGCTCGACCGCGGCCAACGAGGCGCTCGCGCGGCACGAGCAGGACCTCAATAGTTCGCTGACGCAGGCGCGGCGTTTTGAATACCTGTCGCGCAACACGGGGCCCGCGCTGCTGGCGCTTGGACTCGGGCTTCTCGCCTTCCTGACCTATCTCGCCTCACGTATTGCGGGTCACCTCAGCCGTCAGTTGAGCCGACCGCTCGACGAACTCGTGGGATGGACGGGGCGGATCGCGCGGGGCGAACCACTCCCCGCTGAGGACGACACGCGTGGCGCGCCCGAGTTTGCCGTGCTTCGCGACGGGATGCGCGCGATGGCCTTTGACCTGCAGCGCGGCCGCGAGGCGGCCATCGCCGCCGAGCGACTGGAGGCGTTTCGCGAATCGGCGCGCCAGGTGGCGCACGAGCTCAAGAATCCGCTGACGCCCATCCGGTTCGCCATCGCGCGCCTGCGTCGCGATGCCACGCCCGCCATGCAGGAATCGCTCGATGTGCTGACCATCGAGAGCGAGCGGCTTGAGGCGATGGCGCGCAGCTTCAGCCAGTT
>JARIEY010000239.1 GCA_031127085.1 Gemmatimonadota bacterium | reverse complement strand
GGGGCGCACCACCTCGAGCGTGGCGCGGAACGGGATCTCGCGCGCCGCACCGCCGCCGAGCGCCTGTCGGCGAATCCGTCCGTCAGCGACGTAGACGATCTCGTCGCCGCCGAGCCATCCCGCGCGGAAGGGGAAGGCGTTCGCGTCGCCGGTGAGTGGAGCGTCCCCCCGCAGCAGCCGGCTCGTGGTCGCCGTGCCGGCGTGGTGCACGAGGGCGCCGCTCGGCCCCCACGACGGGGCGTCGACACGCCCGCCCCCCGTCGACAGCGTGCGCTCGGCGCCCGTCGCGATGGTGATGGCGTGGATCCCGAGGGTGCCGTTGCGCGTCCCGACGAACGCGACCTCGCGGCCGTCCGGTGAGACGGTCGGCATGTAGTCCTCGCCCGGGTCGCGCGTGAGTTGCGTGAGCGCGCCGCTCTCGAGGTCGAGGCGCCAGAGGTCGGTGTTCCCGGAGCGGTCGGAGCTGAACACGACGAAGCGCCCGTCCGGCGAGTGGGCGGGCTCCCGGTCATCGAAGGGCCCCCAGGTGAGCCGACGCATCGCCCCGCCGTCACGGGCCACCTGCCAGAGGCCGAAACCGTCCTCGTCGTACCCTTGGAAGACGATCGTGCGACCGTCCGGCGCCCAGCTGGGCTGCCGCGCATCGTGCTCGATGCCAGTGATCCGCGTCGCGGTGCCCCCCTCCACCGGCAGGGTCCAGATGGCCCCCTGCAGATCGATGGCGAGGGTGCGCCCGTCGGGGGACGCGGCCACACTCATCGATGTGCCCTCGTCGACGGTGACGGTGCGGCGGCCGCCCTGCGTGGGAAGGGCGGCGGCGACGGCGAGGAGGATGAGCGCGGCGGCGGCGCGCAGACGGGATGAGGCGGGCATCAGGGCTCCGGAGAAGTGGCGCGCCCCGAAGATGCACCGGATGGCGGCCGGCGCCAGCGATGGGGCCTCGACGGGCAGGAACGTCCGCCTGTATTTTCTCCCCGGTTAGCTCCCTCTCTCCCGAGCGAAGAGGCCTTCGTATGGAATTGCGCGACCGGCTGCAGGCCGCTCTTGGCAGTGACTACATGATCGAACGGGAACTCGGCGGAGGCGGGATGTCCCGCGTGTTCGTCGCCCTCGAGCCCCGGCTTGGCCGGCGTGTCGTCATCAAAGTTTTGTCGCCCGAGCTGGCAGCGCTCCTCTCCACCGAGCGCTTTAATCGGGAGATTCAGCTCGCCGCCTCGCTGCAGCAGGCGAACATCGTCCCGCTCCTGACGGCGGGAATGCTCGACGGCGTGCCCTTCTACACGATGCCGTTCGTGGAGGGGGAGTCGGTGCGCGCTCGCCTCGCTCGCGGGCCACTCTCGGAGGCTGACGTCATCAGCGTGCTACGCGATGTCGCCCGGGCGCTGGTCTATGCGCACGGGCGCGGCGTCGTGCATCGCGACATTAAGCCGGACAACGTCCTCCTCTCCGGCGAGGCCGCCGTCGTCACGGACTTCGGGATCGCGAAGGCGTTGAACGCGGCCCGGACGGGTCCCGATGCTGCGGCCACGGGACTCACGCAGCTCGGGACTGCCATCGGCACCCCTGCCTATATGGCGCCGGAGCAGGCCACGGGTGATCCGGCCACCGATCACCGCGCCGACCTGTACGCGCTCGGCTGCATGGCATACGAACTCCTCGCCGGCACGCCCCCCTTCCATGGGAAGGCGGTGTACCAGCTCCTTCAGGCGCACCTGAGCGAGGTCCCGCCTCCGCTCGAAGGGATCCGCATCGGCGTGGACCCGGCGCTGGCCGCGCTCGTGATGGCCTGTCTGGCGAAGAACCCAGACGCCCGACCCGCGACCGCGAAGGCGTTTCTGCACCAGCTCGACGCGCTTCGATCGAGTGGTGCCCGTGAGGCGATTCCGACGGTGCTGGGGTCCACGCCCCGCCGGCTCGACAAGGTGCTCGGGCTCTGGGCCGTCGGTAGCGGTGCCGCGTGGATCCTCGCGCGTGCGGCGGTGGTCGGGATCGGGCTGCCGCGTTGGACGGTCACGCTGGTCCTCGCCGTGGCCGCGTTGGCTCTGCCGCTGATGGTGGCTACCTGGTATGTGCAGCGGACGGCGCGCCGGGCCCTGGCACAGACGCCTGCGCTCACGCCTGGCGGTTCCGTGTTGCGTGGGACGATGGCAACCCTCGCCATCAAGGCGAGTCCGCATCTCTCCTGGCGCCGGACGCGGCTCGCCGGCATCGCCTCCGCGGTCGCAGTGGTGCTCGCGGTCGGCGGCTATGTCGTGCTCCGGCAGCTCGGCGTGGGCCCTGCTGCGTCACTCCTCTCCGCCGGACGGATTCAGAGTGATTCGCGCATCCTCGTGAGCCAGTTCATGACCACGTCGAGCGACACTTCGCTCGGCAGCGTGGTCGCGCAGGCGATGCGCACCTCACTTGGGCAATCAACCGCGATTCGGCTGGTGAGCCCATCCGAGGCGGCGGGTGCGCTCGTGCGGATGACGCTGCCGGGGTCGACGCCTCTCTCCCTCGCCACCGCCCGTGAGCTCGCGGTGCGTGAAGGGATCCCGCTCATCGTGACTGGGCAGGTCGCGGCGCTCGGAACAGGTTTTATGGTGACGACGAGCCTGGTCAGCAGCGAGACAGGGGAGACCCTCGTTGAGCTGCAACGGGCGGCCGATGGCCCGGGTGCGCTGCTGAACGCAATTGATGCGTTGGCGCTCGACCTTCGGGAGCGGATTGGCGAGTCGCTCCGCTCGGTGGCGCGGGCCCCCCGGCTGGAGGAGGCCACCACCGCGTCGCTCGCGGCGCTCCGCGAGTACACGCGCGGGGTGGAAGTGGGCGACCTTGGCGGTGACTGGGAGCGTGGGCTTCAGCACCTGCGCGCCGCGGTGGCAGTTGATTCGACCTTCGCGTCGGCGTGGCGGAAGATTGCCGTGTATGAGAGCAACCTGGGGTCGGCGGAGTCGGTGCAGTTCGCGGCCGCCGCCGCGGCCTATCGGTTTCGGGAGCGCACCGTCGGCACGGAACGTCAGCAGATCGAGGCGTATTATCTCGGCCAGGTGAACACGCGGGCCGCCATCGCCGCGTATCGGCAGTTCACCGGAATTTCCCGGAATAACCTCGCGCTCGCGCTCAACGGCGCTGGCCGCTTCGCTGAGGCGGAGTCGGTGTTGGTGGTGCAGGAGGTGGAGCGTGCTGAGCGCGGCGGGGCGCGCATCATCCAAGAGCAGTTGAATCTGTTGCGCGCCCAGCTCGGACAGCGGAAGCACTCCGAGGCGGCGGCCACCATTCGGGTTCTCACGGCGGAGTTTCCGAATACGGATTTTCTCGAGCGGTCCCGTGCGTGGGCTGCCATTGCGATCGGGGGGGTGGACTCGATGCCCGTCGTCGCCACCCGGATGCAGGCGGCATCGCAACCGATGTCACGGCTGACCGGTGTCGGCTATGAGCGCGCGCTCGCCGGTGCCAAGGGAGAGTACCGACGCTTTCTGGTCCTCGGGCGCATGATGCAGGCCGTCGCGGACACGGCGGGCAACGCATCGGCCGCTGATCCGGTGATGATTCGGCTCGGCGAGATTCTCACCGTCGCGCTCGCGTCCCGGGACTTCGCTCGCGGTCTCGGTGCGCTCGATTCGCTCGTCGCAGCGAATCCGGAGGATGGGCGCCCCGTGCTCGATCGGCATGGCGCGTTCTTCGCGCAGGCGTACGCGAGGCTCGGAAATGTGGAACGGGCACGGGCACAGATTGCCCCGATCCTGAAGGCGTCGTCCCCGGAGGAACGACTGTATCAGTGGGGCATCAGCCGGATCGTCGATGCGGAGATAGCCCTCGCTGAGCAAGATGCGGACGTTGCGCTCTCGGCGCTGCGGGCCAGCGTTGCTGCGGACTCTGGGGCTCTCTTCCCGGCCGCCTACGGAGACCATTTCGAGCGGATGGGGCGTGCGTTTGAGCTGGCGGGACGCCGAGATAGTGCCATCGTGTACCTCGAGCGCTATCGGGCGGTTGAGGACTTCGCGTCGGTGCAGGGGCACCTGGCCCAAGTCTATCCCGATGTGCTCCGGCGGCTGGGCGGGCTCTATGCCCAGCAGGGCGATCGGCCGCGCGCACTCGCGGCCTATGAGGCGTTGTTGCGACTGTGGCGTGATGCCGATCCCGTGCTCGCTCCCGCCATCGCGGACATCCGGAGTCGTCGAGACGAGCTTGGCGGCGGGTAAGGACGGCTGGGCGCAGCAGTATGACCGTTACCGGTAGGCCGCTGCAGCCCCTCAGCGCCAGCCGAACGGCGTGAGATCGAACGCCGGCGTCGCTCCGAGCACGAGGTCCGCCAGCACCTCGCCAATCGCACTCGCGAACTTGAAGCCGTGGCCGGAGCAGGGGGATGCGACCCAGACTCGATCGGTGTCCGGGGCGCGGTCGATGATGAAGTGCTCGTCGGGGGTGTTCGTGTAGTGGCAGGTCGCGGTGGCGCGGAGCGTCCCGTCCGTCCAGGGCAGGTGAGTCCCGAGGTGTGCGCGCATCGCCGCGACCTCTGCCGCCGTCGCCGGCGCGTGGACGTTGTCGTCGCCGATCGCGAGCGCCGGGGTCCCGGGCGCGCCATGATGCCACGCGACCTTCACGCCATCGCCGACGTCGGGGAAGCCGTACCACATCACGCCGGGGCGCACCTCGGAGAGGAAGACCGGGAACCGTTCCGGCGTGAACGCGGTGGCCTCCGCGCGCGGCGTGAACCAGAACTGCACCTGACGTTCCACTGTCAGGCGAGGCGCCAGCGTCGGCATGAGTTCGCGTACCCCCCGACCGGCGCTGACGATCAGCTGTGCGGCGAGGACGGTGCGATGGGTCGTGCGCACCTCGACGTGGTCGGCGTGCTCCGTCCACGCCGTCACGGTCTCGCCGAGGTGCGCCGTCGCGCCGTCGCGCGTCGCGAGGCGCAGCGCGGTGGCGATGCACTGTTCGGGATCGAGGATCCCGGCGTTCGGCTCGAGGATGCCGATGCAGTCGTAGGACACGATGTGGGCGGGGAACCGGCGCCGGAGCGTGTCGGCGTCGAG
>JARIEY010000238.1 GCA_031127085.1 Gemmatimonadota bacterium | reverse complement strand
GCGGTGCTTCTGTTGTCATCACAAATCGCACTACAAGCAAAGCGAAACAAATCGCCGAAGAATTTGCTGTTGCAACCGGCGATGCGCCAGCGCTGGATGTGAATGCGAAAGCGCTCTCTGATTTATCGAAGGAGCGATTCGATGTGATCATCAACTGCACAAGCGTCGGTATGGATGGAGGCCCCGCCGCGGATCAGAATCCGCTTCCTGCAGAAGTTGTTCTTGATGAGCGCGTCGTGGTAATGGATGCTGTGTATGCGCCTGCGAAAACTGCACTTCTTATTCATGCGGAGCAGTGTGGTGCGAAGTGTGTGGGTGGTTGGGAGATGCTCATTGCGCAGGCGGCGCATCAGTTTGAGGCATGGACTGGAAAGCGACCGCCGACTGATGCGACTCCATCGAGATAAGATCACATCGTGGCACAACTGACCTATCGAACCGCTGGTGAATCGCACGGACCTGCACTCATTTCACTAATTGAAGGGATGCCTTCTGGTGTTGCAATAGATCTCGCATTTATCGATGGTGAACTTCACCGAAGGCAAGGCGGTTATGGTCGTGGTGCGCGTCAACGTATTGAAGAAGACCGTGCGATTTTTCTTTCGGGGATTCGGCAGGAATTGACCCTTGGATCGCCCATCGCGGTGCAAATTGCCAACGCAGATTCTCGAATTGATGATGTCGAAAAGACGCCGCCCGTTTTTCGTCCGCGACCTGGACACGCTGATCTTGCTGGAAGCATCAAGTGGCTCACGATGGATTGTCGCGCAACACTCGAACGCGCAAGTGCGCGCGAGACTGCGGCCCGCACGGCTGCGGGAGCGGTGTCGCAATGTTTGTTACGCGCATTTGGAATCGAGTGCTTTGGATTCGTCCGCGGATCTTTGACTACGACGAGTGCGGTCGAACCCAGAGCAACAATGCTGACGAAATTACGCGCCGCGCGCGATGCAAGCGAAGTGTATTGCCCTGATGCGGCCGCATCCGAAGCGATCGTCGCTGCGATTCATCAAGCGAAAGTTGATAAAGACACTGTCGGCGGAATATGCGAAGTGCATGTCTTTGGTGTGGTGCCAGGGCTTGGATCGTGCTCGAGCAGCGATTTGCGCTTGGATTCTCGTTTGGCTGCAGCGGTGATGGGCATTCAAGCATTCAAAGGAATCGAGATCGGATTGGGAATGCAAGCCGCTCTGCGAACCGGCAGTCAAGTGCACGATCCAATTTTGTTTGATGCGTCTCTGCGCGGAGAATCTCATTTGGGTTTTGTGCGTCCTTCCAACAATGCCGGAGGACTAGAAGGTGGCATGACCAACGGAATGCCGATTGTTGTTCGCGGCGCGATGAAACCAATTTCGACTCTGCTTCGTGGCATGCCAAGCGTCGATTTGCGAACGCACGAATCGACGCAGAGTCAGTATGAACGATCGGACATCAGCGCCATCGCTGCGGCGAGCGTCGTAATGGAAAATGTTGTTGCATTCGAGATCGCGCGTGCGCTGCGCGAAAAATTCGGCGGCGATTCGCTAGGCGAAATGCGTGCAAATTATGATTCGTTTCTTGCAGCGGCGCGACGGTTGGGGGAATAAAACAAACTGATCAGGGTGTTGCGAGCAGAGGGGGCGTGAATGATTTTATGGGATCAACTTTTTCCACCCGGCATCGTCAAGGGTCAGAGTCAGTTGCGCATCGCTTTGTTTCATGTCCAAAGCTTCCGCCATTTGTGTAAATATCTTTGGGTCGATTCCACCCTTTCCGTCTTCGTTCGGCGCCGACAACATCATTCCGGCCATACCCGCAATACTTCGTGTGGTTGTGCTCCACGTTGTCGCAAATTCTCCGGCAGCATCCTTGTCGGCAAAGTTCATCGCGGCTCGGATTGTTGGATTTGGTCCAAAGACAATTGCTGCAGAAATGGTGTTGAGCGACTTCATGGGTTCTGAAAAGCCAGAGAGAAACATAGTCAATGGTCCAGAATCCTCTTCCATCGCTGAGTCAATATTGGCGCGCAATTCATCTGACATTCGCATGCCGAAGGAAATCGCAGAACTTGGAAGCGCATTCATCGCTTGATCGAATTGCATCGCCAGCGCAGGGTCAGATGTTGCAGGAAGCGTTTCGTTTGGATCGCTCTTCAGCCAATACCAACCTCGACCAATATGTTCAGCCGTGATTGATGATCCAAAGCTTTTTGCCGCCATCGACTGAATGTCGGACTGCGAATTCGTGCTTGTCGTTTGCACAAGAAAGATGACCCCTTCAGCACCAAGAGGAAGTTCTTCTGTCAAGGCATCTGTCATACTTCCAGCAGCCTCGGTGTCTGCGACGATATAGATCGCCTTTGCTTTGATTTCTCGCAGCGCAGCCATCGTCTCATCCATTTTTTTCATGGTTGGATTTGAGCTCATGCCAGCCGCTTGCAATTGCAAGAGACCTGATGCTTGAACAACTTGAGGAATCTTGGACTTTGAAAGCATCGTGGCAAGCGCATCTGCACTTTCTTCAATTTCCTTGCTGCCCATTCCAGTTGTCGAGATTCTCACAATCCCTGCAGTTTTTGTTGTGATTACAGCTGGCGGCAAATTGTCGGAGACTCCCTCGCATCCAGTGAGTGAAGATGTGAACGCAAGCGCTGCGAATCCGATGAATCCCACAAGCGTGAGCGATCGCATTGAGTTGGCGCAAGCGCGGACAGATCGGACGCATAGTGTGCAAAATGTTGTCATCAAACAAGTATACGACCGCGCAAATCGCCACTCTCGTATGCTGTCTGCATGTGCGGCATAGCGGGTTTTATTGATCCTCGCGGTCAAGTGCATGATCCGCGCGAAAAGCTTGCGAGTATGGCACTGCGATTGGCGCATCGAGGCCCCGATGATTCTGGCGTGTGGTGGGATGAGAGTCGCCGAGTGGGATTTGCTCATCGTCGCTTATCGATTATTGATCTTTCGTCAGGGGGGCATCAGCCGATGCACAGCGCATCGGGACGATTCACTCTGGTATTCAATGGCGAGATATATAACGCGGAAGAGTTGCGGCGGGATATTGATTCGCATACGCGCATGGCTTGGCGCGGGAAGAGTGACACCGAAGTAATGCTCGCTGCATTTGAGAAGTGGGGAGTGATAGATGCGACGCAAAAGTTCAACGGGATGTTTGCATTCGCGCTCTTTGATCTTCAAACAGAAACGATACATCTGGCCCGTGATCCGATTGGCAAGAAGCCGCTGTATTACGGATCGATTGGTCGTTCGTTTGTGTTTGCAAGCGAATTGAAGGCACTGCACGCGCTCTCAGATGGACCGATGGATATTGATCGCGGAGTGCTGTCGGAATTTTTGCGCTTGGGTTATGTTCCTGGATCGCAGTGCATTCATCCCAATCTGAGAAAATTGCAAGCGGGGAGTGTGGCGTCGATGACACTCGCATGCGCGGCAGTTGGTGGTGAAGCGACAGTCAAGAAATATTGGAACGCGAGCGAATTGTCCAGCGCAACTGTGGCATCTCCGATTGTTGCGGATGATGAATCGTTGGTGTCTCAAATGCAAACCCAATTGGAACGAGCCGTCTCGCGGCGAATGATTTCCGATGTGCCGCTCGGCGCGTTTCTCTCTGGAGGCGTTGATAGCGCGCTCGTTACGGCCTTCATATCTCGTGCAAGCAACTCGCCCATCAAAACATTCACCATTGGTTTTTCCGATGGGGCGTATGACGAATCCGATCGATCGAGCGCAACGGCGAAGGCGCTTGGAACCGATCACACCATTGTGAAATTGACGCAGAAGGATGCGATGGGAGTCGTGCCGCGACTTGCGGAAATCTATGACGAGCCATTCGCAGATAGCAGTCAGATTCCAACCGTCTTGTTGTGTGCAATGGCTCGTTCTCAAGTGACTGTTGCGCTTTCAGGAGATGGCGCGGATGAACTCTTGGGCGGATACGACCGATATGTGACCACGCCGATGTTGCTGACATTTTTTCGTCGTTGTCCTCAGGCTCTGCGCAGGGTGATCGCGAAATCCTTGTCATTGGCATTGTCGACCGGCAAGCCAGTTGACGCACTTCAAGCAATCTTGCCGAAGTCGTTTCACTGGAACCGATTGAGCGACAAATTGGAGCGCCTCGTATCGGTTCTCGCAATTCAATCGTCCTCGGAGCATTACCGAATTTTGGCGAGCATCGGTGGAAGTGTTGATCGCCTCGTCATTGGCTCGCGCGATAATGCGCGATCAACTGAAGATGAAACGTGGCCTGCTGATGCAGAAAGCGTTGTCGAGCGAATGATGCACCTTGACTTTGCGTCATATCTCGTCGATGACATTTTGGTAAAAGTCGATCGCGCTTCGATGTCCGTTGGTTTGGAAGTGCGCTCGCCGTTTCTTGATCGAGAGTTCGTGGAGTGGGCGTGGCACTTGCCAATGCGGGCAAAAATTCGCAGCGGGCGCGGTAAATGGATTTCATATCAGCTGGCAAATCGGCTTATTCCAGGCGGATTTCCAGCTCAGCCGAAGATGGGATTCGCAGTTCCGCTTACATCTTGGCTTCGGGGCGATCTACGAGACTGGGCAGAAGATTTACTCGATGCGCGCCGTCTTTCGAAAGAAGGATTTCTTGATCCTCAAGAGACTCGTCGCAGATGGGATGCGTTTGTGAAGGGACGAAACGATGAGCGTCATCTCATCTGGGCGATATTGATGTTTCAAAGTTGGCTTGCAAAGAGTCGTAGCTGAAAAATTACGCAGGTTGAGGGTGGCTGGGATCCCAACCTGTTGGAGCGAGAATAAATCCAGACCATTCAAATCCCGGCGCAACAATGCACGAGACAAGCGACCAATTTCCAAGCGAGCGTGCGGATTGCCACGAGCCGACTTTGACGAACGCTTGTGGAAAGACACCTTCGTCTGGATTTGACCCGATACGTTGAGTGGTGACATGACCAATCGGCGCATCTTTGGGAGCAATCGAGATTTCCATATCGCCTCCGGCGTGCCAAAGCCAAAGTTCATCCGAATCAATTCTGTGCCAATGATTC
>JARIEY010000237.1 GCA_031127085.1 Gemmatimonadota bacterium | reverse complement strand
AGGTCGCGCCTCGGCCATCCGCCGACCAGACCCTGCCATCACGTGCGCACTCATTGCGTAAACGAATCCCAACTCGTGTCGCTCGTCCCCGCGATGCCCTGCACCTTCAGGGCAAACTCACTGGCGTTCGTCGCGTAGAACAGCGCGTTCTCGTACGAAATGATGCCCTTGGAGTACCAGGACATCAGCGACTGGTCAAAGCTCTGCATCCCGTACTGCACCGTTCCCTCCTTGATGAGATCGGGGATGTTGAGCGACTTGGTCATATCACGAATGTTGTCCTGCACCGCCGCCGTGTTGATGAGCACTTCGCAGGCCGGCACGCGCCCCGGCCGGTCGGCGCGCGGCACGAGGCGTAGCGAGACCACCGCATTGAGCGCGGTGGAAAGCGAGAAGCGCACGTCGGCCTGCTGGTGCGGCGGGTAGAACGACAGCACGCGGTTGATGGTCTGCGTGGCGTCGGTCGTGTGCAGCGTACTGAACACCATATGCCCGGTGTCTGCGGCCTTGAGGGCGATTTCGAGCGTCTCGAGGTCGCGGATTTCGCCAATCAGGATGATGTCGGGATCCTGACGCAGCACGCGGCGCAGCGCCGAGGCGAACGAGCCCGTGTCGAGCCCCACTTCGCGCTGGTTGATGTTGCAGTTGATGTCGCGGTGCAGGAACTCGATCGGGTCTTCGATCGTGATGATGTTCGCGTGGCGCGACTCATTGACGTACTGGATCATTGACGCGAGCGCCGTCGACTTGCCCGACCCCGTGATCCCGGTGACGAGCACGAGGCCGCGCGGCTTCATCGCGATCTCCTCCAGCACCGGCGGGAGATTGAGATCCTTGATCGAGGCCGCCTGGAACGCGATGGCGCGGAACACGAACGCGATCGTGCCGCGCTGCTGATACATGTTGACGCGGAAGCGCCCGATCCCCGGCACGCCGATGGCAAAGTCCGCTTCTTTCTCGGCGTCGAACTCGCGCTTCTGCTTGGGCGGGCAGATCTGCTCCCCAATGGACTTCAGATCTTCGGGGCGGAGCGGCGGCAGTTCCAGCGGCGAAAGCTCGCCGTTGAGACGCGCCATCGGGGCGCGACCGACCTTGAGGTGGAGGTCTGACGCCCCCATCTGCACGGCCTGCTGGAGGACCACCTTGTAGTTGTACGCCGGCGAGGGAGCCGACGCCGGTGCTCCTGCGGCACTCGCGCCTGCGGCACTCGCACCTGCGGCACTCGCACCTGCGGCACTCGCACCTGCGGCGCCCGCACCAGCCGCCGGCTGCGCCGAGGTCGGACGCGGGCCGGTGGGATCAGCCATTGGGATCGATGCGGAAGAGCACCTGGCCGTACTCCACCGGGTGCGCATCGGTGACGCAGATCTCGCGCACCGTGCCCGACACCTCGCACTCGATCTCGTTCATGATCTTCATCGCCTCGATGATGCAGAGCACCTGCCCCTGCGTCACGCGGCTCCCCACCGCCACATAGGCCTGCGCCCCCGGCTCCGGCTTGGAGTAGAAGGTGCCAACCATCGGCGACTTGATGTCGGTCAGTTTGGGACCGCTTTCGACCTTAGGTGCCGGGGCCGCTGCGGGTACCGCGGCCGGTGCCGCGACTGGAGCGGCCGCCACCGGGGCCGGCGCCGCGTGCACGACGGGCGCCACGGCGTGCATCGCTGCCCGAGCGGCCGGCGTCTTGCTGATGCGGATCTTCATCCCCTTGTCGGACGAGATCTCGATGGAATCGACCGTCGATTCATCCAGCATGTCGACGAGTTTCTTGACGTAACGCAGATCAATCATTGTCAACGGGAGAAGAAGAAGAACCACAGAGAAACAACAGAAAAACAACAGAGAGACTACAGACGACTAGGCGATTACCAGCAGTTCCCGGGGGAAGGACCTGAGCACGTCCGGTCCCTCCTCCGTCAGGTGCACATCGTCCTCGATGCGCACCCCGCCCCACCCCGGCCGGTAAATGCCCGGTTCAATCGTCACCACCGCGCCAACCGGCAGCGGGGCCTCCGCCGTTCGAGCCAACCGCGGCCCTTCGTGCACCTCGAGGCCAATCCCGTGCCCGAGCGAGTGCCCGAACAACGCCCCGTAGCCGCGGCCCTCAATGTAGCCCCTCGCGATCGCGTCGGCATCCCGCCCGCGCATACCGGCCCGAACACCTGCCGAAGCGCTCAGCGTGGCCTCCCGCACGATGTCGTGAATCGCCTGCATCTCCGGGTTCACGCTCTGCAGCGCGAACGTGCGCGTGATGTCGCTGCAGTACCCGCTGTACGAGGCCCCGAAGTCGATCAGCAGGAACTCTCCGCCCTCGAGCCGCCGCGTGGAGGCGCGCGCGTGCGGCAATGCGGCGCGCGGTCCCGAGGCGACGATCGTCTCGAACGGCGTGGCATCGCTGCCGAGGTCGCGCAGGTGGTGCTCGAGAATACCCGCCACCTGGCGCTCCGTCAGTCCGAGCCGCACCTCGCGAATGGTGCGATCGAGCGCAGCCTCGGCAATGCGCACCGCCTCGCGGATCAGCGTCAGCTCACCGGCATCCTTTCGTTCACGCAGCGACTCCACGATCCCCACGCTGCCGCGCCACTGCCAGCGTCCGGCAAGGTCGGCCAGCCGGTCGTGGTCGACCACCAGGAGGTGCGCTGATTCGTACGCAACCACCTGACCGTCCACGATGGCGGCGAGCACGTCTCGCACCCCCGTCCATAGCGACGATGTCTCGATCCGCACCCGTGCGCTGTCGCCCACCTCGTCGCCCACCTGCGCTTCGTAGCGGAAGTCGGTCAGCAGGACGGGTGGCTCCAGCGCGGGAACGACAAGCAGCCCTGCCGATCCGGAGAAGCCGGTGAGATACCGGATGTTCGGCAGCGAGGTGACAAGCATCGCATCGAACCCGCTCTCGGCGAGTGACGCGCGCAAGGCCGCCAAGCGGTGCGGACGACGGTCTTCCATAGGGGAGAGCCTCCGCGCGCGAGACTACGCGCGCAACGCGGCAACGAGCCCGCGCAGGGCCAGTGCGTATCCTGGCGCGCCGAAGCCGCACAGGAGGGCGCGCGCGCCGGCCGCCAGCGTCGAGTGACGCCGCTCCGGTTCGCGCGCGAAAATGTTCGAGAGATGCACTTCCGCGTACGGGATGGCCACCGCCGCCAGCGCGTCGCGGATGGCCAGGCTCGTGTGCGAATAGGCCCCGGCGTTGATGATGATGCCCGCCGCATCACCGCGCGCCCCCTGAATCAGGTCGACGAGCGCGCCCTCGTGGTTGGTCTGCCGACACTCCACCGTGACACGGAGCTCCGCGCCAACGGCGGCGAGGTCCTGCTCGATCTCGGCCAGGGTCGTGGTGCCGTAGATCTCCGGCTCACGCGTCCCCAGCAGATTCAGATTGGGCCCATTGAGGATGAGGATCTTCACTTGCCCTTCAACCCCTTGAGCCAATCGTTGAACTGGGCGATGTCCTCCTCACCCCGCCCCGGCGCCGGCGCGGTCGGCGTGGAGGGCGCCGCCGACGACGAATCCTCAGCGGCCGCAAAAAACTGGTCAAACCGAAGCTTCGTGGACTGGCGCTGCACTCCGCTGGGGGCGCCGGCCGGAGCCTCGCTCCGGAAGACCGAACTCAGGGAGAGCTCGTCGGTTCCCTTGCGCGTGGGCTCGCCACGAATGGGCGCCGCCATTGCGCCGCCAAACGCGGACGCCATCGCCACCGCCGCCCCTTCATCCACCGCAATCACGCCCCCCATCCCAAACAGGCGATCGACCGCGCCGCCCGGCGCAATCGACGTGGAGGGCGTCGCGTCCGACACGGCCGCTTCGAATCCCGGCGCCGCGTGCGATGCGGCGACCTCGTCGAACGCAGGCTCGGCTGGCGCCGCGTGTTCCACCGCGGCCACCTCGCCCTCCGGCGCCGCAAACCCGCCACCGGGCACCGCACGGCGGCTCGCGATGCGCGCGAAGATGTCGCGCGCACTCGGTCCGGCCGGTACCGACGCAAGCGCCACCGGCTCGGGCTCGTACGCAACAGGCGCCGGCTCATCGGCCATCGGCGCGGGCTCGGCGTACACTTCCTCCTCGGGCGGCACTGGGGCCGACGCCGGCGCATCCACCATGAACGCAGGCACCGCGCCCTCCAGCGGCTCCACCGGTTCGGCGGGCACCGTCGGAATGCTCCCCGAGAGCCTCAACTCCTCAGCTTCTGCCGCCGCTTCGATCTCCTGACTGACCGACTCGAGCGCCATGCTCGACCGCGTTCCGTGTTCGAGATGGCGCACACGCTCGGCGAGCCCCGCGTCGCTCGGATTCTGCGCGAGGAGCTGGCGGTAGACGTCGAGCGCCTCATCGCGGAACCCCTGCTGCAGGTAGAGCTCGGCCATCGTCTCGGTGACGAACGGCGAGGGCGGCGTCGCGATGTCGGCCGCGCCCGCGAGCATCGAATCCGACGGTTCCCGACCGATGAACGAGTCGGCGATGAAGCCCGCCTCATCCGCCTCCGCGGGGGCGGAATCTCCACCCACCGTCACGTCGCCCATCGGCGTGTTGCCGAAGAGCATATCGAAGTCGCTGGCCGTGGGCGCGGCAGGCGGCGCACTCAGCCCCGATATCGAGGTGATAGGCTCGACAATCGGTCCGCGATCGCTCACGTCCAGCATCGGCAGCGCATCCAGCGGCCCAGCCGCGGGCATCCCCGTTTCGAACTCCTCCGACGCGGTCACGTCGAGGGAATCGCCGAAGGCGACGTCTGCCGACGTGGTGGCAAAGGTCGACTCCGGTTCGACGGGTCCCTCGACATCGAACATCGTGTCGTGCACTTCGAGCGGCGTGTCAGCGCCGGCCAGCCCGAGGTTGGTGTCTTCGGCGCCCAGGAACTCCGGCGCGTCGCCACTAGCCCCGGGGAGCGTGGCATCACCGAGCGGGAACCCTTCCTCGAACGCTGGCGCCGGCTCGGCCAGATCGGGCATCGACTCGTCGAGCGACGGCATCAACTCGTCAGCGGCCGGCGTGGGAATGTCACCCATTCCGCCCAGCAGATCGACGGTTGGCGCCGTGGAATC
>JARIEY010000236.1 GCA_031127085.1 Gemmatimonadota bacterium | reverse complement strand
CGCCGCGGCAGTGCGCCGCGGCGAGGAACGGCGCCGTCGTTGTTTGACGGCGCCGGTTCGTCTGGTGCCCCTGACGTGGCGTTGCGCGATGCGGCGCCGGGCGAGGTGGCCGAAACGGCGATTCCGGTGGAGATGCTCACCCAGCACGCCAAGACGGTGCTGGAAGGGGCGATTCCGCCCATCTGGATTCGCGGCGAGGTGTCGGGGTTCAAGCGGTACAGCAGCGGCCACTGGTACTTCACGCTGAAGGACGCCAAGGCGTCGTTGCCGTGTGTGGTGTGGGCGGGCGACACGTACCGCATTCCCGCGATGCCGGATGACGGGATGCAGGTGATGGCGCGCGGGCAGCTCACGGTCTATCCCGCGCAGGGGAAGATGCAGTTCATCGTGCGCGCGATGGAGGCCGAGGGCGAAGGGCTGTGGCGCAAGGCGTTCGAGGCGACGAAGGCGCGCCTTGCCGCCGACGGGCTGCTCGACCCCGCGACCAAACGGGAACTCCCGCGCTTCCCACGACGCGTGGCCGTGGTGACCAGTCCCGAGGGGGCGGCGCTGCAGGACATCAAGTCCGTGATCGCGCGCCGCAACCCGTCGGTGGACATCATCGTCGTGCCGGCCGCCGTGCAGGGTGAGACGGCTCCGGCTTCGTTGGTGGCGGCGTTGCAGCGCGTGGCGCGATGGGGCGGGGCCGATGTGGTGATCGTGGGGCGCGGCGGCGGCTCGCGTGAGGACCTGTGGGCCTTCAACGACGAGCAGGTGGCGCGCGCCATCGCGGCCTGCCCGATTCCCACCATCAGCGCGGTGGGCCACGAGATCGACGTGACCATTGCCGACCTTGTCGCCGATGTGCGCGCCGCCACGCCGTCGGCGGCCGCCGAGGCAGCCGTGCCGGTGCTCGAGGAGCTGGTGGACTGGATGGACGGGCTGCGGCAGATGATGACGACGGGCGTGCAGCGGCGTGTCGTCTTGGCGCGTCGCGAGCTGCGGCGATTCGCCGGCGACCTCTCCGTGCGGGCAACGCGCAGCGTGGAACGCCGTCGCGCGCGTGTGCAGCAGCTGGCGGGGCGACTGGATGCCCTGAGCCCGCTGAACACCCTGGCTCGCGGCTATGGCGTGGCGCGCAACGCGAAGGGGCAGGCGCTGGGCTCCGTGGCGGCGTTTGCGGTGGGTGATGAGTTCCACCTCGTACTGCGCGATGGGCAGGTGGACGCAAAGGTGAACGCGGTGCGCCCGGGCGCGCCGCCGACTGCGGGAGGAGCGGCGCGATGAGCTTTGAAAAGGACCTGGCGCGACTGGACCAGATCGCCGCGGCGCTCGACCGGGCTGACCTGACCCTGGACGAGTCGCTGGCGCTGTTCGAGGAAGGAATCCAGCGCCTGCGCAGCGCCTCGGATGCACTGACGAGCGTGGAGGGGAAGGTGACCACCCTGGTGGAACAGGCCAACGGGGCGCTCGAGGAGCGCGATGCCGGCGCATAGCGCGAAACCCGACTTCTCGACGCCGCGGGCGCGGGTCGCCTGCGCGCTGGACGCGCTCTGCGACCGCGCCCTGCCGGCGCTCGCCGGGCCCGTGGGGAGCGCGATGCGCTACTCCATCACGGGCGAGGGAAAGCGGCTGCGCGCGGTGCTCGTGATGTTGACCTACGAAGCGTGCGGCGGAACAGGCGACGTGGCGCCGCTGGCGGCTGCGGTGGAGGTGGTACACGCCTACTCCCTGGTTCACGACGACCTCCCGTGCATGGACGACGACGACCTGCGCCGCGGGCGTCCCACGGTGCACAAGGCGTTCGGCGTGCCGGTGGCGACCGCCGCCGGTATGGCGATGGTGCCGCTGGCCGCGCAGGCTGCGTGGGACGCGGCGACCGATCTGGGGCTCGATGACGCGACCTGTTCGGAGATCGTGCGTGTGCTGATGCGCGCGTCCGGCGCGGGCGGGATGATCGGCGGTCAGCTGCTCGACCTCGAGGGCGAGGGGCAGTCGCTCTCCTACGAGCAACTCGAGCGCATCCATCGCTGCAAGACTGGGGCGCTCATTGAAGCGTCGGTAGAGCTTGGCGCCCGCGCGGCCCGCGCGTCGGAGGTGCATCGCACGGCGCTGGGGCGATATGGCCGCTGCATCGGGCTGGCGTTCCAGATCGCCGACGACGTGCTGGATGTCACCGCGACCAGTGACGAGCTGGGCAAGACCGCCGGCAAGGACCTGGCGTACCAGAAGAGCACCTATCCGGCGTTGCTCGGCATCGACGGGGCGATTGCCCGAGCCGAGGCGCTGGTGCAGGAAGGGTGCGACGCCTTGGCCGGTGCGGGGGTCCTGACCCCCGCGCTGGAGGCGACCGCTCGCTACATCGTGGCCCGCCGTTCCTGACCCGCTGACTGCCTGCTCCGTGTATAGATTTCTCCTGTCTCCCACGCTTCATCCATGACCGTACTTTCGCGCATCAACTCCCCCGCCGATCTCAAGGGCCTGTCGTCGCCCGAGCTGCTGCAGCTCGCCGAAGATATGCGGGAGTTTCTCATCGAAACCTGCTCCAATACCGGCGGCCACATTGGCGCCGGCCTGGGCGTGGTGGAGCTGACGATCGCGCTGCACTACGCGTTCGACACGCCCCGTGACCAGCTGGTCTGGGACGTGGGGCATCAGGGCTATCCGCACAAGGTGCTGACTGGCCGTCGCGACCGTATGGCGACACTCCGCCAGGAAGGCGGCCTCTCGGGCTTCCTGAAGCGCTCGGAGAGCGAATACGACGCCTTCGGCGCGGGCCATGCGGCGACCTCCATCAGCGCGGCATTGGGCATCGCGGCCGGCCGCGACCTGAACCACGCCGACGTCAAGGTCGTGGCGATCATCGGCGACGGCTCGATGGGGAGCGGGCTGGCCTACGAGGGACTGAACAACGCCGGCGCCACGGATCGCGACATCGTGGTGGTGCTGAACGACAACGAAATGTCGATTGCACCGAACGTGGGCGCGATGCACAAGTACCTCACGTCGGTGCAGCGTAACCCGCTCTACAACCGGCTGCGCAGCAGTCTCGGTCACATTTTTGAGACGCACGACAAGGGGCGTGGTCCCATCCACGACCTCGGCACGATCGTGAAACGGTGGGAGGAGAGCGTGAAGGCCTTCCTCACCCCGGGCGTGCTGTTCGAGGAACTCGGCTTCCGCTACTTCGGCCCCATCGACGGCCACGATCTCGACGGGATGATTGAGACCTTCAAGGCCGTGCGTGAGTTCAAGGGGCCGCGGCTGGTGCACGTGATCACGCAGAAGGGACGCGGCTTCCCGGCCGGCGAGCATGGCGAGAAGTGGCACGCGCTGCCCCCCGGCCATGATCCGGCGACCGGCAAGGTCGTGACGGCCTCCAAGGCGAATCCGAACTGGACTACGATCTTCGGCAAGGGTTTGACCGAGCTGATGCACGAGGATCGGTCGCTCGTGGCGATCACGGCGGCGATGCCGAGCGGGACCGGCGTGAATCTGGTGCAGAAGGCGCATCCCACGCGGTTCTTCGACGTGGGCATTGCCGAGGGGCACGCCGTGACGTTCGCGGCTGGCATGGCTACCCAGGGACTGCGGCCGGTGATCGCGATCTACTCGACGTTCCTGCAGCGCGGCTACGACAACATCGTGCACGATGTGGCGATCCAGCATCTGCCGGTGATCTTCTGCCTCGATCGTGCCGGGCTCGTGGGCGAGGATGGCGAGACGCACGCTGGGCTGTATGACATCGCGTATATGCTGGCTGTGCCGCATATGACCGTCACCGCGCCGGCCAACGGCGCCGAGTTGATTGGACTGCTGCGCACGGCGATGGCGCACACGACCGATCCGTTCAGCATTCGGTATCCGCGCGATGCGGCCCCCGATCTCGTGGGGCCGGCGAGCGAGATTCCGGCCGTGCCGTACGGCACCTGGGACGTGCTCAAGAAGGGGCGCGACGAGGTGGCGATTCTCGCCGTGGGCACGATGGTGGCCGAGGCGCTGAAGGCCGCGGAGGCGCTCGCCGTCGAGGGGCTGGATGTGTCGGTGGTGAACTGCCGGTTCCTCAAGCCCATCGATCAGCTCTCGCTGGCCGCGTTGATGCACGACCACAAGACGCTGCTCGTGGTGGAGGAGGGAACCGTCGTCAACGGCTTCGGCGCCTACCTTGCCAGCCTGGTGGAGCAGCTGGAGCCGCAGGTGCGGGTCATCGCCCACGGTGTGCCGGACCGCGTGGTGTACGCGGCCTCGCGCGCGCGCCAGCTGCGGCAGTGCGGGCTCGACGCCGAAGGAATTGCTGACAAGGTGCGCGCGCTGCACGATGCCGAGGCGATGGCCGGCTGATGCGCGTCGGCGTCGTCGGGCACATCGCGTACGACGGGCTCGGCGAGCTCGTGCGCTGGCTGCGCGCGCAGGCGCCGACGCTCCAGCTCGAGTTGTCGTTCGAGTCGGCGCTGTTGCCGATCGCCGGCGAAGGGGCCGCGTTGATGGGGCCGCCGTCGACGCTCGACGCGATGCTCGCGCTCGGTGGCGACGGCACACTGCTGCGTGCCGCGCGGTTGCTGGACGGGGTCCCAGCCCCCGTCTTCGGCGTGAACCTGGGCAAGCTGGGCTTTCTCACGACGTGCCGCATTGAGGAGTTCGCGGACCTGCTCCCTCGCTTCGCGCGTGGGGAGCTGGGGGCCGAGCAGCGCATGGCGTTGGAGGCACAGGCGCACGACGAGGATGGTGCGGTCGGCCCGCCGCTGCGGGCGCTCAACGACGTGGTGCTGCACAAGGGCGGTTTTGCGCGCGTGCTCCGGCTGAATCTGACGGTGTCGGGTGAAAAGCTCGGGCTCATTGCCGCCGACGGCATTGTGATCTCAACCCCCACCGGGTCGACCGCCTACTCGCTCTCGGCCGGCGGCCCCGTGGTAGAGCCGTCGCACGAGTCGATGCTGGTGACGCCGGTGGCGGCGCACGCGCTGGCGATCCGGCCGTTCATCCTGCCGCCCGACGCCGTGGTGGAGGTGCAACCGGATGATGCGCCCGAAGAAGTTTTGGTGACGGTCGACGGCCAGGTGGGCACTAAGC
>JARIEY010000235.1 GCA_031127085.1 Gemmatimonadota bacterium | reverse complement strand
ATCGTCCATTTGTTGAGGGCTCTGGTGGAAATCGGGTTAGATCGCAAGAACATAATATAGCGGCTCAACCTCACGATATTTCAGCGCTAAATAGCGCCCCTTCGCCATCGCTAGTCGCATCTGGTGAAAATAATATACAAGGGCGTATCAGCTGTTTTGGACTTCGATCTTTGGTTAGAAGAGTTAGTCAAAGATTTAGTGAATCAAGGAGAGGATCGCAACGCTAATTAATCGTGAAATATTTGATAAGGCATTAATTGCCATAAATCTTTCAAATCAAGTGATTGATAAATAAATTTTAGTTTTTATGATAACCACAAAAAAATAAAATTTACTATGTCAAACTACGAGAACAAATTATTAGAGTTGAACATTACGCTTCCAACTCCAGCCAGCCCCGTTGCCAATTATGTTGGTTTTGTTAAAGTGGCAAATATGGTTTTTATTTCTGGGCAGTTGCCACTAGAAAATGGCAAGTTGCAAGGCATTGGCAAGGTTGGCAAAGAAATCTCAGTTGACGATGCCAAAAAATATGCTCGGCTTTGTGCGATCAATATTTTGGCGCAACTTAAAGTTGCCTGCGGTGGTAATCTTGATAATGTTCAGCAATGCGTTAAGCTGGGAATTTTTGTTAATGGCGATGTCGATTTTAAAGACCACCCAGCAGTTGCCAACGGTGCCTCTGATTTAATCGCTGAAGTTTTCGCAGACGCAGGCAAACATGCTCGTGCTGCTGTTGGCTCAGGCTCGTTGCCATTCGGAGTTGCGGTTGAAGTTGATGCAATTTTTGTTATAAAATAATTGAGCGATAATTGATTTAAAAATCTATTTTCTTTTGATACCTACTTGCCAAGCACTTCTCGCAGTTTTAATTTAAAAGCTAAGATTTTAAATAATATTTTTTTAAATTAAAAAATAAAAATAGTTTTTATTTAGAAATACTTGATTTAAACTATGTTTAGTAAATTTATTAATTTTTAACAAAATCTAATGTCTAAAGTAAAAAATAACTTAAAAAAATTCTCACAAAGATTTTTTAAAAATTCAGATTCGTCGTTTAAGAAATCCTCAAAAACCTTTAATGAAGGCTCTAGAGGCGGGTTTAGCGAAGGTTTTGGCGATGGTAAACCTAATAAATTTTCAAAAGAATTTAAAGCAAAAAAATTTCGTAAAGATTTTTCAAAAAACCAAGGGTCGCAAAAATTTATCAACGACGATTTTTCAGATGGCTTTAAGAAAAAGAACAAAGTGTTTTCTCGAAAAAATAATGATTCATTCAAAAAGCCTTGGGGCGCAAGAGACAGCGACGACAGAAATGACGCAGGTTTCTATCAAAAGAAAAAACCATTTTATCAAAAAAATAATGATTCATTCAAAAAGCCTTGGGGCGCAAGAGATGGCGACGACAGAAATGGCGGGGGGTTTTATCAAAAAGAAAAATTTCGCGATGATCAAGACCAACCTAGAGATTTTTCTAAATTTAAAAATAAAAGATTCTCAAAAAAATCAGCGCGATTCAATGATTATAACCAAGATGATCGGCGTTTTGAAAAAAAGCCAGCTAGTTCCAACAATTCGCAAAATTGGCAAGAATTTCGTCAACAAAAAAATAATTTGGTTTTTGAAAAATCGTCAATTAAATCACAAAAAGATTCCACAAATAAAATATCTCAAAATGCTGGCGATCCTTCAAAATCAAGGTCTACGCTCCAACCATTTCATCTTGCAATTGCCGTTAATGACCTAGCGCAAAGTCGAGAATTCTATGGCGAATTTTTAGGTTTTGACGAGGGCAGGTCAAATGAAAAGTGGATTGATTGGAATTTTTTTGGGCATCAACTCGTAACCCATTTACGAGCAACGCCTGTGGATAATAAAGCTTCGCAAATTGTTAATGAGGTAGATGATCACGGGGTTGTGGTTCCGCATTTCGGGGTGGTGCTTGGTTGGCAGGACTGGCATAATTTTGCTGAAAAATTAAAACAGCATAATGTTAAATTTATTATTGAGCCCTATATTCGTTTTCGTGGCGAGATTGGCGAACAGGCAACAATGTTTTTTTACGACCCAAGTGGCAATGCCCTTGAATTCAAAGCTTTCAAAGATATCTCACAATTGTCTAAAAAATATAAAAAATAATTTTTAATAATGGCTTTTTTAAAAAATTTATCACAGTTTTTAAATGAGGCGCAAAGCCAAGCGGTCATTGATAGCGAGACTAAAGCAAAACTCGAAAACTTTGCCCAAGCTTATCGCGCCAAAGGGCTTTTTACTTCGACAAATATTTTAGGATTTTGCGGGGGTTTAGCAATAATCCTTGGCGTAGTTCTTTTAATTTCTAGCAATTGGCGGGCAATTCCAAGCGCTGTTAAATTTATAAATTTTATAGCATTGCTGGCAATTGTTAATTTTATCGGCTATCGCCTAAATACAAAATATCAACGAATTTCAGAAGTTTGTCATTTTATCGGTGCCGGCTTGGTTATTGCTGGCATTGGTTTGGTGGCGCAAATTTATCACTTATCATATCATAAAAGTTTAAGTTTTTTTCTGTGGTTTATTTTGATTTTGCCGATGGCGATAATTCTAAAAAATCGTTTAATTGCAAGCCTTGCAATGATCGCGTTTTATTTATCAAACATATTTTTGGTTAGCAAAGAAGTTAGTTTTTTTCGTGAAATCTTTTTTTATTTAAGCTCGCTAATCACTAGTTTATTGCTGTTGAGCAGTGAGCAGTTAATTTTTAAAAACTGTTTTGAATGGTTAAAAAAATTCGCTTTTGGAGCGCTATTGCTGGTTATTTATTGGGGGGGATTTATAAACTATGTTAGTTTTTTTGGTAAAGATTTTAATTTGCCAATCACCGCCTATTTATTTTTTATCAGCAATTTAGCAATGATAATTTATTTTCAAAAAACTAAGCAAGCCTTGATTTTCAGGCAACGGCACAATCAAAAACTTTTTATTCTAATAATTTTTTTGGTAAATATTTTGCAGTTATTTAATTTTGAAAATTGTTCATTATTAATGGCAAGCATTTACTGGCTAATATGGTTTTTGTTAGCTTTTATGCTTGTTGACGAAGGAGAAAAAACCAAAAGCAAAGCTAAAATTACTCTTGGGGTGTGGGCGGTGGCAATTGGTTTACTAACGAGATTCTTCTGGTTTTTGGGCTCGATGTTTACCAGCGGAATAGTCTTTGTTCTTGCCGGCGTAGTGTTGTTAATAATTGCATTTGTTGCTGAAAAATATCGGAAAAAATTAATCGCCAAAACTAATGACTAAAAAATTCAAAAATCAATATCGTTATCTTTTGGTGGTAGTGCTTTGTCAAATAGTGTTTTTTGTTGTGTGGTATGGTTTAGAAGCTAGCAAAATCAAAAATCCTAAAAACAAAACAATTATCGTTAAGGTTTTGCCAGTTGATCCGCGCGATATTATTAGCGGAAATTATTTTGATTTGCGTTACAATTTTAGTTTTATAGCTTCATTCAAGCATAAATTCGAGATCAGCAAAGACTCGCCAAATAAAATAATTTACGCGGTTTTAACAAAACAAGATCAAGATTATTTTGCAGATTATTTAGCTTTTGAAATGCCCAAAGTCCGTGAAAACCAAGTGGTTTTAAAAGGCGCGTATGACCAATTTCTTCTTAGGTTTGGTATCGAAAGATATTTCATTACTGAAAAATTTTCACCACCAAAATTTGAAGATTTAATTGAAGCCGAGATAGTTGTTGAAGAATCTGGTGAAGCAAGAATTAAAAGATTATTCATCAACTCAAAAGCTATAGAATAATTTAATTATTAGCAATAGCTGTTAAGTTATTTTTTTATTAACAGCTATTGTTAAATTATTTTGTTTGTATTTTAATTTAGTGAATATAAAAATTTATAATCTACAGATTTTAAATCATTTGCCTGTTTAATGAAATTATTGAATTTTTCTGATATTGTTAAAGCCCATCACCGCTTGCGAGTAATTTTGCCACCAACTAAAATTTTAACTAGCGAAGAACTTAATAAAAAATTAAAAGCCCAAATTTATTTTAAGATGGATAACCAAAGCCAAACCTCGTCTTTCAAGATTCGCGGGGCTTATAATGCGGTGTTGAAATATTATCAAGATCACGGTCATTTTCCAAAAAAAATCGTTGTGCAAAGCTCTGGTAATCACGCCCAAGCGGTTGCATATGTCGGTCAAAAATTTCAAATTCCGGTTTTAATTTATATGGCAAATACGGTCTCGCCTTACAAGGTCAAGCTTTGTAGAGATTTAGGTGCTGAAGTTGTGTTGTGTGAAAAAAGAAGCGAGGCCAATCAGTTAGCGCAAGATAAGCAACAACAGGGCTATTTTTTTATTCACCCTTCTGATAATGACGATGTAATTGCTGGTCAAGGTACATCGGCATATGAGGCGCTGAAAGAGATCGGTGAAGTTTTAGCAATTTTTGCGCCTTGCGGAGGTGGGGGTTTGATAGCTGGAAGTTATTTGGCAAGTTGCGAATTGTCGCCCAATGCTAAAGTTTTTGGCTGTGAACCGTTAAAAGCCAATGACGCCAGTCGCTCATTAAAATTAGGAAAAATAGTTGGCTATGAAGACACTCCTCACACCGTAGCCGACGGCGCTAGAACGCTGGCAGTTTCAACGCGTTGTTTTAGTTATTTAAAAAAAATTTCAGGAATAATTGAGGTCAATGAAGAAAAAATAATTTACTGGCAGGAACAGATTTCTAAAATTTTTCAACAAAAAATTGAACCAACTTCAGCACTTGGTATTGCTGGGTTAGAACAATATTTGCAATGCAATATTTCAGCGCAAGATCAAAAATTTTTAGTGATAATTTCGGGCGGAAATCTCGAATAAAGATCGAGTTGTTATGCCATTTCAAGTTAACAAAAGATAAATTAAGCAAGATATTTTTAAAGTCGTGCTAAAGCAACGAAGTTTTTTTTGGTCGCGCTACGCAACGACATGATTTTTGAGATAAAAATCTTTAAAAAATTGGTTCATTTATTAGTTGAAATGGTATTAAACCCGCCGAGAAG
>JARIEY010000025.1 GCA_031127085.1 Gemmatimonadota bacterium | reverse complement strand
GGCCACGCCGCTCGTGCTCGCCATCCTCGCAGAAGGGGAGAGCTACGGGTACGCGATCATCAAGCGCGTCGGCGAGCTCACCGCCGGCGAACTCGAATGGACCGACGGGATGCTGTATCCCGTCCTTCACCGGCTCGAGCGCGACGCGTTGGTGCAGTCGTCGTGGGGCGAATCGGAGACTGGGCGGCGGCGCAAGTACTACCAACTCACCAAAGCCGGTGCCGAGGAGCTGGAGCGGCAACGGCGGCAGTGGCAGGTCGTGAACAAGGCGTTACGCGCGACCCCGTTCAACTCGAAGTAGCGTGCGTGCTCTCGCGACACGCGAACACGCTGCGCAGGAGGAATCCCGGTGATTGAAGCACAAGTCAGCGAATGGCGGACCTACGTGAGCCGCGGCCGTGCAATTGATGCCGCCGACGTGGCCGAACTCGAGGATCATCTGCGCAGTCAGGTGGCCGACCTCATGCAGTCCGGGCTCAGCGACGAGGAGGCGTTTCTCATCGGCGTAAAGCGGCTCGGGCAGCTCGACGGTCTTTCGCGGGAGTTCGCGCGCGAGCACTCCGAGCGGCTGTGGAAGCGCCTCGTGGTCGCGGCCCCGGCGAGCGGCGCGGCGGATTGGCGACGGGAAGTCGGTGTCGCACTCGCCTGCGCCGTGGGCGCCGCGGCGGCGGTCAAGCTTCCGCAGCTCTTTGGCCTGAGTATGCAGGATCCCAATGCCGACGTGTTCTACGTGCGAAACCTCGGCTTCTTCGCCCTGCCGTTTCTTACGCTGTTCTTCCTGTGGAAGCGCGGCGTCGCCGCGGCCACGCGACTCGGGCTGGCGGCCTACTTCATCGTGGGCGCGCTGGTGTTGAACCTCCTGCCGTTCGCTCCGCGTGGCGACACGCTGCAGTTGGCGGCATTGCACGCGCCGATGGCGCTTTGGCTCGCCGTTGGCGTCGCGTACGCGGGTGGCGCGTGGCGCAGTCACGATCAGCGGATGAACTACGTGCGCTTTACCGGCGAGTGGTTCATCTACTTTGTGCTCATCGCCCTCGGCGGCGGCGTGCTGATGGGTACGACCATGTTCATCTTCCAGGCCATCGGGCTCGACCCCGAGCAGTTCATGCAGCACTGGATCCTGCCAAGCGGTGCGGCGGGGGCTGTGGTCATCGCGGGGATGCTCGTGGAGGCCAAGCAGAGCGTCGTCGAGAACATGGCGCCCGTGCTCACCTACATCTTCACGCCGCTGTTTACCGTGCTGCTGCTCGTCTTCCTCGTCACGAGTGTCGTGACGGGGAACGGCGTCGATATGAAGCGCGAGACGCTCATCGGCTTCGACCTGCTGCTCGTGCTGGTCGTGGGCCTGCTGCTCTACGCCATCTCGGCGCGCGATGCGCAGAAACCGGCCGGGTTCTTCGACTACCTGCAGTGCGCGCTGGTCGTCTGCGCGCTGCTGGTCAATGCGATGGCGCTCTGGGCGATCGTCGCGCGTATCTCCGCCTTCGGCTTCAGCCCCAACAAGGTGGCGGCGCTCGGCGAGAACATCATTCTCGTGGGCAATCTCGGCTGGTCGGCGGTGCTGTACTTCCGTTTCCTCGGGAAACGGGGCGGCTTTGCGGCACTCGAACGCTGGCAGACGGCGTACCTGCCCGTCTACGCCGCCTGGGCGTGGGTGGTGGTGCTCGTCTTCCCGTTCGTGTTCGGGTTCAGGTAGCGCTCGCGGCCGGTCGCAGCGCGTTCAGGGCGCGGCACCCTCCGCCGTCGTAGCCGAAGGCAATGCGGTCACCTTGGTACGACCGCTCGTCCACGGCGTACCCGTAGGTCACTTCGGCGAGATAGCGCGCGCCATCGTCCCAGTCGGAGTGGCCCGTGCACCGGCTGGTGATCAGGGTGCCGGCGACGGTCGGCTACTGGCGCGCCTCGCGTGTCATCCGCGTGCCGCGCGCTTCCGATACGAGCAGCATCAGGCCGGCGACAGGGAAGCAGCGGCCGAACGCGGCGGCTTTCATCTTCTCGCCTGCGGCGCTGGGGCGCGACGCTCCCGTGGTCACCGCGCTTAGCGGTCGATCGGGTACACCTCGACGGCCGTGCCGTAGCAGAGCACTTCGGTGACGCCGCGCATCAGCTCGTTCGCATCGTATCGAATGCCGATCACGGCGTTGGCTCCGGCAACAGCGGCCTGGGCCAACATCGTCTCGAACGCCTGCTGGCGCGTGCGCTCGGCGAGTTCCGTGAACAACGAAATGTTGCCGCCCAGCAGCGTCTGAAGACCCGCTCCGATCGTGCCCACCACCGAGCGTGAGCGCACCACCACGCCGCGCACGACGCCCAGATTTCTCGCGATCCGGCACCCCGGCATCTCAAATCCCGTGGTGGTCATGTTGTGCGGAATGTCACTGGCCTGCGAGTGAATGATCGACCGCATCGTATGGTGGCCTCGGGTGAAAGATGCCTGTCGGTGCAGTGCGCACCGTGGCGGTAAATCGGCAGGGCGTCTCGGGCGCCGAAGGACCGTTGCTACGTGACGTCCTTAAGTATGGGGCGGAGATCGTCCAGCTTGTCGAACAGGTGCCAGATATAGTTGCCCGTTCCGTTGACGCGATGCGGGTGCAGCTCCGCGAGGGCGGGGTCGTTGCAATAACTGTCGAAGGCGTCCTTGGACGCCCATTCGACCACGATGAGCACGGAGCGCGGCGTCAGGTCGCCGACCGCGACCTCGCGAAACTTGCCCAGCGCGACCACGCGGCCGCCGTGGCTCTGCACTTCCCGCGCCGACCGCCTCGAGTACGCCAGGTATTCGTCGCGGTTCACGACGTCGAAGAGATTGAGGGCAAAGACGGGCTGGCTCATGTTGGTTCCGGACGGAAAACGGCGGGGCTGTGCTCACGGCGTAGTCGGCGCGACCCGTTGCGCCATATGGTCTCAAGCTAATCCGCGCAGGCCGGCGTCGGAAAGACGAACCGGGCTCGGCGTCGCGTGGCGCGCGCTCGTGCACGCGCACAAGCAAAGTGCGCCGACCGCGATCATCGCAGTCGGCGCACTGTATCCACCTACCGTGGTTACTTCGCCGTCGGCGGCAGCACCACCGTGTCGATCACGTGGATGACGCCGTTCGAGGCCATCACGTCGGCCGACGTCACCGTGGCGCCGTTCACGTGCACCTTGCCGCCCTTCACCTGAATGTCGAGTGCGGCGCCGTTGAGGGTCGGCGTCTTCCCGCCGTTGCTCTTGATCACATCGGCGGCCGTCACCTTGCCGGACACCACGTGGTACTTGAGGATGGCAGCCAGTGCCACCGGGTCCTTGAGCAGCGCCTCAACCGTTCCGGCCGGCAGCTTGGCGAACGCCGCGTCGGTCGGGGCAAAGACCGTGAACGGGCCCGTGCCGCTGAGCGCGTCGGCCAAGCCAGCCGCCTTTACCGCCGCGACGAGCGTGTTGAAGCCGGCGCCGACCGCGACGTCAACAATCGTGTTGCTCCTGGCGCTGTGGTCCATCATCTGCGCCCGCGCGGGGGTCGCAACGAGCATGGCGGCGGCGGCGAAGGCAACGATCTTCATCGGGTTCATCTGTCGCTCCAGTCTGTGTTGTCCTAGTGTTGTCCAGCTTTGATGAGTAAAACATAGCTATCTGACAGGGTGTGTCAAGTGTCTGTCGAAGTATTTATCTTGACAAAAGCTAGACAACTAGATTACTATAGATGATGCAGACAGACAGCGAATCTCCTCACGCAGCCCCGTCCATTGGGCATCCGATAGCGGTTGTCGCCTCGCGGACCGGCCTCTCGCGTGACGTGATTCGCATATGGGAGCGCCGGTATGGAGCGGTCGCTCCGTCGCGATCGGCCGGTCACCAGCGTCTGTACACCGACGCCGACATTGGACGGCTCTGCCTGCTCGCCGCCGCAACGCGTCACGGTCGAAGCATCGGCCTCGTGGCGGGGCTCAGCGACGACGAACTCGCCCGCCTTTCCGCGGACGATGATTCGGCCCAGGCCAGTGTGGTCCGCGATCAGACGCCGTCGGCGGATCACGCGGTGGCTGCTGCGCGAGCGACGACGGCCGCGCTCGATGCACACGCGCTCGATGCGCAGTTGCGGCGCCTGGTGGCTCGCGAGGGGTTAGGGTGGTTCCTCGAGACGTTCGTCCCCGCCTTCATGCGCGACATCGGCGACGCGTGGGTGGCCGGCACACTCTCGATAGCTGAGGAGCATCTGGCGTCGCGTGTCGTGAAGTCGCTGATTCTCGAGACGGTGCGAACGGCGCCGATGCCGGCGGGAGCGCCCAGAGTGCTCGTCGCCACGCCCGCTGGCGACCTCCACGCCGTGGGTGCCGCGATGGTCGCCGCCACGGCGACAACCGAGGGGTGGGCCGTCACCTACCTCGGCGTCGACGTGCCGGCCGCCGACGTCGTGCGCGCTGCGGCGTTGTCCGGCGCCCGCGTCGTCGCGCTGTCCGCCGTCTACACGGGGGACCCGGAGCGGCTGGTGGACGAGCTGCGTGCGGTGCGCGAGCAGCTGCCCGCCGCGATTCCGCTCGTGCTGGGTGGTGCGGCTGCCGCCGGTGCGGCGGCAGCGCTTGATCGCCGCGGCACGATTATCTGTGACTCGCTGGCCGCGCTGCGCGCTGCGCTCGCTATGCCGTTGGGTCCGCGAGCGTAAAACGGATCGACTGCGCACCTTCCCAAAGCAACCGGCGCCCAACCTCGGCCAGCGCACCGTCTTCATCGACGATCGTGAGGAAGTGATTGCCCGCCAGTTGACCGACACGGCTTGAGAAGCAGGTGCTCCCGTACGGCACGAGGAGCTCCGCCTCGCTCAGTCCCGGCGGATGCCAGAGGACCTGGCCCGTCGACGGATAGCTCGTCGCATTCTCGACACCGACACCGAGATCGTATGCGGCGAGCGGCACCCATCCCGCCTCGCCGCTCCATCGCGCCTGGACCAACTGCGCCTCGAACGGAAGGCGGGACCGAAACGCGGCCGACGTGCGCGGGGCTCGCTCATCCTCAAGCGTCGCGCGGAACGAAAACGGGCCAATGTGAACGGTCAGCTGGGTCATGGCACATCGCGAGGCTGAGGGGTCGGTCGGCCCAACGTCAAGTGGTGCATCGGCCGGCACACAATAGTAGATGGGGCCGGCTGTGCGATGCCAGAAGGTACAGGCGGATGACCGATGACTCCGTGCAGCCTGTGAGTTCGCGCGGAGGCAGGGTGGCTACGTGGCTGCGATCCGTCCCACGCGCCGCCGCCACTCCGCAGCAATCGCTGACCACGGGCGCTGGAGCTGGCGCTCGAGTACTTTGCGTATGTCGCGTTCCGGTGTCCGCAGGTAATCACGCACCGCGTCGACACCACCCGCCTCGTGCACCATCGCGGCGAGCACCGCGCCGGCGGCGTTGCGGATGTCGGAGGAGACACGCATGTCGTCCACGATGGTGTCGAGCGTGAGCTGCGGTTGCGCCGTCAGCTGTGACGCGAGATGCCGCACCGATTCCGGAAAGTCCCGGCCGGCCGTTCCACCCAACCAGGTCGGTACGCCTTCCGATGCGAGGAGCGTTGTGCTGCTTCCGCGAATGACTGGGAGGAGCACGACGTGCGCGATTTCGTGGCGATACTCCTCGCCAATCGCCGGGATGCCGGAGAAGACCTGCGCGTTGACGGGTTTGGAGAATCCTCCTGCGGCGCCGTAGCGCTCGGGGACCACCACGCCGAGGATGTCCAGGGCTTGGTCGACGCTTTCCGTGACGTAGTAGTCAAGGCGCGGCGGCGGCCGCACGCCGAACGCCGTCGCGACGGAGTCGACGAACCGCGCGGCACGCACGGCCTTGGTCTCGTCGAAGCGCAGGGCGGGGGCCACGCGAAAACTGATGCGGCCGCGTGTTGCGTGGACCCACGCGCTCGTGCGGTACGGTAACGCGTTGGCGAGCCGCCAGCGCCGGCCCACGCGGCGCGCATAGACCGACATCGTGAGCGCGGGCTTTGCCGCAGCGTCCCGCGCAGCGCTCCCTTTGGGCCAGAAACGCGTGACGATCTGGTAGGCGCTGTCGACCGATGCGTTGACGGGCGTGACGCTCAGCACCTCGGGGATGGCGTGGTCGGGGAGATAGAATCCCGCCAGGTCGTACATCGGCCACGTGGCCTGCTCCGTAGCGTCCCAGAGTGGAGAGGGTGTTCTGGCGTTCGTCGCGAACTGGCCGCGCTTCGAGGCGAGATACTCACTCCACACGTGACGCACCGCATCTTCGGAGGCGCGCGTGGGGGCACCGACGCACGCGCTCAGCGAAGCCGCGAGCAAGAGCGCGGCGATTCTCGTTCGGCTCGAAGCTCGCGGTAGGGAGCGAGAGCTTCGCGAACTGGATGATGCTGGGGGCAGGGTCGATCGGCTCAATGCGGCTCCTCGGGGTCTCGCTGATGACGGAGGGGACGGTTGGTGGCCCCGCGCGCTACCGCGGCGCCACACGCCGATACCGCCAGCCGAGTTCCGGCTTGAGTCCGAGTGTCACCGCGCCTCGCCAACTGGCGCCGATGATAAGGGCTTCCGTGCGCCGCACCATCGTATCCGGCAGGTGCCATGCTCCCGAGATCGGGTCGAACCGACCGTGGTCAGGCCAACGATTCGGCAACGCGGCAAGCGCCACCAAACGCCCGCCATTGGCGAGGCGCCAGCGACCCGTGTCGACCGCCACGTGGCGTGCCCCAATATCGGTGATCAATCGTCGGTAGTGGCCGTCGACGCGAAGCTCAAGCGTGTCGACGCCGATCGAGAGCACGTACGTGCCGACGAGCGCGGTCGCCGTGCTCGCGGGGGTGCACGCCGAGACCGTCGTGCAGAACACCACGAGTGCAGCGAGTGAGCGGCGCATGGCGGTCCAAGATGATGCGGGATGGCCGTCGTTCGGTGGCACGCGGTCCCGTATGTCCGCGCGTCGCGACAGGCGGCTGCCTCGCCGCTCGCTGACTATGGGGCACGAGCGGGCGTGGCGCAACGCGATGTGGCCGGCGGCCGAACGCCGCGCGCACGGTACCGGCGATGGCGCGCGAGTCGACGCGCGGAGAGCGGATCGTTCGGTCGGACTCGCGGTTCATCCCTCACGCCATTCGCAGCGGGTCCTCCAACGCGAACTCTCCTCGAGATGTCTTCCCCGTTGCAAAGTGGAGTCGGGTGTCCCACATTCGTGCGATGCGACGAGGAGTTCCACGGTTGGGTGGCGCTCGAACGGATTGCCCACCGAGTTGCTCCGGCGCATTGCGTCCTTTCGTGTTCGAGTGCGTCCGAGGTCCGCTTCCGCTGAGTGAGACGGATGCCAAACAGTCGGCTGTGACTCTCCGCGAGGGCTTGTACTCATGACCGTTTGCCAGCGTCTGCATCTGCTCAGTGTGGTTCTGCTCGGGACGGCCTGCGGCGAGAGCACGAAAGCCGGCACTGAACTCCCAGTGGTGCGTGCGGCGAAACTCGTCCTGACGTCGTCGCCAGTGTCCGTCGTCAATCGCGTGCCGTTCTCCACTCAGCCGGTCGTGCAGTTGGTGGACGCGAACGGGAGATTCGTCGCTCAATCGGGCACCCAGATCGCGGCGACCATGTCGTCCGGAGGTGGCGTGCTCAGTGGAGCCGTTGCTGCGGTCACGGACGCCAGCGGCAAGGCCGCGTTCACCGATCTGCAGATTGCGGGAGCGGTTGGCGCACGGACCTTGGAGTTTGCGGCGACGGGTCTGGCGTCGGTCAACGCGACAGTCACGCTCACCGCGGGCGCCGCGAGCCGCATCGCGGTGAGCGCAGGCAATCAGGCCATCGCCCCGGCTGGCGCGGCCGTTGCGCAGCCGCCCGCTGTGCGTGTGGTCGACGCAGATGGCAACGCGGTGGCCGGGACGGTAGTGAGCTTTACCGTCGGCTCGGGTGGCGGGACGGTAACCGGCGGCACCGCGACCACGAGCGCGGAGGGTATCGCAACCGTCGGCAGTTGGCGGCTTGGCGCGGTGGCCGGCGAGCAGACGCTCATCGCGACGGCGGCCGGACTGACCGGCTCGCCGGTCACCTTCGTCGCGTCGGCAACCGTGTTGTTGGACAATGTCTCGCCCGCGCTTGCGGCGGTAGCGCCACTCGCGCGCGCGACGTTTGCGGCGCTGGATCAGCTTGGCGGCCCATGGCCCGTGACCTGGCTGGTGAACGGCGTGCCCGGCGGAAGTACGGCCACTGGCCTGATTTCGAGCGGCGGCGAATACGTCGCGCCGGCGGTGATTCCCGAAGGCGACACGGTGGTCATCACTGCGGTGTCGACGCAGGATGCCACGCGTCGTGTGTCAGCGATCGCCTACTTCATGCCAACGCTTGCGCAGCGTGACTACTACGTACAGTTCCCGCGCGTGATGACGGTCGGCCAGCGGACGAAGACGCGCGTGCTCTGGGTGCCGCCGACAGGGGTCACCAGCATCACCTTTGTCGAGCGAGCCGGTTGCAGCAATCCAACGCCTCCCTGCGGCGGCGCCAGCACGCCGCTCCAGAGCGTTGGCAATGGGGTGCTGATGTTCGAGCTCGATCCGACCATCGCGCTGAGTGGATATCGGCCGAACTCCCTGCACAACCTCGCCGGCTTTTTGGATTTGCGAGACGCCGCGGGCACGCTGACCCGTCGGACGCTGCTCGGCGTGAACGTGCGCGAGGCGCAGACGCCGGACGTGGCGATCACCCCGCTCGCGAGCGACGCGCAACGCAGCGCCTTCGTGTTGAATCTGCGTGTCGATGCGCCCCTGCTCGGCGTCGCTGCGAGCCCTTCCGTGACGTCGCGCGCACTGCAGCTGCTCGGAGATCGCTTTGACTTTCTGGCCATCGTCGCCAACGTGACGTCCGGCAACAACCGATTCTATGCCGGCGTACGCAATGATGTGCGCGGCATAGGGCTTCAGCAGTTTAACAACAGCGTGGGCCATGGCAGCGCCGGACGGTTACGCGGGCTCGTGCACTATCCGAGTGACGAGTATTTCGACCCGCAGAGCGCGCTGGCTCACGAAGTCGGGCACGCGTGGATTAGCTTCGCCGTCGACACCCTGCTCCGAGTTGGCAACCCACACTGGCCTCTCTCGGACATCGGCAATGAGAGTGTCATGGGAGTGTCGATCCCTGGATCAGGCGCGGGAGGATTCTTCCAATACGGGCTCGTTGCAGCGGGGAACGGTCTGTATCGTCTGGAGGCGCGATCGCAGGGCGGACGGTACACCATGTGGGACCTCTATCTCATGGGGCTCGTGCCGCGCGATTCCGTGCCGCCCGCCTTGATTTTGCCCAGATCGCTGTCCCTGAACGCGATCACGCCGGGACTTCTCACGCCCGCGACCACCTACACCATCGACGAGTATGTCGCGGCACACGGCGCTCGTGCGCCTGCTGCCGGTGCATCTCCCTCCGAGTTTACGATCGCGACGGTAGTCCTGAGCTATGGCAGGCTGCTCACACCGGCTGAACTCTCGTATTTCGATGCCGCGGCAGCGCGCATGGAAAGTACGATTCCGCTGCCGCTGACTATCGGCTTTGGCGTGGGCGACTCTAATCCGTTCTGGGTCGTGTCCGGCGGACGAGCGCGACTGCGCGCCCGTCTCAACTGACGAGCGCACCGAGGACGGCAGGGGGGCGGCGCACGCGGATCGCCGACCCGCATGCGCCGTCGTGTGTCAGCTGCCAGACTGGCGCTCGGTGCGTGCGCTGCATGCCCCTACGTGGGGCAGGCCTCAAAGAGCGAATGCTGTGACGACCTTGCCATTGGGAAGTACCAATGCGCGCTGTGACCTCACCGCGTAGCCTTCCTGAACAGCACTGCCTGCCACCGCCTCGGCTGGCCGCAACTTCATGTGACCTGCGAGCATGCGGAGACTGTTGTACTCGGTGGGACTCACGGCCGCGACGCCAACTATCGGCTCCTGGCTGATGACCGATCTCATGGCCACGCGGCGAGGGCGATTGCCAAAAAGACCGGCCATGCGAGATGTCGTCCGCGCGATCCGGCCGCGGTCACCAGCGCGGTCACCAGCGCGGTCACGAAAAACGTGGCGCTCACCACGCGAATCCCGCCGATGGCGTCGCCGCGCGCGAGCACCCAGAGCAGGACCGCCGCTCCGACCCACGCGATGGACGTGAGATGCCAAGCAAACCGGAGCGTGCGCTTGGTAAAGACATCGGAGCCAAACAAGTGCGGCAGGTCGGCGCGCCGAAACAGGCGCGTCAGAATGTAGCGCTCGCCCAGATATGAATGCGCGAGGGCAACGAGCACCACGAGCGTCGACGCCACCAGCAGCCAGCTATTTCGCATCGGGGTGTCCTCTGGAGAGATGCTCACCGGCTCTGTTCCAATATCTGCTCGGGTCCATGCTCGAAACCGTCGAAGAACTCGGCGCGCACCTGCAGCCAGGTCCAGGCGGCGACGCCGAGTCCACCGAGCATCAGCGCGGTACGAGCAAGCCGCGCGATGCGCCGTCGCGCCACGAGGTCAGGCGCAGCGTCCGTGTGCACGACCGCGCGCTCCGGCTGCGGATCACGTTGCGCCATGTACTCCGAACCATGCGGCGAGCGTCCAAAGAATCCCCACTACGTAGACTGAGCCGAAGATCTCCTTGTTGTACTGCGCCAGCCACAGGGGAAGATAGATATCGAAGTTCGGGCGCCGGTCCTCGGTGTAGCGTGCCGCGATATCGGTGAGTGGGCAGCGCCACCCGTTGACTACGAGCACCAGCGATTCCACCGCAACGGCACCGATGAGCGTGGCGGCCAAGCCGAAACGGTGTTGCGCCGCGGCAAACGGAATGAGAACCACGCAGGACGCGAAAAAGGCCCACGCAAGCGTGTGGATGAGCTTCACGCGACGCAGGCGAGCATTCATGGAGTCCATGCGAGTTAGCGCCCAGCAGGCCGATCAAATGGTCCGCGGACGAGCAGCACCCCATACAGGACCGCCATGACGACGAATGGCACGGCGATCATGCGCACGAGGGGAGTGGCATCGCCGGCCTCCAGAAGGGAGGCGCTGAGGCGCGCGACAAAGGAGGAGATCACGCGGTGGACGTTGCGTCTGAGCGGCCTACGGCGCAATACCACGGCGCCACGCGCGGCACCTCGCTCGGCGCGCCGAGCCGCGCCATACTTCAACGGCCTCGCGTGAGTGTCCGCGTTCGACTTTCGCGTTTGGAGCTCCGGTGAAGAGATCGCATCGAACGTGGCTGGGCGCTGTGCTGATCACCGCAGCTGCCGCGGTGGGCTGCAAGTCGTCCCCCACGGAGCCGCCCGCGAGCATGATCGGCCGCTTCGATGCCGTGTGGACCGCGTTCGACGCGGAGTATCCGTACTTTGCCTACAAGCGAGTCAACTGGGATTCGTTGCGCGCGGCCTTCCGCCCGCGCGCGGCCACGGCGACGTCGCAGACCGCGCTTGCCGACATCCTCGTCGAGATGCTGACCCCGCTCCGCGATGTGCACGTCCGCTTGATCAAGCCAGATGGTTCGTCACTTCCCACGTACCTGCCGGCGGACCGCAAGAACTGGGAGCGGTCGTCGTGGGACCGTACGGCATCCGCCTGCGGACTCCGCCAGGTGAAGCCGGACCTGAGTTATTGCATGATGGCAGGCGTGGCGTACGTCACGATCGGCGGGTGGACGAACAGCCGGTTCACCGTCGCTGACCTGGATGGCGTGGTCGATCATTTTCGCGATGCGCCGGCGATGATCGTCGACGTTCGAATGAATGGCGGCGGCGATGACGCGCTGGCCTTCGCATTCGCGGGGCGTTTTGCGACAACGAGTACGGTGACTGGCTCCGTGCAGTACCGGAGCGGACCGCGGCACGACGACTTCGGGCCCGAGACGGTACGCCGCGTTGCCCCGCGCGGCGCCTTCCAGTTCACGCGCCCGGTGGTCGTGCTGTCTGGCCGCGGTGTGTTCTCGAGCAATGAGAGTTTCATCGCCGCGATGCGTGAGTTGCCCAACGTCCTGATCCTGGGCGACACCACTGGCGGCGGCACCGGCAATCCCGCCGAGCACTCACTCGGCGACGGATGGCGCTACACCGTCCCGCGGTGGATCGAACGAACCGCGGACCGTCGTGTGATCGAATGGCAGGGCATTCCACCCGACGAGTTCGTGCGCTGGGATGCGGGCGCCGCAGCACAGGGGCGGGATCTCGTGCTCGAAGCGGCGTTGGCCCGGCTCGCGCCCGGGAGATAGTCCTGCAGGCCGTCGCGTAGCGGCCGCGACTCACGCCGCGTGTCCTGTGGCGGAGGATCCGCCGCCGACGCCTGCACGTGTCGCGCGGTCAGCTGTCCCCGCAGGCACTGCGGATCATCGCGATGTACCGGTTCCACGGCCACCGCGGGCCGGGATCCGTGCGATTGGCCGGCTGCATCTGCCCGTGGCCGAGGATGTGCAGGGAATCACGCGGAATACCCTGCCGCTTGGTGATGTCGCAGACCAGCTGCGCCGACTTCTGCAGCTGCGACGTCGGAAACGAATCCTGCGACGCATAGCCGGCGTGCTCGATGCCGATGGTCATGTGGTTCATCTGCGTGCCGTTCATGGCGCAGTCGAGATTCTGATTCAGCGCGCAGTTGTACGTCGCCGCAATCTGCCAGGCACGATCCTTCTCGCGGACCAACTGCGACACCTCGCTCCCGCTCTCATTCACCACGTAGTGCGCGCTGACCTGCGACGCCGGATTCACCAGCCAGCTCCAGCATCCGGTGTATCCGCCTTCGCAGGTATGGATGATGATCATCGAAATGCCGGTCGTGCGCGTGTTGTAGTTCGGCGACGGCCGCCACAGTGACGTCGCAAAATCGACGGTCGGCGTGGGACACCCGTTGGGTGCCACCTGCGATTGCAGGCGCGCTCCGGGCACGCCCCGCGCCGCATCGACTTCGCGCGCAAAGGCGGCGCGGCCCTCCGGCAGCGCGATGTCCGTGACCGCATCCAGTCCCCCCGCGGCGATCAGGGCGGCGGCTGCGCGGATGTTGGCTGCGGCGTCGTACTTCGCTGCCCGCACCGAGACTCCCGCGCGCGCGGCGCCTTTCGTCAAGCGCTCGCCCCGCAATGCCATGACGCCGAAGGCGGCCGGCCGACCCTCGAACTCCTCCTCGCCTTGCACCATCTGCCAGCGCGTCTCCACGTACGCGACTGACTTGAGAAGGGCAGAGGAGACGCCAAACTCGTTGGCTGCCGCCACAAACAGCGAATCGTACTTGGTCGGGATGTCGGTCACCGGCGCACTGACGCTCTGGGTATGCGACGCCGACGAACTGATGCACCGCACCACCGGCGTCGGTGTCGGCGCCGTGGTGTCTTTGCCGCCGCAGCCAACGGCAACGGCGACCAGTCCGATGAGCGCCGCGGCGCGCGCGCCCGTCATTTGATTCGCGTCCCCAGCGCCGCGTCATAGACGCGCACTTCCGCAGTGCCGGAGGGCGGCATGTAGAATGCCGTGAGGTACCGGCCGGATGGCGCCCAGCGCAGCGAATCGGCGGACGAATCGAAGTAGAAGTCGAGCACTTTGAGCGCGCCGCCGGCCGCGGGGACAACCCCAACCAGTTCGTGCGTGCCGGCCGTTTCAAATGCCACCCAGTCCATGCGTGGCGAGGGGACGACGCGCCGGAAGCGCGTTGCGGCAACACTGAAGGTGCTGCCCTGTGCGGGCGTCCACTGGCGGGGCACGATTGCCGTGCCAGCAGGCGCGGCGGACGAATCAAGTGCCAGGACGGCGCGGCGGCCGTTTGCCTCCTCGCGGTAGACTGTGCCGCCTTCGGCGACAAAGGCGATGGGCTGCGCTTGCGGTTGCGGCGTCGTGTGGCGGCAACCGCTGCCAAGCAGCAACGCACACGCGATGAGCAGTCGAGATTTCACTGCGAATGGAGTTGCGGTACGCACGTCACGTTTCACCTTGAGCGTCCATCGACTCTTCCGTTAGCAGCGCCGGTGCGCTCGCACGCTGGCTCAGCAAGTGGCGGTCGGCCAGTTGCGCGAGCGTTAGCGAGCCCGCCGCAGCCATGCCACCGAACAGGAAGCCGAGCGAGCCGGTGCCCAGCAGCTTGCTGAGCCCAAGCATGTCGTCGCCACTGATGACGCGCAGTGCGCTGATCAGCGTCGGGAGAAAGAGGAACGACACGGCGCCCCCACCGAGGCCAAAGCGCATCCAGCTGAGTTCCGCGAGCGTCCGCCCGCGGAGCACCAGCGTGATCACGGTGGAGAACGCGACACCCGTCACGGCGAACAGGATCCCGCCGGGCACGGCGAGTTCCCAGCCATCGATGAGGAATCCGCGCCCGTCGATAAGGTTCGCGGTCGTTGCCATCGTCATCACACCGAAAAACCACGCTCCGCCCCAGGCAACGCCATTGAGGGCGATGGCCCGGAGCCGGCGAAGGGTGTCGCGTGTGAACATGTCTCGAATCTACACGGAATTGTCGGCCCCGTGCCGGTCGGTGCAACTACGCCTCTTGATAGGCCTTCTCAAGGGCCACCACGTCGAGCTTCACCATCGTCATCATCGCCTCCATCACGGCCTGCACCTTTCGGGGGTCCGGGTCGCCGATGAGTTGCATAAACCGTTTCGGCACAATCTGCCACGAGAGGCCGAACGGGTCCTTGATCCAGCCACACTGTGTTGGCGTCGCGCCGGCCTTGACCAGCTTGTCCCAGTATTCGTCGACTTCGGCCTGATCCTCGCAATCGACGTACAGCGAGACCCCCTCGGAGAACGCGAAGTACGGCCCTCCGTTGTAGCCCATGAACGCCTGGCCGCCGACGACGAACTCTGCAGACGTGATCGGCCCATCCGTGCCGGTGCGGGCGACGTTCCGGACCTGGGAATCCGGGAAGGTGGCGGTGTAGAACGCGATGGCCGCTTCGAGCTGATCGTTGAACATCAGAAACGGGGTGACCTTCGACATTTGGGGGCTCTCCCTCTGCGTGAGCGGTTTGGCGGTGGTTCGCGTTAGGAGAATGTGCGGTGGCGCATCGAGCTCGGCGAGAGGCGCGCTGATCTCCCCTTGCCCTGCTCCCTCCGCGTTCCGTACACTCTCCTGCTCGGCCTATCGGCAGGCTCCGTCACTTCTCTCGCTCACGACATTCGTCATGAAACGGCTCCTCGCTCTCGTGTTTGTGGCCCACGCGGCTGCCATGCACGCTCAGTCAGCCGCCTATCTGGACCACGGCGCGCTCACCCAGGAACTGCGCCGGGTGGTCGGCAGCTCCCCCTCGGCGAAGCTGACGTCCCTTGGCACGACGCTCGGCGGTCGTGACATCTGGGTCGTCGAGATCGGAAATCCCGGCGGGAAGCCGCTCGCGCAGCGGCCCGGTGTGCTGGTCGTGGGCAACCTCGAGGGCGATCAACTCGTCGGCAGCTCGCACGCGCTGGAGACCATTCGGTATCTCCTGACCAATGCGACCAGCCCGGCGGTCAAGTCGGTGCTCGACGCGAATGTGGTGTACCTGCTTCCGCGCCTGAATCCTGACGGCGCCGAGGTCGCGTTCGCCACCGTGAAGGCGGATCGCCGAGGCAATGCCAGGCCGTATGACGACGACAACGACGGCCGCACGGACGAAGACGGGCCCGAAGACCTGAATGGCGATGGCCTGATCACCGTGATGCGCGTGAAGGATCCGGCGGGCGCGTATATGATCGACCCGGCCGATCCTCGCACGCTCAAAAAGGCCGATGTCGCCAAGGGCGAAGTCGGCACCTACAAGCTGTACTGGGAAGGCGTGGATTCGGACGGCGACGGCTTCATCAACGAGGATGGCCCGGGCGGCGTCGACCTGAATCGGAACTTCCAGCACGACTACCCCTACTTCGATGCGGATGCCGGCCCGCACATGGTGAGCGAGCGGGAGAGCAGGGCGCTGATGGAGTTCGTGCTCGCCCACCGCAACATCGCGGCGATTTTGACGTTCGGGCAGAGCGATAATCTGGTGACGCCGCCTGACGCGGCGGGCAAGCTGGGCGCGCCGACGTCACTGAGTCTCCCGGCGTTCGCCGACGCGTCGAACGCGGCGATCTTTGAGTCGGGTATGCTCCAGCCGGCCATTCGTGGTGGTGGATTTGGCGGCGGTGGGTTTGGCGGTGGTTTTGGCGGCGGATTTGGTGGTGGTACCCGCCTGCGCGGCGCGCAGCCCGGGGCAAACAACAACCCCGCTTCTGGCCGCCGCCCGGATACGACGGTGCATCGGGCGGACATCGAGTACTTCAAGGCCGTTTCCGAGGCGTACAAGTCCGCCACGGGCATCAAGGCGCTCCCGCCGCTGCGGCGCGCTCGCGGCACCTTTTTCCAGTTCGGCTACTTCCAGTTCGGGGTGCCGTCATTCTCGACGCCGGGGTGGTCACTGAGCGCTGCGGCGGCTGAGGCAAAGCCATCGGGTGCGGGTGACGCGAAGCCGGCGCCCGCGGGAGACGCCCGACCGGCCGCCACGGGAGACGCTGCCATTCTGCGCGCGCTCGAGGGAGCGGGCGTCAACGCTTTTGTTCCATGGACGGCGTACAAGCATGCCCAACTCGGCGACGTCGAGATTGGCGGCTTCCGCCCTTCTGTGACGACCAACGCCGCCGCCAAGGATCTCGCCGCACTCGGCCGCAAGCACGGCGAGTTCGTCGTCAAGCTCGCCTCGATGCTGCCGCGCGTGCGGATTGCGAGCTCCGAGGTGAAGGCGCACGGAGGAGGCCTCTTCACCGTGACGGTGGACGTCGAGAACACCGGGTTCTTCCCCAGCGCCCTGCAGCACGGCGTCGTGTCCGGATCGGTGAAGCCCGTGGTCGTGCAGATCCAGGTGCCGACCGAGAGCATCGTGACCGGCGCGCCCAAGGCGATGCGGATCGCCAGCCTGAACGGATCGCACTCGCGCCAACGCATCAGCTGGGTGATCCGCGGCAAGCCCGGCGCCGCGGTCGTGATCGCTCTCCTCGCGCAGAAGGGAGGCACGGATAGCGCGACCGTGACACTCAAGTGACGCTGACGACGCCGACCATGATGCCGACGGGAGCATCGACGATGAACCGAAAGAGACTGCGTACTGTCCTCTCCTGTGCCGTTCTGATGTTGTGCGTGTCCGGTGTGGCCGGTGCGCAAGTCGCCAAACGCGGCTCGGATCCGGAGCACAAACTCAACCTCACCTGGGATCGCTGGCTTGACCACACCGAGGTCGGCGAGCGGCTGAAGCTCATGGAGCGGACCTGGCCCAAGTTCCTGAAGCTGCAGTCGCTCGGGAAGAGCTACGGTCAGCGCGATATCTGGATGATGACGGTGAGCAACCCCAGCACCGGTCCCGAGATGAGCAAGGCCGCGATGTTCATCGAGGCCAACGTGCACGGCAATGAGATTCAGGGCACCGAGGTGTCGCTGTACACCATCTGGTACCTGATGGAGAACTACGAGCGGATTCCCACGATCCGCCGCCTCGTGGATGAGCGCGTCTTCTACATCGTGCCGACCATCAACCCGGACGGGCGCGACTTCTTCATGCACGGCACGGGATCCGGCGCGCGCACCGGTCATGTGCCGGTCGACAGCGACGGCGACGGACTGTTCGACGAGGATGGCCCGGACGATCTGAATGGCAACGGGATCATCGAGACAATCCGGAAGTACGTGCCCGGTCAGGGCACGCACCGCATCAGCCATCAGGACAAGCGGATCCTTGAGCCGGTGGCGCCGGGCGAGAAGGGCGACTGGATCATTCTCGGGCGCGAGGGGAAGGACAACGATGGCGACGGACTGATCGATGAGGATCCGCCGGGCGGCTACGATCCCAACCGCAACTACGGATCGGACTGGCAGCCCAACTATGTGCAGGGCGGGTCAATGGACTACCCGTTCCAGCTTCCCGAGGCGCGGGTCACGAACGACTTCTGGATGTCGCATCCCAACATCGCCGGCATGCAGACGTACCACAACTCGGGCGGCATGATTCTCCGGCCGCCGGGTTCTGCCTGGTATGGCGACTATCCCGCCGCGGACATTCGCGCGTACGACGAAATCGCGGAGGCCGGCGAGCGCATGCTCCCGTACTACGACTATCTCGTCATCTGGCGCGGGCTCTACACGGTGCACGGCGGGTCCATCGACTGGATGAACGACGGCCTCGGCATCCTTTCGTACTCCAACGAGCTGTGGAACGGCGACCAGTACTTCAACAGCCCGCTGCTGCAGAAGCAGGCGGCCGATCCCAACTCGCCGATCTCCGGCCAGAAGGGGGATTTCTTCTTCGACGACTTCCTCGAGTTCGGCGACGAATACCAGGATTGGACGCCATTCGATCATCCGCAGTACGGAAAGGTCGAGTTGGGTGGGTGGAAGAAGCTGCAGGGGCGCGTGAATCCGCGCTTCATGAGTATGGAGCTCTTCCACCGGAACATGGCGTTCACGCTGCACCACGCTGACCAGATGCCGCACCTCGCGATGGGCGCGGCCACGGTGCAGAAGGTGGAAGGCGATGTGTATCGTGTGCGCGTGGACGTCACGAACGACCGCGTCATCCCGACGATCATGGAGAAGGCCGCCGCGAGCCGGACGGTCCGGCCGGACCTGCTCACGATCGAGGGCCGCAACGTTGGCGTGATCGCCGCTGGCCTCGTGCCCAACAAGTTCCAGCCGGGCCCGCTGTCGATGATTGATCAGAAGGACCTGAAGCGAATCCTCGTCCGCAATGGAGTTCCCGGGCGGACGACGCGGACCATCGAATACCTGGTGAAGGGATCGGGGCAGGTCACCATTCAGTACGCCGCAGTGAAGGGCGGGACGGTGAGCACGACGGTGGAGCTCAAGTAGAACGCGGCTCTGCAATCAGGCGCAGCGTGCGAAAGGCGCGCGGGGAGTTTCCCTGCGCGCCTTTCGCATGCGCGGGATCAATCCGCGCGTACGTGATACCGATTCGTGAGCGCCCCTACTTGGTGTAAATCACCAGCAAGCCGCAGGTGCCACGCGTGGCGTTGTATTCCAGGGGCATGCTCGCCCCTCCCTTGTAGACCTCGATCGCCAGAATCGCGTCGGGGGCGAGGGTGTTGATGTCGAAGAGGTCGTCGCCGGTGCCGCGGTACACGAACACGCTGTTGAGCACTACCGCCGCGTAGCACAGCCCCGTGGACGCTCCACGGGCGCGATCCATCTGGCTGACTTGCGGCATGTACCGAATGGAGTCGTAGCCGCGGCGCGTCGCGAACCAGGCCTGACCGCCCATGCCGCGGACGATATCGGCGCCCGCCACGCGCTGCAGCACATCGGCGAGCGAGCGCCCGCGCTCCGTGGCTAACTCCGCTGCCGTGAGAAACGACCCGCCCAAGCGCTCGCTGCGATGCGCCTCAAACGCCTGGAGCCGACGGTCGGTGCCGGGCGCGGTGACGGTGACTTTCGCGAGGTCGGCGGCAATTCGTTCGAGCCGCAACAGGAGTTCCGGATCACTCGCACCGGTCACGGTGAACGTCGCCGAGGCCTGCTGAAAGCCCACCTTGCGTGCGACGACCTCATAGCGGCCCGCGGTGATATCGCGAAAGACGAAGGCCCCGCTCGAGTCCGTGGTGGCCGCGGGGAGCGTCGCGCCGGCGGTTACCTCCACACTCGCCAGCGGCTGACCGGTGCGATCGTCCACGACCCGCCCGCGGAGCGCGCCGGGCGTCTGCGCCGGCAGGGCGGGGGCGCACAGCAGTGCGCAGAGCGCAAGCGCTAGATGGCGCGGCTGGATTTGGGGGCGCATGTTCGCAATGTGGGGTGTTCGCGTGCGTTTCGCAGGTGCGCGCGGCAGCAATGGGCCCCGCGCGGCGCGCCTAAACGACCATCAAGATGTCATCGCCACCTGCCGCGGGGGCGGGCGGCGGGAGCAGCGGCGGATCTTCGTCGAAAATCGAACGCGAGCGCAGCGACAGGTCGATCGCCGCGAGCAGTTCCTCGAGTTCGATCGTCGCCTTCTTCAATGACCAACGGTATGACGCGCGCGAGGCCGCGAGCGCGAGCGCGCCGGCGGCGAGTCCGGTGATGGCGACCGGAGCGGCGAGCATCGCACCCGCCAGCGCCATGGCCTTCACGCCAATGACCGCGCCGGTGGCGCCGGCCACAACGGTGGCACCGCCGGAGAGCATGCCGTAGCCCCAGACGTTGACGCCGTGGCCCGGGCGCAGATCGGCGAAAGCCGACACCTCCGTGACGCCACGCTCGTTGGCCAGCGCGCGCAGCGTGACGCGCACCTCGCGCGTGAAGAAGCCATAGCGGAGCCAGGTAAACGCGTAGCCCACCTGCCCAGACATGTCCATGTCCGGCAGCTTGAACACGATGATGCCGCCGTCAAGCGGGTGCGGTCCAATCTGGTCGCGCAGGGTCATCCGGTACGGCATCCCCTGAAACGTGCGCCCGATGAGCTTGAGCACGTCGCGCGCCGGTGCCCGGATGACCCGCGAGACCGAGAGCGCCGGACGGAGGTCGCCAAAGAGCCGCTGGGCCAGCCAGCCGCGTACGCTGGTGCCGTCAAGCGGCAGCGGCGCCGCGGCGTCGCGCGGCAATTCCGAGAGCGCGAGCGCGACGAAGCGCTGCGAGATGCCGGCTTCGACCGCGGCCGACTCGACATCCTGCAGCCGATAGGTCGACGTGCCGGGTGCGCTCGGTTCGCCCTTGGCGTCACCGTCAGAGGCGATGCCAGTCCCGAGGGCGCGCGTGGCGCTGGCGCGCGTCTCGCGCTCGAGGCGCGCGGCCGCCTCGGCCTGCAATTGGGCCGCGCGACGCCAGACGAGCGCTGCCTGATCCTCCGACAGCACGCGGTGACCGCCGCTCACCACGGGTTCGCGTGCCGCCACCGCTCCTTCCATGGCGCGTCGCAGCGACTCCGAGAGCTCTTCGCCGGTGGCATAGCGCGCCGTCGGGTCCTTCATCAGACAGCGATCGATGACCGCCGCGAGCGCGCGCGGGACATTTGGTGCTATGGAGAGCAATGGCGGCGCCGGCTTCGTGATGTGGGCGACGAGCACCGCGGTGGCGCCGTCCCCTTCGAACGGCAGGCGTCCGCTGAGCAGGAAGTACCCAACGACACCGAGCGAGTAGAGATCGGACCGTCCGTCGAGCGCCGTGCCCTGCACCTGCTCCGGGCTCATATAGTGCGCTGTCCCGACCACGTGTCCCTCGCCCGTTATGCTGGGCGACCGTTCGCTGCGTGCGATCCCGAAATCGGTGACGAGCGCGCGGTTGGTGCCGCGCTCGATCATGATGTTCTCCGGCTTCACGTCGCGGTGAATCACGCCGTGGGCATGCGCGTAGGCGAGCGCCCAGGCGACCTCACGCAGGTGGCGCACGACGTCGACCGGCGGAAGCGGGCCGCGGTCGCGCACGCGCTGGCCCAAGTTTTCGCCGTCCACCAGGCCCATGACGAAGAAGGCAAACTCGCCGCGCTCGTCGGCGCGGTGGATGTGCACGATGTGCGGGTGCGAAAGCTGCGCGGCCGTCCGCGCCTCGCGCAGGAAGCGCGCCCGCACCTCGCTCGTGGCCGTGTCGGGCGGCAGCACCTTGAGGGCGACCTGGCGGTCCAGCACGACATCGCGGGCGAGATAGACCACGCCCATGGCGCCGCGACCAATCTCGCGCTCGAGTGCGAACTCGCCCGCGAGGGCGGTTGGAAGGGCGGCGAGCGACGGATCGAAAAGAGGGGGCATGGAGGCGTTGAGTTTCAGCAAATATAGCGGCACGGCGCTCGCCGCGGCGCGCGGGCCGTCCGCGGCGCGCGGTGCGGCGCTGTCCTATTCCGTCGCCGATGTGCGGGGACGGCGGTGACGCCCTCTGCCCCTACGAACGCCCAGATTCACGTCGTGAGACGCACGTTGCGCGCGAGGGTCTTGAACCGAGCGCCGTTTGCTTGCACTACTGTGATCGTCACGTGACCGGTCTTGCTCGTCTTGATGTCGCGGACCGTGCCGGACTTCCCCGCGTGCGTACCGGCGGTCACCGTGCAGTGGTCGCCATCGCGAAGCGTCGTCGTCTCTGAGGGTGACATCGGCGTCTCCTTTGCGCGTTGCGGGCCTGCGCGCTGAGCGTTTACGAGAATTGTGGTCGTCGATTCAGCGGCACTGGGTGTCGCTCCGAGCGCAACTAATTGAATGCGGTCGCGAATCGACCGCTATGCGCGGCCTCCGCGTGCGTGAGCGGCAACGGCCTGTGATGCGGCCCATGCCGCGCGTGAGAGCGTCAGGGTGTGCTCGGTGCAGGGGGCGCCCTTGAACAGCACCTCCGCTGAGGAGCGGAGCTCAAAGCCGAGGCGTTCAACAAGCCGCAGTGCGCGCACGTTGCGCGCGTCAATGACCGCGTCGAGGCGCTCCAGCGTTTGGCGCGAGAGCAAGACGCCGAACAGCCCCGTCAAGGCCTCGCGTGCCAGGCCGATCCCTTGGTGCTCCCGTGCCACCGTGAACCCCATCTCGGCGGAGCGGCCGTCCTCTCGAAGCAGGAGGCCGATGTCCCCGATCAGCTGGTCGGTCGAAACGCGTGCAATGCCGATCTGCTGCCAGACGCCCGGAGCGCTGAGTGACGGCTTCGCCTGTGCGCGCAGAAAGGCCGTTGCGGCGGCGCGGGAGATGTCCTCCCACGACTGATACCGCGCGACCTCTGGGTCGGAGCGGTATGACAGGAACGCCGCGAGGTCGGTGCGTCGCAGCGGCCGGAGTACAAGGCGCGCGGTTGAGATCGGGAGAGACATCCTAGTCTGTGCGCGGTGGTGCAATCCCGCGGTTGGAGGTCAGCGCGAACGCGAGGGTATGTGGCGCCGCGGGATGCGCGCCTGTCAGGGTGCGCGCCCGCGTGCGGGGAAGGCGGCCAAGAACGCCGTGGCGAAGGCCGACCGTTCAATCGTCGCCTCGTCCAGGCGAGTCGGCCACTGCAGCGCGTCACTGTTCGCGAGCAGCACCAGCGTGAGCCGGTCCGCGGGCGTGTTGCCCAAGACCTTGAGATACAGCGCGGAGTACTGCCCCTCCCAGAGTCCCGTGTGCCACGCCAGGCGACGCCGCTCGTGCTGACCCAGAAACCAGCCGAGTCCGTAGGGGAGCGAGCGGCCGTCGGCCGTGCGCGTCGGCGTCCACAACGCCGCGCGAGACGTCGGGGTGAGCAGTGTGCCGCGCGCGAGTGCGATATCAAAGCGAGCGAGATCCATCGCGCTGGCGATCACCCCACCCGCCGCCCCATCCCCCTGCGGCGGCGGGGGCGGGGACTGCTGCAGCCGACCGGCCGAATCCACGCGGTACGGGATCGCCATCGATGCGGCGATTTCGGGTGGGAGCGGGAGGCGTCGATGCTGACGCGCGGCGTGCTGCATCTGGGCGGGGCGCAAGACGAGCGAGTCGACCAAGTCGGAAAACGCGCGGCCGGTGACCTCCGCCATTGGACGTGACGCCCACGAATAGGACGGTGGGTTGTACCAGAAGCGGGTCCCCGGTGCGCCGTTTGCCGTCATGGACAACACGTGACGCAGGTTCAGTTGGTCATCGTTGCACGCATAGTCGGCAAAGAACAATCCGCTGCCGGCGCGCGCGGCCGTGCAGAACTCCGGGAAATCGCGATAGCTGCGCATGGGCCGATCGAGGTCGAGGCGCCCGTCCTGCACGAGGCGCAGGGCGACGACCGCCGAGATGGGCTTCGAGACCGACGCGATGTTGAACGGCGTTTCGGGGGTCACGGGGATCGCCCGCTCCACATTCGCAAAACCGAATCCGCGCGCCAACACGACCGTCGTATCGCGCAGCAGCACGGCGGCGAGACCGGGAATACGCAGCGAGTCGCGGAGTGCATCTAACCGCGCGAACAACGCCCGTGCCGCCGCGACATCGTCGGGGTCGACCGCGCGACTGGTCAGCACCGGGCGCTTATGCGCACACGCCACCCCCAAGCTGATCGCGAGTACCGAGACCAGAAGCCGTCGTAGAGCAGCCATAGGGTTACCTACGGAGGCCGGCTTGTGAGGGTTACAGCGGTGGTGAGCCGACGAACGCTCCCGCCCAACCGCCGGAGTAGCCGGTCGGCTACAGCGGGCTGCTAGCTGCCAGTCGTAGCCGGATGACTTCGAAGCCTGTCTGATCGTGGACCTTCTGGTGCATGAGTTCAAAGCCGAGCTTTGCGTAAAACGCTCGGCCCAGCAGGTTTCTCTCGAACACCTCGACCTCAAGCTCTCCTCGCAAGGCACGCGCTCGATCCATCAGCGCATGCCCGATCCCGGATCGATGCAATCGTGGATCGACGAATATCGCCCCGACCTCGTTCCCGAGGAGCGAGATGAAGCCGACGACGTGCCCATCAGCTTCCCAAACCCAAGTCTCTGCGTTCGGTAGATACACGCGGGGAATACTGTGGCGTTCCCGTTCCAGGAACTCCTGGCTGAGAAACGGGTGCGCCAAGGCCGACGCTCGGGACCACACGTTCAGCACATCCTCACAGTCCGCTGGTTGGTACTTCCGAATCACCATGACCTCCGAGGAGTCTGTGCAGCTAACGTAAGGCGTCAGCGGCGGCCGAGGGCAAGAGCGCGCGCGTAGCGCTCACCGCGCCTTCGCCGCGCGCCGCGCGCGATCCTCCTCCCACTCGGCGAACGGGCCGTCGAAGTCCACGAGCCGTGTGCCGTCGAAGGCCCACACGCGCGTGGCGACCGCGCGCAAGACTGCGCGGTCGTGACTCACCAGC
>JARIEY010000234.1 GCA_031127085.1 Gemmatimonadota bacterium | reverse complement strand
TGATCCGCCAGTTCGGCCTCCGTCGCGGCGATGCGATAATCGCGCGCACGGGGCACGACCACCGCGGACGGCTGGTGGTCGCGGAGATCGCCGAGCTCAACGGGGCGGAGCCGCAGGGCGGCCAGCGCCGCCCCGATTTCCAGACCCTCACCGCGTCGTACCCCGAGCGGCGGCTCACGCTCGAGACGGGCCGTTCCGCGAAGGGCGGGCCCGAGCTCACGCGCCGCGCGATCGACCTCATCGCGCCGATCGGCTACGGACAGCGTGCGCTGATCGTCGCGCCGGCACGGGCCGGCAAGACGATGCTGATGCAGGCGATCACCGAGGGGATTGCCATCAACCACCCGAACGCGACGCTGCTGATCCTCCTCGTGGACGAACGCCCCGAGGAAGTGAGCGAGGCAATCTCGTGGGGCGTCGGTGAGGTCGTGGCGTCGAGCTTCGACCAGCCCGCCAAGCGGCACGTGGAAGTCGTCGAGATGGTCATCGAGCGCTCGCGCCGGCTCGTCGAGCAGGGGCAGGACGTCGTCATCGTGCTCGACTCGCTCACGCGCATGGCACGCGCCTTCAACACCGCGGAGCGCGGGACCGGCCGGACGTTGTCCGGCGGCCTCGACACGTCGGCGATGGCGAAGCCAAAGGCCTTCTTCGGCTCGGCGCGCAACATCGCGCCGCAGCACGGCGGTGGTTCGCTCACGATCATCGCGACCGCGCTCGTTGAGACGGGCTCGCGGATGGACGACGTGATCTTCGAGGAGTTCAAGGGCACGGGCAACTGCGAGATCAAGCTCGACCGCTCGCTCGCCGAGAAGCGCATCTTCCCCGCGTTCGATATCGCCACCTCCGGGACGCGTCGCGAGGAGAAGCTCTACAAGGCGGAGCAGATCGACGCGATCTACACGCTCCGTCGCGGGCTCCAGCAGATGCCGCCGCAGGCGGCGATGGAGTGGCTCATCAAGCGGATCGCGGGCACGACGAGCAACGACGCGTTGCTGGCCGGGTTGTAAGCGGCGTTTCTTAGGAATTGACGCGGGCGGCGCGACCGACGTGGTCGCGCGCGCCGCGTCGCATGCGTCACGCCGCGTTCAGCGCGCGAGCTCGTCCCAAAGCGCGGCGATTGCCCGCATCCCGCCGCGGAAATTCGCCTGACTGATCCACTCGTCGGGCGCGTGCGCGTTCTCGCCCGGGAGTCCGAAGCCGACCAGCAGCACCGGCGCGCCGAGGAGGGTCGCGAAGTCGTTCACGACGGGGATGGAGCCTCCCTCGCCGGTGATCACGGGGTCGCGACCGAACGCCGCCCGCAGCGCCCGCGCCGCCGCGTCGTAGAGCGGCCCGGCGAGATCCGCGCGCCACGGCCGTCCGCCGTGCAGGGCGCGCACTGTCACGCGGACGCCCGGCGGCGCCACGCGGTCCACATGCGCCTGCACGAGGCGCGCGATCTCCTCAGGGTCCTGGTCGGGCACGAGCCGGCAGCTGACCTTCGCCATCGCCGTGCCGGGCAGCACCGTCTTGGCCCCCTCGCCGGTATACCCGGAGAGGAGCCCGTTCACCTCGCAGGTGGGGCGATGCCAGAGCTTCTCGAGTGTCCCGTACCCTGCCTCGCCACCGAGCGCCTCCACCTCAAGGTGCCGCATGAACTCGGTGTCCGAGTGCGGGAGCGCGCTCAATCCCGAGCGCACCGCGTCGGGGAAGGGGTGCACCCGGTCGTAGAACCCGGGGATCGCGATGCGGCCCTCGGCGTCGTGGAAGGTCGCGAGGATCCGCGCGAGCGCCATCGCGGGGTTCACGACCGCACCGCCGTACATCCCCGAGTGCAGGTCGGAGTTCGGACCCGTCACGTCGATCTGCAGATACGCGAGCCCACGGAGCGACGAGAGGATGCTGGGGATCCCCGGCGCGAACATCGTGGAATCGGAGATGACGACGCCGTCGCAGGCGAGGCGCTCGCGCTGTGCGGCGATGAAGGGCGCGAGATGCTCGCTCCCTACTTCCTCCTCCCCTTCGGCGAGCACGATGATGTTCACCGGCAGTGTGCCGCGCGTGGCGAGGTGCGCCTCGAGGGCGGCGACGTGCAGCCAGAGCTGGCCTTTATCGTCGACGCTGCCGCGCGCGTAGATGTGGCCGTCACGGATCGCGGGCTCGAAGGCGGGGGAGGTCCAGAGCTCGAGCGGCTCCGGCGGCTGCACGTCGTAGTGCCCGTAGACAAGGATCGTCGGCGCGCCAGGTGGTGCCTTCCGCCACTCCGCGAGGACCACCGGATGCCCGGCGGTGGGATGCGTCTCCACCGTGAACCCGATGCGCGCGAGGTGCCCGTGCAGCCAGGCGGCTGCGGCCGTGACGTCCCCGGCGTGCTCGGAGCGCGCGCTCACGCTCGGGATGCGCAGGAAGTCGAAGAGGTCGTCGTGGAGGCGCTGGTCGTGGGCGTCGAACCAGGCGGCGAGCGTGGGATCGAGGGTCATGGGCGTGCGGGCCAGGTGCCGGTCCAGCCGGTGAGGGTCCAGAGCTGTCGCCGCGCGACGGTCCGCCCGTCGCGCGTGAGGGCGACGGTGTCGCCCGGGGTGATGCTGGGGAAGACGGCCGTCAGCGCGGCGATCGCCGGTGGCGCGCCCCCGTCCCGCGGGAGCTCGAGCACGAGCAGCATCGTCCCGCCGACAGTCAGGCGGTCCGGCGCGCCGGGCCAGAGATCGTACTGGTTCGCGCGCCCGCCGAGGTTGAGCGAGGGAATCTCGGGATGCCCGGGCAGGTGGAAGGCGAGCATCGCGGCGTCCTGATAGCGGTTCGCGGCGACGAGCGGCGCGGTGGAGGGCCCGACGACGTCCGATGGCGTCGACGCGGCGAGGGCGCTGCGCTGCGCCTCGACCGCGGCGGTGAGGTCGGACCACCCATGGGCCTGATTCACGGGGTCACGCGAGCCAGGGAGCGCGACGAGGGGCCGCACGACGTGGGCGAGGAGGAGCGCGCTGAGCGCGGCGGCGAGGAGGAGCGCGCGGCGTTCCCACACCGTGCGCGCGCCGGGCCGTGCGGCGGCCATGAGGGCGACCGCCGGCACCCAGGCGATGGCGGGCCAGTTGGCCTCGACGTTCTTGCGTGTGGCGCTGAAGACGAAGAAGGCGAGGCAGAAGAGAGCCACGCCCGCGAGGGCGCGACGGCGCGGTTCGTCCCGGACGGCGCGACCGAGCGCCCCGAGCAACAGGCCGAAGAGGAGGGGCGTGACGAGCAGCGCCTGGCCGCCGAGCAAGTTCAGTTCGCGCTGCAGGAGCGATTCCTTCGCCCCGCCGCCGAGCCCGTGCCCGAGCTGGAAGCGGAACGCGATCCAGTCGTGCGACGCATTCCAGAGGAGGACGGGGACCATCACCACTGAGGCGACGGCCACCGCGAGCCAGGGCCCGGGCTCGCGCAGCCGCGGTCGCAGCGCGGGGACGGCGAGGATCGTCAGCGTCAGGCCGATGGGGACGAGGACCGCGGTGAACTTCGAGGCCATCGCGACGCCGATGGCGAGGCCGGCGCCGACCCACCACCGCGTCGCCGACGGGCTCCGCACGGGATGTGAGAGGGCGTGGGTGACGCAGCAGAGGGTCCACGCGATCCCGAGGAGGAGCGGCGCGTCGGGCGTCGCGAGGATCATCCCGACGGCCGCCACCGGCATCGCCGCGAAGGCCAGCAGGGCGAACCGCGCCGCCCGCGGCCCGGCGAGCACGTCGGCGGTCCACGCGATCGCCGCGGTCGCGAGGGTGCTGGCCACGTTCGGCAGGAGACGGACGCCGAGAGGCGTGTCCCCGAGGAGGGCGGTCCCGCCGGCGATGAGCCAGGCGATCACCGGCGGATGATCGAAGTAGCCGCCAGCGAGCTGACGCGACCAGGTCCAGTAGTACGCCTCGTCCGGCACGAGCGGCACGGCGGCGGCGAAGGCGAGCCGCAGCAGCAGGATGCCGAGCAGCCACCCGATGAGGTGCGGCGGACGCTCCGACGGTTGGGATGCGATGGACGCCATGGTATCCTCAATCTACCGATGCCCAATCGTCTCGCCTCCGCCGCCAGCCCCTACCTCCAGCAGCACGCGGAGAACCCCGTCGACTGGTACGAGTGGGGGCCCGAGGCCCTCGCGCGGGCCGTCTCCGAGGACCGCCCGATCCTCCTGAGCATCGGCTACGCCGCCTGCCATTGGTGCCACGTGATGGCGCACGAGTCCTTCGAGGACGACGTGACGGCACGGATGATGAACGACCTCTTCGTGAACGTGAAGGTCGACCGCGAAGAGCGCCCCGACCTCGACGCGATCTACATGCAGGCGGTGCAGGCGATCACCGGCCACGGCGGCTGGCCGATGACGATGTTCCTGACGCCGGAGGGCGTGCCGTTCTATGGCGGCACGTACTATCCGCCGGAGGACCGGCACGGGATGCCGTCGTTCCGTCGCGTCCTCGTCTCCGTCTCGGAGGCGTGGCGGACACGGCGCGACGAGGTGCTCGCCGGCGCGGCATCGCTCACGAAGATCTACGCCGCGGCCGAAGGGCCGACGGCCGCGGGGGCACCACTCACGGCGGAGGAACTCGCCGAGACGATGCGCGCGATGCGGCACTGGTATGACGCGGCGGCGGGCGGGTTCGGCCGCGCCCCGAAGTTCCCGCAGCCGCAGCTTCTCGACGCCCTGCTCCGTCACTGGCGGCGCACCGGCGACGCCGACGCGCTCGCGATGGTGCGCCACACCGTGCGGCGGATGCACGACGGGGGGATCCACGACCAGCTCGGCGGCGGGTTCCATCGCTACGCCGTCGATGCCATCTGGCTCGTGCCGCACTTCGAGAAGATGCTCTACGACAACGCGCTCCTCGCGCGGCTCGGCGTGCATCTCTGGCAGGCCACCGGCGATGACGCCGTCCGTGCGGTGACCGAGCGCACGTTCGATTGGGTGCGTCGCGAGATGACCGACCCGGCGGGTGGCTGGTATGCCTCACTCGACGCGGACAGCGAGGGTCACGAGGGCCGCTTCTACGTCTGGTCGCGCGCGGAGCTCGAGCGGCTTCTCGGCGACGACGCCGCCCTCGCGATCGCGCACTGGGGAGTGAC
>JARIEY010000233.1 GCA_031127085.1 Gemmatimonadota bacterium | reverse complement strand
GTCATCCCGGTGCGGCTCCCGTCCGCGCTGACCTCCGGCGCGGCCACCGCTGGTGAAGGGGGCCGTATCGGCGGCGCCTTCCTGATGGGTGCCGCCTCGGGGCTCGTCGCCGCCCCCTGCTCAGCCCCGGTGATGGCGGCGGTGCTGACCTGGGTGTCGCGAACGAAGTCGGCGGCCTTGGGGTTTACCTATCTGTTCGTCTTCTCACTCGGCATGTGCGCCATCCTCTTCGTCGTCGGCCTCTCCAGCGGTGCCGTCAACCGGCTGCCGCGGGCCGGCGCCTGGATGCTCTGGGTCAAGCGTGTCTTCGCGCTCGCGATGATCGGCGCCGCCGAGTACTACCTCATTAAGGCAGGTCAGGGATGGTTTTGAGTGTCGTGAAGCGTCAGGGGGCTGTGCTTACCGCGCTGGTGCTGTGCGCCGCGTTGTGGAGCCCTGCCCGTGCGCAGGATAGCGGCATCGAGATCGGGACCAAGGCGCCGGCTGCGGCCGTTGAAACGCTCGACGGCAAGCCGGCCGATCTCGCCTCGGTCTTCGGCAAGGGGCCCGTGGTGCTCCAGTTCTGGGCCACTTGGTGCCCCACCTGCAAGGCGCTGGAGCCGGCGATGACCGCCGCGCAGAAGAAGTATGCCGGCACGGTGCAGTTCGTCGGCGTCGCCGTCAGCGTGAACCAGAGCCCGCGTGCCGTGCAGGTGTATAGCGCCAAGCACTCGCCCACCATGACGCATTTCTACGATGCACGAGGCAAGGCGGTGGGCGCGTACGACGTGCCCGCGACAGGATTTGTTGTCGTCGTGAACAAAGCCGGCCAGGTCGTCTACACCGGCCTCGGCGGTCAGCAGGACATCGACGCCGCCATCAAGAAGGCGATGTAAATGCGCCCCGCCGTGCGCCGTGGTTTGGTTGCCGTGGGCGTCGTGGCGGCGCTCGCATACGTGGCGCCAATGGCGTACCTCGCCGTGAATGAACGGCACATCGTCTTTCGCCCCGATCAGTTCGGCGGACGCGCGGTCGCGCCTATTCCCGACTCCCTGCACCTCGTCGTGAATCGGGTGGCGTTGGTGAGCAGCGACGGCGCCAAGATCGCCGGGCTCGCGATTCCCGTCGCCGACACCGCGGCGCAGTGGTTGTTGTATCTGCACGGCAACGCCGGCAACGTCACATCATCCGTGCTCCCGCAGTTCTACGCCCGATGGCACGCCCTCGGCGTGAACGTGCTCGCCATCGATTACCGCGGCTTCGGCGAGAGCGAGGACCGGCTCCCCAGCGAGGAGGGGACCTATGCCGATGCGCGCGCCGCCTACGACTGGCTGCGCACGGTGCGTGGTGTCCCCGCCGAGCGCATCATCATCTATGGGCACTCGCTGGGATCAGGTGTTGCGACGGAACTCGCGTTGCACGCCGATGCCGCCGGGCTCATCATCGAGGGGGCGTTCACGTCCGTTCCCGATGTTGGCGCGCTCGCGTATCCGTGGTATCCCGTGCGGCTCATCGCGTCGCAGCGCTTTGCGAACATCGACAAGATCGGACGCGTAGCGATGCCCAAACTCATCATGCACGCCAGCGACGATCGCATCGTGCCGTACGCGCACGGGCAGCAGCTCTACGCCGCCGCGCGCGCGCCCAAGGCATGGGCCGAGCTCTCGGGCGGGCATATGCGCGCGTTTCTCGACGACAGCGCACACTTCTGGGGGCACGCCGGTGCATTTGTGCAGCGGCTGCGCAGCGATCTCCCCAGCGGAGAGTCGCCGCCGCCGGACGCCGCGCCACCGCCAGCGCCTCGCTGATCGGGCACGCTTCAACCGTTGCGTTACGACGCGCGGTTGAGCGTGTTAAGATTGTGCGGCACTGGAGGACCCCTTCATGGTTTCCAAGTTTTGCCCATCCTGCGGATCGCCACGCCAACTAGGCGTTCGGTTCTGCGGAGGATGCGGTGCTGCGTTCGATGGCGCGACGCGTGATGGCGTGGTGCGCGACGGCGCCGCGCCCACGGCGGCGCCGTTCCCGACAGCTGTAGCTCCACCGCCTGCCCCCGTTGGCGGCTGGCAGGTGGCGGTGGGTGATCAGCAGCCCATGTTCGCGCCGATCGCGCCAAACGCCGGCGCCGCACACGGAAGCGCCAGCGGCGCGGCACCAGCGGCTACGTCAGCCAAGCCCCAAGGCGCATCGATTCGCGGCCAGGTGCTGCAGATGCTGATGGTCACTGGCACCGATTGGTTCGCCGCGCGCGCCACGGGGGATCCAGCCGCAACCAAGTTGGCCGATGTGCGCGCCGGACTCGCCATTGTCGCCACCATCGCTGGGCTGATCAGCGGGCGCAGTCGCGGCTTCTTCTCGAAGATTACGATGCTCTCGTCGCTCGGTCTCGCCTTCGCACAAAGCCCGTCACTCTTCGACTTCGGACAGCGCATCTTGGCCAACCCCTCGGTCCTGGGTCCCTTGATGCCGAACATCGCCACGCAGGGTCTTTCGTTCCTGGCCGCTATTCGATCGGCATTGGCTGCCAGAAAATAGGCCACTATAGCGCTATAATGTAGCTATAGTGGCTTGATTATGTAGCGAAAAGTCGTGTGCCAATAAGATTTATGGCTTGCCACAACTCCGGCAGAACTTTGCATCGGGCCGACGTGGCTCACCGCAATGCCGGCACGTGTCACCCGCAGGCTTCGCCGCCGGCGCGGGCGCAGATGTGGCGCCGACCGGTGCGCCGCACGATGGACAGAACTTTGAAGTCGGCTTGAGCGCCCCGCCGCACGATGCACAGCCGGCGGCCGGAGAGACTATCGGCGCGTTGGGCCGCTCCGCTGGCCGAGACGATGCGACTGGCGGAGCAACCGGCTCAACCGGCACAGCATCTTCGACAACATCTTCCGGCTCAGGCTCTTCCTGTTCGATGACAACGACATCGTCGTCATCGAACGCAAAATCGCCGAGCCATCGGTCGCCGTCCTGCACGTACTGCGGCACGCGACACCCTTCCGCGTCCACGTAGGGGCACTCGGCCACCCCTTCGCGCAGCGTCATGGCTTCGTCATTTGGTGCAATCCAGAGCAACTGCCCGGACTGCAGATACGGCACGAGGTCAAAGTCGTGGTCGCGCGCGGTGGCCGACCCTTGATGCCATCCCAAGCGGTCGACGTCGCTCTCGAACTGGTAGTGATCGAGTCCCCAGTCGTTGTAGCCCTCGAGATCATCCGGCGCCGGATTGGCGAAGTACATCACCACGTATCCGGTGTGTGCGCCAATGGCGAGCGAACGAATCACCGCGCGCACGCCGGCGCGCGCCAGCAGGCGCGGCACGACGAACGGCGCGCCTGGGCCGGGCCGCACCAGAAACGGGGCGCGCTCGATCGTCGTGTCCATCGTCAGTGCCCCCGTGAAGGCCAGCACCGTCCCCTGCATCATCAGCTCGAGCGGGCGATTGGGCGCGCGGTGATCCCACCACGAGCCGTCGATGCCAAAGGGATCGAGCGAATGCGCGATCACTGCCTGCGTAAACGGACAGCGCGACACGGGCACGAGCGGCAGTTGCTCGCGGTAGCTACGGCGTAACTCGGCGTACCGCGTCACGTCGTCCGCCGCTGGCGAGCCGCCCGCCGGCACGGCATCGATGCGCGCATCGAGCACGAACAGTTCGTCGAGCAACGCGCGACGCGATGCCGCGGTCAGCGTCATCCGGGACTCCGTCATCACAACCTCCTCGGATTGGCGCTCTTGCGGTCACGATCCGAACTCGCGATCGCCTGCCCGGCACGCTGCGCGGTGTTGTGGGTCTTCATCGCATCGGGCGAGTTATGGAACGCCCCGCTCACGTCGCCGTTCCCATCCACCTTGATGAGTCCTTCGCCGGGCTTGCCGTCCTTTGTTGTCGATTGATGGCTGTCGCGAATCTTCTCGTCGATCCCTTTCGCCTTCTTGAACTTCGACTGCTGCGCCTGGTACTTGCCCACCGCGTCCTTCTTTGGCGGCGGCGGATACTTATCGGCCTTGGTGTAGTCCCACTGCCGATGACCAGGATGCTGAGCGGCAAACTTGGAGTCCTTCAGGTCCTGCATCACCTTGTCGTATTCCTTGCCTGTCAGCGGACGCCCGTTGGGGCCGCGAATGTCGTACACATCATGATCGCCCGTGTACGGCTTGCTCGTCTTCGACACACGCCCGTCCGGCGTCTGCACCGTGGTGTGATTGACCACCACGCCATCCGCTCCCACCTCCACGCGCTCGGTCACCTTCGTCCCGTCGGGTTTGGTCGTGGTGTGGTCGTGCGCGAGCTTGTCGAAGTCCTTCTGGTTGTCCACATACTCCTGTTTGCGCTGCTTGTAGCGGTCGAGCACTTCCTCGTACTTCTTGGCCGACATCGTCCCCTGCGGCGGCGGGTTCGGGCCGGGATCGAAATACCCCACCTTCCCCAAGTCGTTCTTGTTGCGGCCGAGTTCCAGGTCGAGTTCGCTGATCGTCTTGGCCTTGATCTTCTCGGGCTTCGGCAGCGCCCCCTGGTCGAGCAGCGCCTTGGACGCGGGGTTGGTGGGCCGAATGTAGATCTCGACGTTGTTGTCGCGCGCGATCTTCCGCGCGGCCTCGAGATTCGCATCCGGCATACCGCGCGTGTCGGGCTTGCCGGTGGTCGGGTGATAGACGCGTCCGTCCTTGGGATCGTAGCCGTGCCCCCGCGTGGCGTCGTAGTCGCCCACCCAGTCGGTCGCGCCGGGTTCCTTGATCCCCTGCTTGCGATACGACGCGTTCTTGGCGATCCCGGCAATGGTGACTTCTTCCACGAGGTCGCGCACGGCGGCGAGCACGGCGTCCTTGAACGAATACGGTTCGCCGTCTGGCTTGGTGCTGTTGTACCAGCGCACAAAACGCGCCGACCAGAACACCGCGCACGCACCGACGAACGCCTTGCGCGGATCCTTGAACTCTTTGATTCCCTGTTTCAGCAGGTCCTCGAAGTTCACCGCCATGCCGATGGCAGCATCAACGCCCATCTCCGGCGCTCCCGCCCAGATGCCGCGCACCCATTCCCCGGGCCACTGCGTGGCGCGTCCCTCGGAGACCGCGATGGCAAAATCAGGGAGCGCGCCGTAGAGCATCGTGACGAACATGTCCGTGGGGAACG
>JARIEY010000232.1 GCA_031127085.1 Gemmatimonadota bacterium | reverse complement strand
GCTCGAGGATGTTGTGGCGGTTGCTGTGGATCAGCGTCACGTTCGCCGGCATCACATCGCTCAGGTAGCGCAGGCGCGGCAGCGAGAGGTCGAGAATCGTGACCTTGGCGCCCATGCCGGCCGCCATCTTCGCCGCGTTGATGCCCACAATGCCGCCGCCCAGCACCACCACGTGTGCGGGCGGAACGCCCGGCACGCCGCCGAGGAGCAGGCCGAGCCCGCCGTACAGCTTTTCGAGGTACTTGGCGCCTTCCTGCGTCGCCATACGGCCGGCCACTTCGGACATCGGGATCAGCAGCGGCAGTTCGCCGTTGGCCAGTTCCACCGTCTCGTACGCAATGCAAGTCGCGCCGGAATCGAGATGCGCCTTCGTCAGCTTCTCGTCCGCGGCAAAGTGGAAGTACGTGAAGAGGGTCTGTCCCTTGCGCATGCGCGGCCACTCCACCGCGATGGGCTCCTTCACCTTGATGATCATCTCGGCTTCCTTCCACACCTCGTCCGCGGTGCCGAGGATCTTCGCGCCCACGGCGACGTACTGCTCGTCGCTGAAGCCGCTGCCCTCGCCCGCCGACTTCTCGACGTAGACGGTGTGACCAGCCGACACGAGCGCCTCAACGCCAGCGGGGACGCAGGAGACGCGGTTTTCGTTCGTCTTGATTTCCTTCGGGATGCCGATGCGCATGGTATGATCGCAGTTTGATGGTCAGAGAAAACCAGCACGAGAATTGTAGCACCGAATGGTGCGGCGGGGGCACTCGCTTTTCCCCTAAACGGCGTCAGGCAATCCACCGTTGACGGCCCGCCCGCCAGCCCTCCAGCGGACCGGCGCCCCCGACAAACAACAACGGTAACCGTTTCACCGATTACCGTCTACTCTCTGCCATCTGTCATCTGCCATCTGTCATCTGCCATCTGTCATCTGCCATCTGTCATCTGCCATCTGTCATCTGCCATCTGTCATCTGTCATCTGCCATCTGTCATCTGCCATCTGCCATCTGCCATCGACCGCCTCTCGCCTCACCCCGGCCCCAAGCTGATCACCGTCTGAGACTCCGGGCGAAAGAACTCCGCGCACACCGCCCGCGCCGTTTCGACGTCAATCGCGTCGATGCAGCGCAGAACCTCGTCGAGCGGGCGGAAGGTCTCGTGGTACAACTCCACCGCCGCCGCGCGGTACATCCGGGCCGACGGGCTCTCGAGCCCCAGCGTGATTTGCCCCTTCAGTTGCTGGCGACCCTGGGCCAGCTCGTCCTCGGGAATCCCCTCGTCGGCCATCCGACGCAGTTCATCCTGCACCGCCGACAACGCATCGGCGCGCGTCTCTGGCGCCGTCCCCACATACACGCCGTGCGCGCCGGTCAGTGAGTGGAAGCTCTGGAACGTGTACACGCTGTACGCCAGACCGCGCTCTTCACGCACCTTCTGGAAGAGCCGAGAGCTCATCCCGCCGCCCAGCAGCGTGTCCACCAGCATCAGCGAGTAGCGGCGCGGGTCACGGTGCGGCACGGTGGCCGAGCCCATCACCACGTGGCTCTGGGCGCCGTCGCGCTCCACCTGACGCATCCCGGCCGGCATGGGGGTAGCGCGCACCTCGGGCATCGGCGTCTCATCGCGGCGTGCGAGCCCTGCCCACCCGGCCTCGCCAAGCACGCGCACCAACTGCTCGTGATCGACATTCCCCGCCGCCGACACCACCACGTGCGGCGGATGGTAGGCCCGCGTGTGCAGCGCGCGCAGGTCGTCGAGCTTCAGGCTCGACACTGTGTCCCGCGTCCCGAGAATGGAGTATCCCATCGGGTGCGCACCCCACAGCGCCTCGTTGTGCATCTCGAAGACCAGGTCGTCGGGCGTGTCCTCGACCATCGAGATCTCTTCCAGCACCACCTTGCGCTCGAGCTTCAGGTCCTCGGCACGCAGCAGCGGCTGGAACATCAGGTCAAACATCACATCGGCGGCCTGCGGCAGATGTTCGTCGAGCACCCGCGCCTGGAACGACGTGTGTTCGCGCGACGTGTACGCATCGAGTGATCCGCCCAGCGACTCGAGCGAGAGCGCCAGCTGGTGCGCGGTGCGGTGCTCGGTGCCCTTGAACACCATATGCTCGAGCATATGCGAGACGCCCATCACCTCGCGCGCTTCGTGCACCGACGCGGCACGCACCCAGGCCCCTAATGCAACAGACCGCACTCCCGGATAGAACTCCGAGAGTACGGTCAGTCCATTGGGCAGCACGGTGCGCTGCACCCCCGTCTCAGGGGCGGGGGTGCGCGGCATCCTTACTTGCGCGGGCCGCGGCCACCGCGGCCGCCGCGCCCACCACGATCCCCGCCATCACGGCGCGGACGCTCGCTGCGCGCTTCGCCTTCCGCCGCCGGCTCGGCCGTCGGAGCGGCGCCCTCGGTGGTGGCATAGGCATCGCCTTCCGGCGCGGCCGCAGCGGCCGGAGCCGCTCCCGCCTCGCCAGCGCCCGGCTTGGGCAGCAGGGCCTTCATCGACAGGCGCAGGCGGCCACGCTCGTCGCGCTCCACCAGCTTCACCGTGACGACTTCGCCCTTCTTGACGACGTCTTCCGGCTTCTCCACACGGGTGTGGCGCATTTCCGAGACGTGCAACAGCGCCTCGGTGCCGGGCATGATCTCGATGAAGGCGCCGAAGGCGGTGACGCTCTTCACCGTGCCCTGATACGTGAGGCCGACTTCCGGCTCCGCCGTGATCGCCGCCACCATCTGGCGGGCACGTTCCATCGACTCGCCGCCCACGGCCGCGATCGTCACCAGGCCGGTGTCATCCACCGTCACCTCGGCGCCGGTCTCGTCCTGGATGCCACGGATCGTCTTGCCCTTCGGTCCAATGAGATCGCCGATCTTCTCGGGGTTGATGTGCATCGTCACGATGCGCGGGGCCCACGGCGACAGCTCCGGACGCACGGCCGGGAGCGCCTTGTCCATCTCGCCCAGGATGTGCAGACGGCCCTGCTTAGCCTGCGCCAGCGCTTCGGCCATGATCTTCAGGTCGAGACCCTGGATCTTGATGTCCATCTGGATCGAGGTGATGCCGTTCGTCGTGCCGGCCACCTTGAAGTCCATATCGCCGAGGTGGTCTTCGGTGCCAAGGATGTCGGTGAGGACGGCGTACTTCTTCCCTTCCTTGATCAGGCCCATCGCCACGCCGGCCACCGCGCCCTTGAGCGGGATGCCCGCGTCAAAGCACGAGAGCGAGCCGCCGCAAACCGTCGCCATCGACGACGAGCCGTTGGACTCGAGCACGTCGGAGACGATGCGGATGGTGTACGGGAACTCGGCGAAGTCCGGCAGCACGCCCTGAATGGCGCGTTCGGCCAGGTTGCCGTGCCCGATCTCGCGGCGGCTGGTGCCGCGCATCGGGCGCACTTCGCCCGTGGAGAACGGCGGGAAGTTGTAGTGCAGCATGAACGCCTTGGTGGTCTCCTTGGCGTCGTCAATCGAATCCATGCGCTGCACGTCGTTGGCCGTGCCCAGCGTCGCGGCGACAAGCGCCTGCGTCTGGCCACGCGTGAAGAGCGCGGAGCCGTGGGCACGCGGCAACACCGACGTGTCGATGCTGATCGGGCGCACTTCGGTCGGCTTGCGGCCATCGACGCGGAGCCCCGTCTCGAGCACCTGCTCGCGGAGCGCGTTGTATTCCAGGTCGCCGAGCACGTTGCCGATGAAGGGCACCTGTTCCGGCGCGAGGGTCTTGGTCAGCTCTTCCTTCACCGCGTCCTTGACGGCCTCGACGGCCTGGATGCGCGTGTGCTTTTCCTTCTGATTGATGGCGGCTTCGATCTTCGCCTTCGCAGCCTTGGTCACGATCTTCTGGACCTCGTCCGGCGTCTCGTTCTTGGTCCAGGCCATCTTCTCGACGGTGATCTTCGAGAGCAGCTCCTGCTGCATCGAGATCAATTCGCGGATGCCGCCCTGGGCGATTTCGAGCCCCTTGATGACGTCATCTTCGCTGATCTCCAGCGCGCCGCCCTCGACCATCATGATCGAGTCCTGCGAGCCAGCGACCACGAGATCCATGTCGGAGAACTCGAGCGCCTGGAACGTGGGGTTCACCACCCACTTGCTCTCGACGCGGCCCACGCGGACACCGGCAATCGGGCCGGCCCACGGGATGCGCGACGCGCTCAGCGCAAACGAAGTCGCCAGCAGGCCCAGCACATCGGCGTCATTCTCCTGGTCCGCGGAGATGACGTAGATGAAGACCTGGACTTCGTTCTGGAAGCCTTCGGGGAAGAGCGGGCGGATGGAGCGGTCGATGATGCGGCACGAGAGGATCTCCTCGTCGCGCGGACGCCCTTCCCGCTTGATGAAGCCGCCGGGGATCTTGCCCGCAGCGTACGTCTTTTCCTTGTACTCGACGGTCAGCGGGAAGAACGGCAGCGGGCTCTTCTTGTCGCTGACGGTCACCGCGGCGAGGACCATCGTGTCGCCGAACTGGACGAGCGCAGAGCCCGCGGCCTGCTTCGCCATGCGCCCCGTCTCGAGGACGAGCTTGCGACCGGCAAAGGTCCGCTCAATGCGATGCATCATGTGTGGTAAATCCCGGTAGAACACAAAACGCGCGGGCCGCCAGTATGCGCCCGCGCGAAATGCGTTGCGTGGTTCTTAGTAACGCAGCCCCAGGTCCGCGATGAGCTTCCGGTACACGTCGACGTCCGTGCGCTTCAGGTACCCCAACAGGCGCTTGCGCTGGCCAACCATCTTGAGGAGGCCGCGGCGACCGTGGTGGTCCTTCGCGTGCAGGCGGAAATGCTCCGTGAGGTAGTTGATCCGCTCGGTCAGAACGGTCACCTGCACGGGCGTCGAGCCGGTGTCGGTCTCGTGGCGGCGATTCTTGATGATCGCCGGCTTCTTGTCAAAAGCCATTACTGGGTTCTCTGCGTACTTCGGTGACTAGGCCAATTCCGTTGTAGCAGAGGAAGTTAGCCTGACTTTGCGTTGATGACAAGTCCCAGAGGACGATTCAGGATTGGGAATCCGGATCGTGATTCAAGAAATCGACCTCGGATGGCGACTGGCGACGGCCACGCCTCGTCCCCCGCACGGCCAATCGACCGATTCGACATCCGCGATCCCGATCCTCAATCGCAATCCGGATTC
>JARIEY010000231.1 GCA_031127085.1 Gemmatimonadota bacterium | reverse complement strand
CTCGCTGCAGGATGCGGTGATGGCGGGGGTGAGCCTTGAGCGCGCCACGGCCACGGGACACTACGCCGACCGGATGCTTGATGCGTCGCTGCGCACGCTGCGAGGAACGGTGACGGCGCTGCGCCTCGATGCGACGCTGCCGGTGGACCTCGCGTTGCGCAGCGTGCCGCGGCGCGTGCTCGAGGATGCGCCGCTGCGCGCGCGCCTGTGGTCGGATTCGGCCGGTGTGGCGATGCTCGAGACGCTCACCCCCGAAGTCACGCTCGCGCAGGGCTCGCTTGGGCTCGATGTTGCGGTCAGCGGCACGATGTCGGCGCCGCGCCTCAACGGTGCGCTCAAGGTGAGCGGTGGCGGCTTTGACCTCCCCGGTCTCGGCACCGTCTGGCGGGAGGTGGAGATCGACGTTGGCTTCCTGGGCGACTCGATTGCCGTACGCACGGCATCGGCGCGCAGCGGTGACGCGCGCGGCGGGCGCGCCACGCTGGGCGGCTGGCTGGGCATTCGTGACATCAAGGATCCCCGGTTCGACCTGCGGCTCGGTGCCCAGGGCTTCAACGTCATTCGCAAGTCACGGGTGGCCGACCTCGATATGTCGGGGGAGTTGCGCATCGCCGGGGCCACGACCGGATCGACACTGACCGGCGCGCTCACGGTGGATCGCGGTACCATCTACATCCCCGACATCTTCACCAAGAACCTGATCTCGCTGGACGACCTCGAGATGATCGACACGGCGGCCCTGGCCGATCACGGGATCTTGCCGCGCGCGCCGTCGCGCGTGGTGGAGAAGCTGCGCGTCAACGACGTGCCGCTCACGATGGGGCGCGACGTGACGCTGCACTCCACCGAGGCGAATATCACGCTGGGTGGCAGCGTGCGCGTGACCGCAGCGCGGGTGCAGCGCGGCCTCGACGCGGGGCGCTATCAGCTGGCGTTGAACGGCGCGCTGCAGACGGTGCGCGGTTCGTACCGCCTGAACGCCGGGCCGGTGCAGCGTACCTTCGACGTCGAAGGGGGCGAGGTGCGCTTCCGCGGAGATCCGGATCCGAATCTGGCCGAGATGGACATCCGCGCGCTGCACACGGTGCGCACCTTCTCGCAGAACTCGGCGCGGCAGGACGTGCGGGTTCGCGTGAACATCGGAGGAACGCTGGGCTCGCCGCGCGCGAGCTTCAGCACCCCCGATTCGAACCGCGTCTCGGACAGCGACATCCTGAGCTATCTCATCACCGGCGGGCCGAGCAACGAGATTCTTGGCGGCCGCAACAGCGGGGTGGGCGCGACGGCCACCCGGGTGCTGCTCTCGTCCTTCGGCAGCGTGCTTGGCAGCAAGGTGCCAACGGGGTTGTGCACCGATGCGCAGTTCACGGCGGCGGGGCTCGACCAGTACACTGGCGGCATTCGCGATATCGGCAGCAGCGTGCTGAGCGGCTCACGTTTCAACTGCGCCAAGCAGCTGACCGAACGCGCCTTCGTACGGCTCGATGCGGGCCTGTGCGGCTTCGGCACGCTCTTGGGGCAGGGCGGGTCGTTCGACGCCCAGGCGCTCGCTGAGGCGGTCGGACTGAAGTTCGACTACCGCTTCAACCGCGGCGTGGCGGCATCCGTGGGTCTCGACCCGTCGACGAGCGCGGCGCTCTGCACGCGTGACGCGATGGTGCGCGGCTTCGCCCCCACGCCGCGACAGTACGGTTTCGACCTCTTCCGGGCCTGGCAGTTCTAACGGTGCGCACGGCACTGCTCGTGAACCCCAAGTCGCGCCGTGGCGCGAGCGCCGAGGCCGCCGTGCTGGCGGCGCTGCGTGCGGGGGGCGTGTCGGTCACCGTGGAGCACACCCGCTGCGCCGGAGACGGCGTGCGCGCGGCGCACGAGCTGTCGACCACGCACGACCGGCTGTTCGTCTTGGGCGGGGACGGCACGGTGATGGAGGCCATCACCGGCTTGGCCGCCGCCGGGTCTGACTTGCCGGTCGGCATCGTGCCGGCGGGGACCGGCAATCAACTTGCCCGGGCGCTTGGCATCTCGCTGACGCCAGCGCGGGCCGCGGCACAACTGCTTGCGGGGCGCGCACTGCGCGTGGACGTGGGGATCCTGAACGGTCACCGTCGGCTGGGTATCGGTGCGGGGCTCGGTCTGGACGCCGCAATGATCGCCGGGGCGCACGGCCAACTGAAGCAGCGGCTGGGCGTGGCGTCGTACTTGGTGGCGGCGGCATCCGTGGCGCTCCACCCACGCCGTTTTGCCGTGCGCGCCGAAGTGGACGGTCGTGTGATCGAACGCGAGGCGGCGGTTGCGATGGTGCTAAATCTCGGGCGCATTTTCAACGGGCTGCTCGAGGTGGCCCCGGGTGCCTCGCTATTGGACGGGCAGCTCGACCTCGTGATGGTGGACGCGCGCACCCTCGTGGACGCGCTGTCGTTCTCGGTGCAGGAGATGCTGCTGCGGCGGCGTTACGGCGATCCTCGGTGGACCTTCGCCCGAGGGGAACACGTGAGTATCGAGACCGTGGAGGCCGGGGTGCCGGCGCAGGTCGACGGCGATCTGATTGAGACCGCGCGTCTGGATGTTGTGGTCGCGCCAGGAGCGGGCCACCTGCTGGTGCCGGCTGGGGCGGCCGTCATATAGAAGGGGCTCGCTGGTCGCGGGAGGGCGTCTTGCCCCTATCCACCGCCCGGGAATTGCTGTATGGATTATAGACAGCACGAGATCGCTGTATGCTCTCGCGTCACCGTCCAGATCCGAACATGGCAGATCCCGCTCCCCTGAACCTCTCCAGTTCCGCATCGCTCGACGTGCGGCTCCGCAGCATGCTGCGGGAGTTGCCGCGCGAGCATGCGTCGCTGCTTGAGGCGCTGCTGCAGGAGCGCGATCTGCTCGTCTCGGTGGCAGAGCGCCGCGCCGAACGGGTGCAGCGCCTGCACGAGGCGAGCTCTGCGCTGTTGCGGTCGCTGGACCGTGAGGAGCTGGAGCTGGAGGTCGCGAAGCAGCTGATGCGGCTGATCCAGGCCGATGGGGTGCTGGTGGTGCGCCCGCCGCCGACCGCCGGTGAGGCGCCGGACTATCGCGTGCACATCACCGCTGACGGGCAGGTCTCGGGGGAGACGCCGGATCAGATGGCGCCGGCGATCGCCGAAGTGCTCCGCACGGGCCGTGCGGCGCGCCTGGCGGGGCGCACCGACATTCCGGGCGCGCTGATGGCCGTGCCGGTGATGCAGGGCTTCCGGATGGTGGGAATCGTCGGCGCCTATTCCCGCTATTCCTCGACCTTTGGCGACGAGGACCTGGATGCCACGCAGACGCTGGCCGCGCATGCCGCGACGGCGTTGCTCAACTCGGGGCTGTACGCGCAGAGCGAGCGCGAGCGCCGGCAGAGCGATGCCTTGGCGTCGCTGGCCCAGGCGTTGGGTTCGGCCAGCCGCCTGCCCGACGTGCTGCGTCTCGCGCTCCGCCATGCCATCGCGCTCTTTGGCGTGGAGGGGGCCGATATTGCGCTCAAGCGCGACGACTTCCTGCAAATCGTCTCGGCGGAGGGCGGCGCGCGGGCGCTGCAGGGGATGTTCATTCCCGTGGGCGCCTCGGTGTCGGGGCGGGCCGTGCGGGAGGCGCGTCCGATCATCGTGAATGACGCGGCCAGCGAGCCGGACGCCTTTGAGCCGACCAAGCGTCTGGCCGCGGTGCAGCGCTGCATCGTGGCGCCGCTGCTCACCGCCGCCGGAGCCGTGGGCGTGCTGAGTCTCGTGAACCGGGCGCGTCCGTTTGACTCCGAAGATTCGCGGATGCTTCAGCAGTTCGCGTCGCAGGTGGCGGTGGCCATCACGAACGCCCGCCTCTACGAAGAGGCGGCGGAAGCGCGCAACGAGATCAGCGCGGCCTTCGAGGCGATCGGGGACGGCATCGTCGTACTCGATGCGGACACGCGCATCGTGCGCACGAACGCTCGGTTCCTCGAGATGACCGGCCTGCCCTCGGCGGAGGGGGCACGCGGGCGGGAGTTCTATGACGCGGTGCTGCACGAGCCGCGCGCGCTCTCCGAGGAATGCGCCGTCGGTCAGGCGATTCTCGAAGGGCGAGCGGCGCGCGCGCAGCTGCGCTCGGCGTGGAACGGACGTGTGCTCGACATCCTGGCCGCGCCGCATCCCGCGGGCGGTGCCGTGGTGTCGGTGAGTGACGTCACGGAGATGCACCAACTGGCCGAGCGCCATCGGCTGGTGGTGGACAACACGACCGACGCGATTCTGGTGACGACCGCGGAAGGGGCGGTGGAGTTCGGCAATCCGGCAGCGCGTCGGCTCTTTGGCGACCCGGTGGTGCTGGAGGGCGCGCGAATCGGCGAACTGGTGCCGGCGAGTGAGGCCACCGTGTGGGCCGAGGCGATCGCTCGCTCGCGGCGCGGCGATCCGGCGCGGCTCGACGGCACGGTGCTGCGCCCCGATGGCGCGCGGCGCCAGGTGTCGGTGAGTCTTGCGCCGTTGCTGGACGAGGCGCGGGTCAGCCACCTCGTCATCTCGCTGCGCGACGTGACGGACGAGGTGTACGCGCGCGACGAAATGCTGGCCGCCAACGGCCGCTATCGCGACCTGGTGGAGATGGCGGCCGACGCGATCATCACGCTCGATGTGAAGGGGACGTTCACGTCGGTCAATCCGGCCACCGAACAGATCACCGGGCATCCGCGCGACAAGATCATTGGGCGGTCGTTCCCGTCGTTCATGGAGCCGGCGGAGTCGGCCGAGGCGGAACGCGCCTTTGCCGCCTCGGTGGCCGGCGAACTGCGGCGCGTCGAGATCCATCTCGTGCGCGCCGATGGCGTGCGGCGCCTGCTGGCCGTGTCACTCTCTCCGGTGCGGCGCGCCGGCGTGGTGGTGGGAGTGCTGGCGGTGGTGCGCGATGTCACCGAAGAGCGCGAGCAGGCCGCGGCGCTTACCCGCGCCGAGGCGCGGTACACGCGGCTGGTGGAGGCGGCGGAGGATGCCATCGTCTGCGTGGATGAGGAAGGAAACTTCACGGCCGTCAATAAGGCGGTCGAACACGTGTCGGGATTGACGCGCGACGAGCTGCTGGGCCGCCATTTCATGGACATCGTGGATGAGTCCGAACGTCCCACGATGTGGCAGGCATTCGTTGGCGCG
>JARIEY010000024.1 GCA_031127085.1 Gemmatimonadota bacterium | reverse complement strand
CGAATCAGCCCGATCAGCCGCTTGGCCCTCACGAGTATCTTCGTGGCGCGCCCGAAGCCGCAGCCCCAGCGCGACGATGCGACGTCAGCGCCGATGGTGTCGGTCATTGTTCCAGCGCGCAACGAGGCCGGCAACATCGCCGCGCTCTTTGCGCGCATGCCGGCCATGGGGTGCGAGGTGGAACTCGTCTTCGTCGAGGGACACTCGACGGATGACACGTTCGCGGCCATCGTCCGAGAGACTGCAGCGCATCCCGAATGGAAATGCCAGGTATTTCAGCAAACCGGCAATGGCAAAGGCGACGCCGTGCGGCTTGGTTTTGCGCGCGCCCGGGGTCAGATCCTGATGATCCTGGATGCCGATCTGACGATGCCTCCAGAAGAACTGCCGCGCTTCTACCAGGTGCTGCAAACAGGGCAGGGCGAGTTCGTCAACGGGGTGCGGCTTGTGTATCCAATGGCCGGCGACGCGATGCGTCCGCTCAACCTGATCGCCAATCACTGGTTCAGTTGGGCCTTCTCGTGGCTGCTGGGCCAGCCAGTAAAGGACACGCTGTGCGGCACCAAGGTGCTGTGGAGACGAGACTACGAGCGCATCGTGGCGAATCGGTCGTACTTCGGCGATTTCGATCCCTTTGGCGACTTCGACCTGTTGTTCGGCGCGGCCAAGCTCGGACTCAAGATCACGGATCTGCCGATTCGGTATCGTGAGCGCACGTACGGAAGCACCAACATCCATCGGTGGCAGCACGGCCTGCTGTTGCTGCGGATGACGTGGTTCGCGCTCTGGCGCATGAAGTTCGTGTGAGTGACGCGCGAGAGGTCCCGCCGGCTGCTGCTCATGCGCCCCTGGCGGACCATGCCGCAGGCGTCGGGCAGGTCCTGGCGCTGTCGATTGCCGCCCCCGCCTTCTTTGCGGCGCTGCTGTTCGCGGCAGGGCGTCCGTTGTCACCTGTAGCGCTGCTGCTCACCGTGGCGCTCGTGCTATGGTGGGCGACACGTCACCACGCGCGTGACGTGCGATGGCACGTGGGCGGCGCGGCATTGGTGGTTGCGGTCTCGCTCGTGGTGGCCGCGGGCGTGTTTGACATGTCGTTTGACGGCCAGACGTATCACCAGGTTGCGATTCGCGCGCTTGCCGACGGATGGAATCCCGTCTGGCAGCCACGCAGCGCCGAATCAATGTCAGGTGGGAGGTACGTGTCGAGCCTTCCGAAGGCTGCGTGGGTGCTGGAAGCGCTCGTGCTGCAGGCCACTGGGCATCTGGAGAGCGCCAAGGGCGTCAACTTCGTTGCCCTGACTGCCGCATTTCTCGTGGGGTGGCCGGCCCTCGAGGCCATCGGTGTGCGGCGGCGGGCCGCGATTGCGACGGCCGCATTGGCGGCGGCGAATCCGGTAAGCGTGTCGCAACTCTTCACGTTTCACCTCGATGGCCTGATGGCGTCGGCGTTCACGATCGTAGTGGCGCAGGGCGTGCTGTTCGCGCGAACGCGCGCGCCCCACTGGGCCATCGGGGCGGTCTTCACGTTCGCCTTTCTGGCGAATCTCAAGTTCCCCGCCGCCGTGTATGCCGCGCTGCTTGGCGCCACGGCGCTGGTGCTCGTCGCGTGGCGCGCACGAGCGGCGCTTCGCACGGCCTTGCTGGTGCTCGCCGCCGCCGGCAGCGCCGCCCTGCTGGAGGGAATCAATCCCTTCGTGACGAACACCGTCTTGCACGGGCATCCGGCGTATCCTGCGGCTGGGCGAAATGCCCTCAAACTTGCTGTGCACTTCGATCCCGTCTTCGCGGCGCAGCCGCGGCATGTTCAGGTCGCGCGGTCGCTCTTGTCGCAGTCCAGCGACAACGATGCGCAACCGCCACGCTTGAAAGTGCCGTTGTCGCTCCACGCTGAGGAGTTTTCAGCGTTTACCACCGTGGACACGCGGATTGGCGGATGGGGGCCGTTGTTTGGTGGTGCGCTGCTGCTGGCGTGGGCGACGCTCGCCGTGTCGCTGGTGGCGCGCGTGAAACGCGCGCCGGCGCTCACGATCTGCTCGGTGGGCGTGTGTGCGTCGACGCTCGCGATTCCTTTCGGGCACTACTCACGGTACACGCCGCATCTGTGGCTGGCCGCGGTCGTTGTGCTGCTTTTGGACGACCTGCGCGGGCCAGCGACTCGCCTGCTCGCCGTGATACTCTGCGCGAACCTTGTGCTTGTCGGCGGTATCGCCAACGGCTCGCTGTTGCTGCACGATCGCGTGCATCGGACCCAGTTGCGCACGCTCGCCCGCGACGCCGCCGGACGCGAAGTCACCGTGGCGCAGTTCGGGCCGTTTGTGAACGTGGACCTTCACCTGCGCGATTATGGGATCGCGTACCAGTTCGCGGACACGCTGGCGTGTGCCCGCCCGGCCCGACTGCTGAAGACCCACGCGCACGTTTGCTTGCCGGACGGGCAATCGCCGCAACCGGAGCCAGTGCCGCTGCGCATGCTCGAGTCGTCACTGCGGACGCTGCTCGGGCGCTAGCTGTGGATGTCGCGGCGCCCGTGTGGGTCTAGTGGACTGGCTTGCGCGCGACGATGTACAGCGAGCCCGCGAACTCGCGAAGAAGCGGGAGCGACTCCAGCACCGGCTCCAGCCGCTGGACCGCAGAAATCATCATCGATGGCGTGCGAGGATGGAGCCAGTCGCGCGGCGTGATAGACACTTCGGTAAACCCCGCGGCCTCGACCGCCGCGCGCAACTGGTACCGCACGAATGCCGTCTCGTCCGCGGAGTCACCGGCGCGCCGGCGCACCCAGGGGAGATTCTTCTGCGCCGCGATCTGCGGATTCAGCATGTTCGGCTCACCGAACCCGATGACGCCGCCGGGCCTGAGCACCTTAACCATCCGCGTGAGTGCCGGGCGGAGTTCGAGGTGATGCAGGATGGATGATCCAATGACCGCATCGAATGGCGCGTCCGGGGCATAGCGCTCAAACGAGGTGCAGAGGAGGTGGACGTTGGCGGGCAGGCCCCGCTGCCGCGCCACACCAATCAACTCGTCTGAGATATCGATGGCCGTGATGTCGGCACCGGTCGCGGCGAAGTGCTGCGTGAAGAGCCCGGTGCCACATCCGAGTTCGAGTACGCGAGCGCCCGCCGACAGCTGAGCCGCCTGTGCGATCCACGCGGCGCGTCGGCGCGCGCGAGCCTGTCCCGCGGCCGACGCCCATCCCCACACCGCGTCAGCGCCCGCCGCGGCCAGCTGTCGGCCATGGGCGATTTCATTGCTAGCGCGAGTCGGCGTCACGCGCGGGCAGGCCTAGAGGTTCGACCGGCCCAGCGTCGCCTGACTCACGGCCAGCTCCGTATCCGGCCGACTCTCATCAGTCAGCGGCACCGCCCCCCGATTGCTCCGGATGACGCGCGAGTACAGCGAGAGATCCGGGTCGAACAAGAAGCGGAGGAGCAGGCGCCCCCACGACCGATGGGCGAAGAGCGAGTCGTAGAACTCCGGCGCGCCGCGGCGCACCGCGGGCAGCCGGTGCCACGGCACCGAAGGCAGGTCGTGGTGCTCGTTGTGGTAGCCAACATTCAGCGCCACCGCGTTGAGCGGCCCATAGTAGCTCGTGGTCTCCTGCTCGCCGAACGTCAGGTAGTGCTCCTGGATCCACCGGGCGCCAAGCGGATGCAGCCCCACTGAAAAGGCGAGCGAGAGCGCGAAGTACGCGAGCGCGCGCGGCCCGGCGACCTGCCACACGGCCACGTTGAAGGCGATCTGCACGGTCCAGTTCAGCGCCACCCACGGGTCGAGGAGGCGGATTTCACGCAACCGCACCACCCGAGCGATCTGGAAGACGGGGAAAAGTGCGAGCCAGAGGATCTTCGTGAGCGCGTGGTGCTGGATGAGGCGGGCTTCCCATCCGCTCGGAAGGTCCGCGTCGAGTTCCGGCACCCCCTGAAACGAATGGTGCTTGATGTGGTAATGACGAAACGAGACGGCGGTGGGGAGGAACTGCGGCAAGTTGGCGATGATGGCGGCGAGCGTGTTGGGCGTCCGCCGCTTGAACACCAGCCCGTGCGCACATTCGTGCACCATCGCAAACAGCGCGTGGTCGAGGAACGCCCCGACGCCCCACGCCACCGCCACGACCATCCACCACGGCTGGTCGCGGAGTGACCAGGCCAGGACGCCCTGCGTGACCACCGTGAGCGCGATGAGCCCCGCCGTCCATGGATTGCGCCCGACGAGCGCGCGCAACTCTGGATGCGCCTTGAGCATCGCCCGGGTACGTCCGCGGTGCGGCTCGGGCTGATCACTCCAGACGAAGGCACTGTTGGGCATGGTTGATATTAGCGGAGAGGGGGTGCCCAAGCACGCCGCGGACTGGCGACCAGCCCGAGATGCGGTCAATTATGATACGAACATTCGTCGCGCCCGCGCGCCCGCGTGCGCCAGGCCCCGCGCCGCGTGCCTCGCTCCTCCGGAACCTCCCAGCCGAACCACGTGACCCATCGACTCGACGACGCGTTGCAGGCCAAGGTACAGACGCTCGTGGACGTCCTCGAGTATCGCGCGGCGCGGCAAGGCGAGGAGCAGGTGTTCACGTTCCTGGGCGGCGCCGGCGAGGTGCGTGGCGCACGCACCTTTGGCGAGTTGCAAACGCGCGCGCGTGCGCTGGCCGTGCGCCTGAGCGAGTGCACGATTCCCGGCGATCGCGTGGTGTTGCTAGTGCCCCCGGGGCTCGACTACGTCACGGCGTTCTTCGCCTGCCTGTACGCTGGCGTCGTCGCTGTTCCGGCGTATCCGCCGAATCCGCGGCGTGCCGACCCGCGGGTGAGTCGCATTGTGTCCGACTGCGGCGCGCGCGTGGCGCTGGCGTCGCCGGAACTGATGGCCCGGCTCGACGGATGGCTCGCGCTCGTCCCCGAGTTGCGGTCGTTGCAGTGGCTCGATGTGGCGGAGGCGCAGGGCGGCGATGCCACCCTCTGGCAGGCCCCGGATGTTACCAGCGACGCGCTGGCCATGCTGCAGTACACCTCCGGGTCGACGGGCAACCCCCGGGGTGTACAGCTCACGCACGGTAATCTGCTGGCCAATCTCGCTGTGATTCACCAGGTGAATGACTTCCGTGAGGGCGATCAGGCGGTCTTCTGGATACCGCCGTTTCACGACATGGGGCTCATTGGCGGCGTTCTGGAGCCAATCTACGCCGCGATCCCGACAGCGCTGCTGGCCCCTGCGTCCTTTCTCCAGCGCCCGGCGCTCTGGCTGGAGGTTATGTCGCGACGGCGAGCCACGATCACGGGCGGCCCGAACTTCGCCTTCGATTTGTGCGTGGAGCGCATCGCGCCGGAGGAACGCGCCGCACTCGATCTCTCGAGTTGGAGACTCTGCTTCAACGGCGCGGAGCCGGTGCAGTTCGAGACCATGCGGCGTTTCGCCGAGGCGTTCAGGCCTTCGGGATTCAATCCGCGTGTCATGCTGCCGTGCTATGGGCTCGCGGAGGCCACGCTGTTCGTGGCCGGAGGTCCAGCGGGGCGAGGGGCCGCGGCCGTCTTCGTCGATCGCGACGAACTGCTCGGCGGCACTCTCGCGGAGCGGTCAGCGGAGTCGCTTGGCGCGCAGGCCTTGGTGACGGCCGGCGTGCCTGCGCCCGGAACAGACGTGGTGATCGTTGATCTCGATGGCGGCGAAGCGCTGCCCGAGGGGCGCGTCGGTGAGATCTGGGTCTCCGGCCCGAGTGTGTCGCTCGGCTACTGGAACCGTCCGGAGCTCGAGGGGGTGGTGCGGGCGAAGCTTCCCGGGCGCACCGAACGGTTCCTCAGAACGGGCGATCTGGGCGCAATGCTTCACGGCGACCTGGTGGTCACGGGACGGCTCAAAGACATCATCATCCTGCACGGGCGCAACTACTACCCGCAGGATCTGGAACTCGCTACCACGCAGTCGCATGCGATCCTGCGCCGCGGCTACTGTGCGGCCTTCACGGTGCCCGATGCCACGAGCATTGGGGCTGTCGAGCGCTTGGTTATTGCCGCTGAGGTGGGGCGCCACCATGACAGCGCCTCCGATCGTCATGTCTTCCAGTCGATCCGTCAGCGTCTCGGTGCGGCGTCCGGCGTGACGCCGGACGAGATCCTTCTTGTGCGCGCAGGTGGCATTCCGCGGACATCGAGCGGCAAGCTGCAACGGCGTGCCTGCCGTGCGGCGTTTCTCGCCGGGACGCTCGACACTGTGGGCCACTGGCGCGTCCCGGAGCGCTCTGCGGTCACGCCGGTCGATGCGACGGTTGCGTTTGTTCTCGACTGGATTGCGCAGGAGACCGGCACGGACGTCTCCACGTTGTCGGCTGATGCATCGCCGCGCGATCTCGGCCTCGACTCCATCGGCATGACGCTGCTCGCCGTGGCGCTTGAGGAGCGGGTGGGACGTCGCCTAGCCACTATGGAGCTGTGGGAGCAGCCCTCGGTTCGCGCGGTCGTTGCGCACGCGTTGCGGGCCGGGCTCGGCGCCGGTCGTGAGGAGCGTGCGGCCGCGCTGCCACTGCCGGCCGAGACGACCGACTTTGCCCGGTGGCCGGAGGTGCGCGCGTTGGCCGAGCGTCAGCGCGGCGTCGCAGGGGCCGGGCTCGCGTCGACGTTCTTCCGACCGCACGACGGGATGGCCGGGCGCGAGAGTGTGGTTGAGGGGCAGACGCTGCTCAACTTCGCGTCGTACAACTACCTCGGCCTTGGCGGACACCCCGACGTTCTGCGGGCCGCGCACGACGCGATCGCACGGTGGGGCACATCGGCATCGGCCAGTAGACTGGTTTCTGGCGAGCGCGCCGTGCACCGTGAGATCGAAGAGGCGCTGGCTTCGTTCACGGGCGTGCCCGCGGCACTGGCCTTTGTTGGCGGCCATGCGACGAACGTCACGACCATTGCGCACCTGCTGGGTCCCGACGACTTGGTGCTGTGCGATGCCTTGCTCCACAACAGCGCGATGGTGGGCGCGGCGCAGTCGGGCGCACGCCAGGTGCTCTTCCCGCACAATGACTGGGAAGCGCTCGACGCGCTGCTCCGGCGCCTTCGCCCGCGGCATCGGCGAGCGCTGGTGATCATCGAGGGGGTGTACAGCGCCGATGGCGACATCCCGGATTTGGCGCGGTTCCTTGACGTCAAAGCGCGACACCACGCCCTGCTGATGGTGGATGAGGCCCACAGTCTTGGCGTGATTGGCGAAACCGGTCGCGGTTTGGCTGAGCATGCCGGCGTCGATCCCCGGTCGGTGGACATCTGGATGGGGACGCTGAGCAAGGCGCTTGCGAGTTGCGGCGGCTACATCGCCGGACGCGCAGATCTGGTCGACTATCTGCGCTACACGGCGCCCGGCTTTGTCTTCAGCGTGGGAATGACGCCGGCGAATGCCGCCGCAGCATTGGCCGCGCTGCAGGTGCTGCGCGCGGAGCCCGAGCGGGTGACCACGCTTCGGCGAGTCGCTGCGGGTTTCGTATCACAATGCCGTGCACGCGGCATCGACGTCGGGGCCAGCCAGGGATCAGCGATCGTGCCGGTGATCGTGGGCGATGCCGAGCAGGCGTTGCGGTTGAGCTCGGCGCTCCGGGAGCGTGGCGTTGAGGCGCCGCCTATGCTGCCGCCGGCTGTGCCAGACGGTCAGGCCCGGGTGCGGTTCTTCGTCTCGTCGGCGCACCGCGAGGCCGATGTGGCGCGCGCCGTGGAGGCGCTGGCGGACGCGATGGCGGCGGCCCCAACCGCCCTATGATCGCGGTGGTCACCGGCGCGTCGGGTTTCATCGGCGCGAATCTGGTGTCGGCGCTTGTCGCCGACGGAGTTGAGGTGCGCTTGGTGCGCCGTGGGGGCGTGGCCGTAGCGCCCCCCCCGCCGAGGACCACTGCGTACACGCTGGACCTCGGCGCGGCCGACGCCGTGCAGAGTCCAGTCTGGCGTGGTGCCACGCACGTGTTCCACTTGGCGGCTCGTACGCGTGCGGTGCATCCGGACGCCTTCGTGACCGACAACGTGCGGCCGACGGCGGCGTTGTGCGCACTGCTGGCTCAGCTGCCATCCACGCCTCGGCTTGTCTTCGTCTCGTCGCAAGCTGCCGCAGGTCCCGCGCCTTCAAGTACGCACCCGCTGACCGACGCCGATGTGGCGCGACCGGTTGAGGCGTACGGCCGCAGCAAGCACGATGCTGAGGAGGCCGTGCGCGCACACCGTGCCGCGTTTCCAGCGGTGATCCTCAGGCCGTCCTCCGTCTATGGCCCGCGCGACCGCGATTTTCTTCAGGTCTTCCAGCAGCTGCGGCGCGCCGTCGCGCTGGCGGCTGTGCCGGCGTGGCACCAGCTCTCACTGGCGCACGTGCACGACGTGGTCGCGGCGCTGCGTCTCACGGCCACGCACGCTGATGCGGTGGGGCGGTCGTTCTTCGTTGAAGACGGCGCCCCGACCACGTGGGGTGCGGTGTACGACGAGATCGGAGCCGTGCTTGGCCGATCGCCCTTTCGTCTCCGGGTGCCCCGCGCGGCGTTGATGGCCGCTGCCGCCGCCTCGGAAGTGATCGCGCGCGTGCGCGGCACGGACCCACTCCTTACCCGCGCCAAGCTCACGCTCTCCGATCATCCCTATTGGCTGTGTGACGCCAGCGGATTGCGCGAGTCGCTTGGCTGGCGGCCGACGATCGCGCGCTCGGATGGGTGGGCGCTCACCTACGACTGGTATCGCGAGGCCCAGTGGATCCGCTCGTAGAGGCGATGATCGCGTGGGTCGGTATCTACCCGCTGACCGCGCTCGCGCTCGTGCTCGGCGTCCGTCGACTGCCGCGGTCACGCGCGGTGAGCAACGATGCCGCGCCATCTGTGTCGGTCGTGGTGTCGGCGCGCAACGAAGCGCGTGACCTGCCGCGCTGCATCGAGGCGTTGCTTGCGCTCGACTATCCCCCGCAGAAACTGCAGATCGTGCTGGTCGATGATCTGTCGGATGACGGCACCGGCGCCCTGGTCGATGCGGTGGCCCGTGCACATCCGCACGTGGTGGCGTTGCACACGGCAGCATTAGCCGAGAACGGGCTTGAAGCGAAGGCCCGGGGCATTGCGCACGGGTTTGCCCACGCCACGGGCGAATGGGTGCTGATTACCGACGCGGACGGCAAGGTGCCGCGCACCTGGGTGCGTCACCTGCTCGGAGAGGCTGGGCCGAACGTGACGGTCGTGAGCGGTTCGGTTGTGGTGGAGCCGCGCCGGTGGTGGGGGCTGGCTGAGCGTCTGGTGAACTTGTTCTTGCATCCCATCAACCACGGCGTCGCGGGATGGGGCGTTCCGGTGGTGGCGATTGGGCCAAATATGGGTGTGCGGCGCGCAGCCTATCAGCGGGTGGGTGGGCTCGTCGCATCGCCTCCGCTTGTGGCTGAGGATCTGGCGCTGTACCTGCTCGCTACGCGCGAGGGCGGTGAGGCACGCTGTTATCTCGACCCTGAGACAACCGTGGTACTGACGCCGGTGCCGTCGCCACGGCACCTCGTCAGTCAGGTGCGCCGGTTTGCGTTGGGCGGTGTGGCGCAGGACTGGCGGTACGCGTTAGGGCTCACGGTGGCGTTGAGTTGGGGAACCGCGGTGATGGGGCTGGTCTTTCTCGGATGGATGATCTCGTTCGCTCCGTGGGCGGCGGTCGTGGGTGCCAAGATCGGCGCTGACGCGCTGCTCTTGGGCAGCCAGGCGCGGCGGGGCGGCGAAACCCTACGGTGGTACGAGCCGCTGCTGCTGCAGCCTACCCTGCTGGTGCTGGTGTCGATCGTCACTGTGTCGCTTGCACTCCGTCGGCGCATTCACTGGCGCGGCGAAGGGTACGCCGTGCGGTTCGACTAGGCGCCTCGCGCACAGTAGCGCGGGCACCGTCGCCAGCGTTTATTCGGCACGTGAACTCCCGCGACTCTCGTCTCGACCTGCCGGCACGCGTCTGCGCGATCCTCGCGATCGGCCAGTGCGTCGCGCTTGGGATGCAGTCGGTGGGGCACGATCCCTCTGGACACCCCCTGCAGGTGTCGCCGGTCAACGCGCTCATGCTGCAGGTGCCCTTGTACCTGTACCTCGTGTGCCTGGTTGCGGCGGTCTGGTACGCCGCCGCCGCCATTTTGCGCTGCGGTCACCGGATTCTTGACGCGCTGGGCGCTGCGACGGCCTTGGGTATGCTCTTCGTTACGGTGCTCGATTTGGGCATGCAGCGCTTTCGCGGCGAGCGCCTGTCGTTGTCGCAGGTCGCGACCTACGGATCCAGCAACGTGCTCAGCAGCGAGTGGATCCTGCCGGTGCTCGATGCCCGCGGCCCGGTGTTCGTGAACGTGATGCTGCTGGTCGTCGGCGCCGTCTTGATCGTGCGCGCCTGGCGGGCCGGTGCCGGAGCGCGCATCGCGCACCCCGTGCGCCACGCGGTCGTGGCGGGAGTTCTTGCGGGGCTTTTCTGGGCGCCACCGCAGTTTGCGTACTACCACCAGCGCGACATGGCGCGCTCCCCTATTGCTATTCTGCTCGAGCAATGGCTCTACCCGCGACCTCCGCTCACGCCCGCCGAAGCGGAGCAGGCTCGCGAGGCGCTGCGCGCGCAGTTCTCTGGTGCGCGTGTGGATGGTTGGCTAGATGCGCGCTATCCGATCTGGCGCCGTGGCCAGCGCAGTCCGTCTCCGGGCTTCGGCGCCGCGGCGGCCGCGCCCCCCGACATTGTGCTGTTCGTGGTCGAATCACTGCGGGGGCGTGATGTCGGGTGGGGTTTTGGCCCGTCCCGCGATAACACGCCGCACCTCGACTCGTTGGCGCGGGAGAGCATCACGTTCCCGCATTACATCGCCAGCGGAGAACCGTCGCCGCGCGGTTTCATCTCCATCCACGCCGGCGTGTGGGATCACGGGCAACTCTTCATCGTCGCCAACCGGCCGGAGTTGGCGGTCGACGAACTGCCGCAACGCCTGAGGCAGCACGGCTATCACACGGAGGCGCTGTTCGGCGGCAATCCGGCCTTCGATAACCAGCTGACGTGGGCGCGCCGCAGCTATGACCACGTGAGCTTCGAAGAGCGCGGCAACGCCCTGTTTTATTTTCGGACCACGCCGGACCGCGTGCTGATGGACGTCGCGCTCACGCGTCTTGCGATCCATGATCGGGAACGCGCTGGGCAGCCGCTGTTCCTCTATGTCGCGTCGAACGGGACGCACACGCCGTATGCCCTCGAGGAGGGCGCCGCCGTGGCGCCCGATGTCCCGGTCAGCGAGGACCGGCAGCGGCGCTATGATCTGGCGCTCCGCAATGTCGACGCGCAGATCGGTCGGGTGGTGGCGGCGCTGCGCGCGCGCCCCCGGTGGCGGAACACGGTCATCATCGTCGTTGGCGACCACTCGGACCGCACCACAGAGCCAGCCGACCCCCGTTGGCGCGGCATGCCCACCGATGCGCAGGTCGCGACGGCCGCGCTGGTGTACGGACCCTCGGCGCTCGTCGGACAACCGCGCGTACTGCCTTACACGGCGAGCCACGTCGACCTGATGCCGACGATGCTCAGCTGGCTGGGCGACACCTCCACGGCCGCACTGATGGGGCGCGATTTGTTCGACAGCACGGCGGTCGAGGCGCGCGAGGCGGTCAGCGTGAACTCGCGCGGCTATCGTCTCGACCGCGGCGGGTTCACGCTCATGGTCGATTCGCGAGACCCCTCGGTCTTCGGCGCCTGGCGAAGCTTCACGGGCGAGCGCCCAGCCACACTGCCGCTCGCGGAGACGCCGTTCGCGCCCGACGAGCCGGCGCGGCTCCATGCGCGCCTGCAATACTGGAGCGCCTTGGTCGACCGCAATCTTGTGCGTCCGCCCACGCGATGACGCTATGACGCCGCCTGTCCTGCGGATCACGCGCGCCGTCTTCGCGATCGGGCTGGTCATCGCCATCGCGGCCGGTGCCCTGCTGGCCATTGACCGCGTGCATCGACCGCCGCATCCGCTCGATCCGGGCATCGCGTCCATCGACACGACCAAGCGCGGACGGCTGTTCATCCTGCACGTGGACAGCTGGCGGCTGGAGGGCGTGATGGACTCGACGCTCTTTCCGCAGGTGACGCGCCTGCGGGCGCGGGCCGCGTCGATTCCGCTGCAGACGGTGTTCGAGGGATTCACCATTCCGGCGGTGCACGCGGCCTTCACGGGGCATGCCGAGACCGAGCTCGTGAACCTCGTGAGGAACTTCCAGTTTGCCGCGCGTCCCGTGGAGTCGTTCTTCCGCGACGCCCAGCGGCTGGGCAAGCGCACCCTCATTGTGGCGCGCGAGCCGTTCGTGCAGTTCGGCACGGTCTACGACGAACGCTACCCGCGTGGCGACCTCGACCAGTACCTGCTCGACCGCCAGCGGCCGGCCATTGCGTTCGCCGGGTGGGAGCGCGAGGGCTACGACGTCGTGGTGCTGCACTACGAATCGCTGGATTGGGTGGCGCATGAGGTCGGCATCGACAACGACCGCTACCGTCGCGAAACGCTCTACGCGGATTCGCTGGTGGTGCGGGTCGCGGCCGCGCTCGGGCCGTCCGACTATCTGCTCGCCTACGGGGACCACGGGCACACCGTGCGCGGCGAACACAAAACGGGGTTCGACATCCCGACCTTTGCGCTCTTCGTCGGGCCCGACGTCACGCCGGGCGTGACGACGGCGCGTCTCGCCACCACCAACCTGCGCTACCTCGCGAGCCACGCGTTGGGCATCACACTCCGACCAGCGCCCTACGACCTCCAAGAGATCGGTCGAGTGATCTCCGTGCCCATCGACAGCGCCGGGCGTGCCGAGGGGCGAGCGCCGGAGGCGCAGTGGTCGCGCGCTCCGCTTGACTATGCGATCGCGTTCGGCGTCCTGCTGTGCGCGATTGCCGTCGCGTGGGTCGTCATGGCCAGCGTCCCTGGTGAGCCCCTGTCGCGGGCGGGATTTGCCGTGGTGGTGGCCGTCGCGCTCGCGGAGTTCCTTGCGCGCGGCCCGCTGGCGGCGCTTGCGGACCTGCTGCGGCCGGGACCGATGGCCGGCGTCGTGGCGCTGTACACCATCGCCGTGGTTGCCAAGCTCGTCGTGATTCACGATGGCGGCCGAACGCCGCGGGTCGCCACGGTTGGCGCCACCACGCTGCTGGCGCTGGTGGAGTATCAGGTCATCGAGCAGGTCGCGCTGTTGGGCGTGATCGTTGTGCTCGCCGCATTGGCGTCGTGGCGCGTGCGCTCGGCGTGGGGACGCCGGCTCGCGCAGATCGTGCTCCTTCAGACCCTCGTTTACTTCACGCTTCGGCTTCCGCTCTACCTGTTCGCCCTTGCCGACCTGTACCTCGCGGCGACGTTCCTGTTCAGCCGTCTGGCGCGCCGCACGGGAGACGCGAGACACGCGGCGGCGCTCGACGCGTGGATTGGTCTGGGGGCGTACACCGTGACTTGCGGCTGGATCGCCGGATCGATTGAGTGGGGGTTTCTCTACCGGCTGGCGCCAGCACACCTCGTCGAACTGCAGGTGCAGTGGTTCCTGCCGTTCATTCTGGCCAAAATCCCGCTCTTCCTGCTCCTGACGCTGCGTGTGGCGGACCGGCCACCGTCGCGGGCCACCGTGCAGGCGGTGATGGTGTTCGCCGCCCTGCGATTTACGGCCGTGTGGTGTATGCGTCTGGCGGGGGCGCCTACCGTCGAGATCTGGCCGCTCGCAGAACAAGGTGGCATTCTTGCCGTGTTCGTCGCGGCGCTGGTTGCCACGAGTGTCTGGCCGGCTGGCGCGCAGATGACTTCGAATCGAGGTGTGTCGTGATTCTTCCACTCCCCGCGGACACCGGTGCGGTAGCGGCCACGTTTCGCGCGCAGGATGCATTCATTGCGCTGCCCGGCTTCCTGAACGCGGACGCGGTCGCCCCGATGATTGCCGAGGCGAACGCGCTGCGCGCGCGCATCAATCGGAACTTCGTGCCCGGCATCAAGAAGGGCGGTTCCGTGTCCTGGTTCGACGTGATGGCGGAGGCGCCGGCGATTCGTGACTTCTATCGATCTGACGCGCTGCTGGCGTGGTTGCGCGCCGTCACCGGCGAGGCACTCGTCACCTGCCCGGACTCCGATCCGCACGCCTGCGCCCTGTACTACTACACCGAGGCGGGCGATCACATCGGCTGGCACTACGACACGTCGTTCTACCGCGGAAAGCGGTTCACGGTGCTACTGGGGCTGGTGCAGCGCTCGCGCAGCGAACTCGTGGCCCGCCTGCACTACCGCACCGCGGGCGAGAAGGCGTCGGAGGTGCGGCTCAGCACCGAGCCTGGCCTGCTGGTGGCGTTCGATGGCGATCGGTGCTGGCACAAGGTGACGCCGAGCGGCGACGGCGATGACCGCGTGGTGCTGTCGATGGAATACGTCACGGATCGACGGATGGGCGCTCTGCCGCGGCTGGTCTCCAACGTCAAGGATGCGGTGGCCTATTTCGGCATCCGCGGCCTTCTCCGCGGCAGGCGGTAGCCGGCCAGGCGCGCGTGCGGTCCCAAACGCGCGGCGCGCACGCGATACAGCCGTACGCGCAGGCGAGCGCTGGGGTCGCCGACCGACCGCACGCGAGTACATACTTCAAGGTTCGGGTCGCTTTACGCCAACCCTCTCCGTCATGAATCGACTGCTGCGAAACTCGATGGTCGCGACGGTTGCCTGTGCGGCAGCCTTGCCGGCGCAGGAAACCGTGGGGACGCTGCCGTATTCAGCGACGCTCACCTACGGCACGGGACTCATCAACATTCCCACGGCGTGGGTTTCGCCGGTCAACGGCGAGGTGTGGGTGTCCGGGTCATCACGCTCGATCGCCAACAACAGTTTCAAGTACGGCTCCTTGCGGCGTACACGTGATCTGACCGCGAATATCGACGCGCACTTTCTCGGGCGCTTCAGCGTTGGCGGTTCGATTTACAGCCTGCGGAACGAGCAGATTGGTCTGTTTGGACAGGCGTTGCTGGTGCGGGCGGGTGAAGACTCCCCGCTCTGGCTGCCGAGCGTCGCGGTTGGTGCCCGGGCGATCGGTGCAAGCGCTCGGCAGGACCGCCTGGTGACGGGAACGACGCGCATCCGCGACGCGCTTGGGGCTGGCGCGCCGGGGGATGGCCGCATCAGTGGGGCCCCGACGTTCTACGGCGTGGCAACCAAGGACATTGGCACTGCCACCACGACGCTTGGCGTCACGGTGGGCTACGGGACTGGCCTGTTCCGCAATGATGCCGGCATGGACACGCTGTACAACGCGCATGGTGGCACGAGCGGGGTGTTCGGCGGCGTCCGCTTCGCCAAACTGTTCGCCAACGGCAACGCCCAACTCTCGGTGATGGTCGAGAGCGACGCGTGGGACGTGAACGCCGGCGTGGTCGCCGTGATACGGCACTGGCAGGTCGGCGTGCTCGCGACCGAGTTGGACGAACCGGGGCAAGCGGCGGCCGGTGGACGGCTGGCGGGCTGGACCAAATACAACGTGGTGTTGGGTTACAACGGCAGCATCCCCGCAATGTTGCGGGGGACGCGACAGCGCGCCGAGTTGATGGAACTGGATCTCGAAGCCGAAGCGCTGCGCCGCGAAGTGGCCCAGCGTGAACGGCGGCGCGTGGCGCTCGAGCAGGAAATTGCGCGCGCCCAGCGGCAAGCCGATGCCACGTCGTCAAGCCTGCAGGGGGCGCTGCAGAAGCGCCTCGAGGCCGAGCGCGAGGCGATCAAGAAAGCGAGCGATCGACTGGATACCGTGCAGAAGACGGGCAAGCCCCCGGAGGGACGCTGATGCGCGCGCGCCTGTGGCGTTTTCGTTTGCTCGCGCTTGCCGTACTGCCGCTGGTGGCGCCAGCGGTGGTGGGGGCGCAGCGCCCGCAGTACGGACCGACGCTCTACTGGGAGAGCGGGCTCATCGACATTCCGGCGGCGTGGATCGCGCCGCTGACCGGCGATCTCGCGATCAATGTCAGCCGGATCGGTTTTGACAGCGTCGGTCAGAGCACGGTGAAGCGAGGGCCTGAGCTCAACGTGTCGGTGGCGACCGCACTCTTCAAGCGCGCGGAAGTGGGCGTCACGATTTTCAGTTCAGCGCTCGACGCGGCCGCCTTCGGCAAGCTCCTGCTCTGGAACCAGTTGGATGGCGAATACCTGACAGGGCTGGTGCACTGGCTCCCCTCGGCCGCGGTCGGGGTGAGAAACCTGAGTTCGATCAAGCGTCTCGATCGCTGGGCGCGCAGTGGCAATCTCCCGCCCGGCGTGTCGACGGCGCCGAGCATCTACGGTGTCGTGACGCGAACCCTGGTCTTGTCGCGCACGGAAGACAAGCGACCCAAAGTGCAGTTCGGCGCGACGGCTGGATTCGGCACCGGACTGTTTCGTGAAGACGGCGATCTCGGTTTCGACTACTCACGCAACAAGACGAGCGGAGTGTTCGGCGGCGGCAAGCTCGATATTCGCACGGGGCGGTTTGCCGTGCTGTCGCTGATGGCCGAGTCCAATGCGTGGGATTTCAACGTTGGCGCGCTGTGGGAAGTGCGCGGGCTGCGCGTTGGATTCAGCGTGACCGAACTGGGCGCGGGGAGCGCAGCAGTCACTCCGCACTATCCGGTTGGCTATCAGAAGATCAACCTCCAGTTGGGTTGGCAGACGAACGTGGTGGGGCTGGTGCGCGGCAACCGGCTGGAGCGCCAGGCCGAGCAGATGGAACGCCGCAGTCAGGAACTGATGCGCGAGATGACGGCGACCGAGGGGCGCATTGCATCGCTCACAGCCCGGCTGAAGTCGATCGAAGGGAAGTCGGCCGCGGATGCCGCCAGCGAGCGTGAGTCACTGGAGCGGGCGCTGCGCGAGGAGATGGAGGCGCTGCAGCGGGTGCGTGACCGACTGCAGAAGGGGACGAAGCCACCGCCGGGCGCGTAGCCGCCGCCGACCTACCCGGCAAGCCAGTACACGATGGCCGCGTATCGCACCAGCTTCCCGGTGGCGATCGCGGCCATCGACGCGACGACGCCCATGCGCAACCAGCCCGCGGCGAAGCAGAAGCCGTCGCCGACGATCGGCAGCCAGGAGAGCAGAAGGATCGGCCACCCCCAGCGCCGCACCGCGGCAATGGCCCGCAGCTTCTTTGGATCGTGCACGCGATCGACACCGAACTTGCGCGCTGTCCAGGCGCCGAGCAGCCACGTGGTCATTGCTCCCAGCGTGTTTCCAACCGTCGCCGTGGCGAGCAGCACCCTCGAGTCGATCGTCCCGCCGTGCACCAGATAGGCGAGCACGGCCTCAGATCCCCCGGGGGCAATGGTCGAGGAAATGAATGCGCTGAGAAAGAGGCTCCAGAGACCAAGCGTCGGGTCGAGCAGAGTCATCAGGCGTCGTCCGCGTCGAGAGACCGTCGTCAGCATGCGCGACGCCGAGCTCGGCGCGCGGGAGCACAGTAAGGCGCGCCTCGGCGCGATCGCTCGCGATCCGGGCACGTGGGCATCATAATAGCGCGCCGCCCACACCGCGCGGGTGCGTGGCGTAGGCCACGCGGTTGGCGGCCGCCGCGCGGCCGTACTCTATTTCACCGTCCGCTATGCCGCCGAGGTCGCTCGATGAGCCTCACGGCCACCTTTCTGAGGAGCCCTCCCGATGAGCCCAGCAAAGAACACCATCTGCCTCTGGTACGACGGCGAGGCCGAAGCCGCCGCGCACTCCTACGCCGCGACGTTTCCGGATTCCGCGGTGACCGCGGTGCACCGCGCCCCTGCCGACTATCCCGACGGCAAGATGGGTGATGTACTAACCGTCGAGTTCACGGTGCTCGGTATCCCGTGCCTCGGCCTCAATGGAGGACCCGCCTTCAAACACAGCGAGGCCTTCTCGTTCCAGGTGGCGACCGTCGATCAGGAGGAGACGGACCGGTACTGGCACGCGATTGTGAGTCACGGCGGAAAAGAGAACGCCTGCGGATGGTGCAAAGACAAATGGGGAATTTCTTGGCAGATCACGCCAATCGCGCTGACGGAGGCCGTCACGGATCCGGATCTCGCGGTCGCCCGGCGCGCGTTCACGGCTATGATGGAGATGACGAAGATCGATATTGCGGCGATTGAAGCGGCGCGCCGCGGCGCACCCTAACCAGGAAGGCAATGATGGCAAAGATCACCGGAATCGGCGGCGTGTTTTTCAAGAGCAGCAGCGATCATGCCGCACTTGCTGCCTGGTACCAGACGCATCTCGGGATGCCGTTGGAGGCTTTTGGCGGCGCGATTCTCCGCTGGCCGGACGCCGCCGCCGCGGATGGCGGACTGACGGTCTGGCACGTGGCGGCAAAGGACAGCGCGTGGTTCAGCCCGAGCACGGCGGCGTTTATGGTCAACTACCGCGTCGACAACCTCGGTGAGATGCTGGCGCAACTACGCGCGGGCGGCGTCACGATCCTGCAGGGCCCGGAATCGCACGAGAACGGGAACTTTGCCTGGATCATGGACCCCGACGGGAACAAGATCGAGTTGTGGGAGCCAAAGGCGTGGGACGAGAAGAACAAAGACGGATAAGTGCGGGCGTGATGCGGGCGTGATGCGGGCGTCTGCTGACGTCGGTCGGCGCAGCAGCGTGCCTTCGTTTGTGGCCATCGCCTTGGTGGCCACGGCCTGGAGCGCCGCGTGCGTTCGCTGGACGTCGACACGTCTCGGTACTACGATCGTTATCGGCGTTCCGGTGCATCGTTGGCCAATGCTCGCTCTGCAGGTGCCCGAAGCCCCCCACGTCGTCGATCGACAGGAGATCGGTTGGTGCCCACCATCCTCCGCGCACGCTCCGTGCTGGCCGTCCGGGACCTCGCACGCTCCGCTCGCTTCTATATCGAGGTGCTCGGCTTCGTCGAGGATCCCATTCAGGCGCCCGGATGGCGCTTTCTCTCCAAAGACGCCTGTGCGCTGATGCTGGGCGAGTGCCGTGACGAGGTGCCGGCCTCGGAGACCGGAAACCACGCCTGGTTCCTGCACCTGCTCGTGGACGATGTCGATGCGTACTATCGCGACGTCGTGGCGCGCGGCGCGGCTACCATTGATGCGCCGGCCGATCGCGCCTACGGGCTGCGGGAGTTTGTGCTGCAGACCCCTGACGGCCATCGAATGGTCGTGGGGCAGGCGCTGTGATCGCGATCGTCTGCGTGGCAATCGCGGTGGCGTTGCTGCTCGGCATCGGCTGGCGCATTACGCGCCGGCCGGGTGCGCTCCTCGTGGCGCTCACGTGGGGTGCCTACGCGGTCTATGAGTATCTGATGTATCGCCGCGTGCTCTGTTCGGGAGAGTGCAACATTCGGGTGGACCTGCTGTTGTTGTTTCCGCTCTTGGCCGGCGGCGCGCTATGGACCGCGGTCGCAGTCGTCCAGCACATCAGGGCCCGCCGCAGAGGCGTGCCCAAACCACACAACGTTTGAGAACTATGGCAAAAGCGTCCGGACGCTCAGGAAGTGCACGCAACGACGGGACCCCGCGTCCGCGGCGCGCCAAGGTCACTTCGGCCGTCGCGACAGCGTCGCTGCCCGACGAGAGCGCCTCGGCGCGCATTGACCGACGCATTGAAGAGCTGACCGACTGGCGCGGTGAGACGCTGGCGCGGATGCGGGTGTTGATCCGGCGTGCGGTGCCTGACGTCGTGGAGGAATGGAAGTGGAACGTGCCGGTGTGGTCGTTCGCGGGCATCATCTGTACGGGCGAGGTCTACGCCAAAGCGGTCAAGCTGACGTTCGCGCGTGGCGCCAGCGTCCCTGACCCGGCGAGAATGTTCAACGCCAGCCTGTTGGGCGGCACGCGGCGTGCGATCGACATTCACGAGGGTGAGCGGATTGACGCGCGGGTGTTCGCGGCGTTGGTGCGGGCGGCGGTGACCGTGAACGGAGCGGCCGGGCCGGCACGTCGTGGGTCAGCTGCGAAGGCAAAGAGCGCGCCAAAGCCCACGCTCAAGTCAGCGGCAAAGTCAGCTGCGAAATCAGCGGCGCTGCCGGCGGCGAAGACGCCGCGCGGCGCTGCCCAACGCCGGAAGTCGAGCGCTCCCACGTTGCTCGCCGGCGGCAACCCGCGCATCGCGAAAGCCGACGGTGATGCGCCCGTGCGGGCCTACATCGCCGCCATGCCTGGATGGAAGCGGGGGGTGGGCGAACGGCTTGATGCGCTCATCACGCGCCTCGTCCCTCAGGTGCGCAAAGCGGTGAAGTGGAACTCGCCGTTCTACGGCATCGACGGGCAAGGATGGGTGGTCAGCTTCCACACGTTCACGCACTACGTGAAGGTGACCTTCTTCAACGGAACCGCCCTGCGGCCGGCGCCCGCGGGTGGAACGGCAAAGCAGGCACGCTGGATCGACGTGCATGAGGACGACTTTGACGAGGCGCAGTTGACGCGTTGGCTCAAACAGGCGGCGAAGCTGCCGGGCTGGGCAGCGGGCAGTCCATCGCAATGACTATCGGTCGCCAGTCGCCGCACAAACGCTTCTAATGGGGTCGGTGGATTCTGTCGTCCACCTGCCCAACTAGTTCGCGAGTTCGCGCTGCAGCAGCTCGAGCGCGTCGGCGACCGCCGCGAAATCCGGCCTCCCGCGACGGCGCAGCATCTTGTCGAGCCGGTCGCGCGCCGACTGCGTCTCGGGAGTCACGCCGGGCATCTCGAGGAGCAAGGCGAGCGATTCTCTGGAGCGTGCGCTGGCAAAGAATCCGACGTCACCGGCGGCCGCGGCAATGCGGGCGGCCTGGAGCCATCCACCAACCCCCATAGGGGCGGCACGCACGTGCGGAGCGAGCGCGTGACGCACCCCGGGAAGCCGCGCCTCCGCGGGACCTCCGGCGAACATCGCGCCGACTTCGGCCCCGTCGGGCTGGTCGGCGAGCAGCGCGGCAATCGCGTCGCCAAACGGAGCGGCCGACGAATCGTTGCGCACCCACGCGCGTTCGAACTCCACGAGCAGCGCGCCGATGCGCATCGCGCGGCCGCGCTCGCTCAGCGAATCAGAGGCGCCGCGCGGTGCGCTCCACTCCGGCGCGCGCGCCGGTCCCGCGGCTGCCGTCGGTGAGAGCACCGCGACCAGTTCCACGGGATCGCTGGGCACCGGCGGCGGCCGGTGGAGCACGCGAGACCAGACAAAGACGGCGATCCCCGAGACGAGTGCGAAGAGCACGTATGACGACCGCCGCCGTCGGATGACGACATCGGGTGGGCGCTCCGAGCCGCTGAATTTTCGGCGCGGGCCGCGTTCGGCTTCGATGGCCGCGACGGCAGCCGCCGCCAGCGCCTCGACGCCGTGTGGCGAGCGCAGCGGTGCGGAGAGCTCGTGCACGACATCGCCGTCCGCATTCGCGGGCGGCGCGTCGCCGATGAGCTCACGGAGCCGGTCGTCGTCGATCGGGCGGTTGTTCATCCTACCCGCCGGTCAGGGGGTCACGCGCACGGTCGCGAGTTCCTTGGTCAGCCGGTAGAGGAACTCCTGTCCTTCGAAGTAGCTCTTCACCGCCATACGCTCATCGCGGCCGTGCGCGCGCGCGTCGGTCGTGGGATCGCTGAAGAGTCCCGACACGCCAAACGCCGGCACTCCCTTGGCGCGGAAATAGCGGGAGTCGGTGGCGCCGGTACCCATCAGCGGGACGACCGGGATGTCGCCGAACATCGCCTTGGTAAGGCGGGTGACGGTCTGGGTGAGGTCCGCGGGAATGGGGAGGATAGGCGTCGGCGGCCGCTGCGTCCGGATGATCACATGCACGGTGGTGTCGGCGATGAGGCGCTCAAACGCGGCACGCACGGAGTCCGCGGATTCCGTGGGGTAAATCCGGCAGTTGATGTTCGCCTCAGCCAGTTGCGGCAGCGCATTGGTGGCGTGGCCGCCGGTGAGCCCCGTCGCCACGCACGTGGTGCGCAACATCGAGTTGTAGCGCGGGTCGGCCGTCACCACCTTGAGCGCCGCTGCATCCGCAGGGTTTGCGACCAGTGCCTTCATCGCCTTGCCCATCGCCGGCGTTTCGAGGTCGGCGGTGCGCGCGAAGAACGCACGCGAGACGTCGTTGAACTGCACCGGAAACTTGTGGCGTCCGACTTTGGCGAGCGCGTCGGCCAAGGCCGTAATGGCGTTGTCATCGCGCGGCACCGAGGAGTGTCCGCCGCGATTCGTGGCGCGCAGGGTGAGGTTGGTGGTGACCTTCTCAGCGGCGCCGATGCCGTTGAACAGCGGCTTGCCGTCGCGAAGCGTTCCGCCGCCGCCCTCGTTGATGACGAGCGCGGCATCGACCAGTTCCGGCTTGTTCTTCAACAACCAGTCGACGCCGTTCGCCGGGCCGCTTTCTTCGTCGGCGGTGAGCGCAATGATGATGTCGCGATCCGGGACCCACCCCTCCTGCTTCATGCGGAAGACATTGGCCACGAAGATCGAAGCCATTGCCTTGTCGTCCGCCGTGCCGCGCCCGTAGTAGTAGCCGTCACGCTCCGTAAAGACGAACGGATCGAGATCGGGCGACCAGTCGGCCTTGAGGGCTTCGACCACGTCAATGTGAGCGAGCAAGAGCAGCGGCTTGCCGGCATCGGCGCCGCGGGTGCCACGAATGCGCGCCACCAAGTTGTGCTTATCGGGACGCGGGCCGCCCACGAAAATGTCGCCTGCGGGAATGCCGGCCTCGCGCAGCCGCTTGGCCATGGCCACGGCTGCGGTGGTGATGTTGCCCGTCGTGACGCCGGTGTTGATCTCCACCAACTCTTTGTAGATGCTGCGCGCCTGTTCCTGCATCGGCGTCAGCTTCCCCGGAGTGAACACCGGCGCAGCGCCCTGGGCGGAGAGCGTGGTGGAGGCGGCGACGAACAGGGTGGCGACGTATCGCTTCATCGGGGAGCTCCGGGCAAGGTAGGCGAAGGGTGAATCTGGCGTCGGCACGCGTGGCCAGCCACTCCACACGGTGGTGTAAGGATCAACGGCTCTCGCGAACTTCCAGCGCGCGTCCGGCGTACTCCGAGGGACGTACGCGCGCGACCGTCTGCGTGATGCGGCCACGCGCACTCATAAAGGTCACCTCAACACGCACGGGGGCCGACGTGGCGAGTCCAAAGTGCACGGGCGCGGCGCGCTGTGTGTTGTATCCGCCCCCGGCGACCACAAGCCGAGTGGCCAGCAACTGCCCGCTGCCATCGAATAGGCGAACCTCGGCGCCGAAGCGCGTCTGTCGGCCATCGGCATCGAGGACCAGGACACTCAGGCTGCGTCGTCGTGCCGGCTCTGGCATCAGGTTTCGGAAGACGAAGTGGCCGCCGACGGGGCCGTAGCCGTCGGTGACGGTGAGGTCGAGGGCGCCGTCGTTGTCGAAGTCCACCAACTGGACGCTGTGATCGGCCGCGTTGAGCGGGCTGTCCTTCGTCAGGACGTTCACGAAGCCGGCCGCGCCGTCGTTGCGGAACAGCGCGTTGGACGGCCGCTGCGCGCCCGACGCGCCCTCGTACGCGATCACCGAGAGGTCCAGGTCGCCGTCGTTGTCGATGTCGCCCCAGTCGGCGCCGACCGCGTGGTTGTCTGCGCCGACGCCCAGCGCCTGCGCGACATCGGTGAAGGAGCCGTTGCCGTTATTGCGGTAGAGCTGGTTGCGTCCATAGTTGGGAATGAAGAGATCGAGGTCGCCATCATTGTCGTAGTCGCCCACCGCGCAGCCGACGCCGCCCTGGTCTGCGGCCCGCGGCGGCCCGGTCAACCCGAGCGTTGGGGCGACGTCGGTGAACTGGTTGCCGTCGTTGCGCCACAGCGCGTCGGCCGCGCCAGACTGGTTGGCGAGGAACAGGTCGAGGTCGCCATCGCGGTCGACGTCGAACCAGCAGGCGCCAACGGTGGGGCGCGTGTCGGAGGGCCCGGTGTTGGCGAAGACGCGGGCAAAGCGGCCGCCCTCGTTGCGATAGAGCGAATTTGCGCCGGCGCGGTCGGTGGCGTAGACGTCGAGGTCGCCGTCGTTGTCGTAGTCGATCCAGTTGGTCTGGCGCGCGGATCGGTTGGGGATCGTGAGGCCGAGCGCCGGCGCGACATCGACGAAACGGCGGCCGCCTTCGTTATGCAGCACTACGGTCAGCTTCTCCCTGGCAGTTGCCCCGCCAAGCAGGTCGATGAACCCATCGCCGTCATAATCGCCCCAGCTGAGGCCACGCAGTTCGTGACTTCCCGCCTGGGGCATCACTAAACCAGCTCCGACATTTACGAGCACGCCGCGGTCATTCCGGTACAGGCGCACTTCGCCGCTGCCCAGCGAGACGGCGAGGTCCAGATCGCCGTCATTGTCGTAGTCGCCCCACGCATTGGAAAACGAGTTGGCGACGGCGAGCAACGCCGGTTGCACCGACTGGAACGCCGGGCGCGGAGCGGGCGCGTGGTCCGTGGGTGTTTTGGCGCACGACAACGCGGCGAGCAGGCTGCCGAATGACAGTGCGCACGTGAAAGCGCGACGAAGCGCGATGAGCATGGCGGACCCCGGACGAGTGGTGACGGCTGGTGCAGCAGACAAGCTTGGTCCTCCGCGGCCCAGCGCGCCAACGTGGCGCGCCCCCGCGTGCGGTTGAGGCGCGGCCACGCGGCGGAGGATACGTTACACCCACACGTCGCCGATTCGCGTGCGACGGACGTCACGCTCGGAGTCGCCGTGTTTACGCTAAGTCCCATTGGGTACGTGCGCAGTCCCTACGCCGAGACATCACAGGTGCCCAAAGGGCCGGGCGCCGAGCATCAGGCCGAGGGGATTCTTGAGCTGCTGCCGGAGTTCGCACCGGGACTCACCGACATCGAGGGGTTTTCGCACCTGTATGTGCTCTGGCGCTTTCACCAGGCCGACAGCTACGACCTGATGTCGATGCCCCCGACGGCCGATTCGCCGCACGGTGTGTTTACCACGCGGTCGCCTCGCCGGCCCAACGGCATTGGCCTAACGGTGGTGCGCCTGCTGCGGCGGGAGGGGGCACGGTTGATCGTGCAGGGCGTGGATATGCTGGATGGCACGCCGCTGCTCGATATCAAACCGTATCTCAGCAGCGTCCCCGCTGACCAGATTGCGCGAGGATGGATGACCGAAACGGAAGCGCGGCGCGCGTCGGCGCGCGTCGATCGGTAAGCGCGCTTGGCCCAGTACGCCGCGAGGGGCGCCGCGATG
>JARIEY010000230.1 GCA_031127085.1 Gemmatimonadota bacterium | reverse complement strand
CTGCGGCACCGGCGCATCGGTGCGCACGTCGCTGCGTGCGCCGCCGGACTCGCCCGCCCGAATGTCCTTGCCGACGTTGGTGTGCAGGAATACGTCGTTGCGCGCGTCGGCGAGCAGCTGCGCCGTGACCTCGGCGCGCGTCGCCGGGTCCTGCAGCCGGTCCATCGTCTCAAGCCCCTCGAATGCGTCCTTGCAGTAGAAGACGCCGCTCTCGTAGGCGCGCTCGCCTTCAACAAACATCGCGCGGCGCCCAAAGCGCCGGTTGATCGCCGCGCCGCCGATCAGCACCGGCACCTTCAGTCCGCGTCGGTCGAGTTCCTGCACGCACAACGGCATCTGCTTGGACGTGCTCACGAGCAGCGCGCTCAGGCCGATGGCGTCGGCCTTCAGCGCAATGGCCTGCTCGACAATGGTGTTCACGGGGACCTGCTTGCCCAGGTCGTGCACCGTGTACCCGTTGTTGGCGAGGATCGTATTCACCAGCGACTTGCCGATGTCGTGCACGTCGCCGTATACCGTGGCGAGCACCACCGTGCCCTTGGTGTACCCTTCCTGCCGCTCGAGGAACTGCTCCAGGTGCTTCACCGCGCGCTTCATCACTTCGGCGCTCTGCAGCACGAACGGCAGAATGAGTTCGCCGGCGCCGAACTTGTCGCCCACTTCCTTCATGGCGGGAAGCAGCACCTCGTTGAGCACGCGCACCGGATGCTCGCGCACCTGCGCCGCATCCAGCGCCGTCTCGATGCCTTCTTTCTTGCGGTGCACCACCATCCAGTGCACGCGCTGCTCGGGTGTCATGCCCTCAGTGGGGTCGGCCTTTTCCGCCACCTGCCGCCCGCCATCCGCCATCTGCGCGAAGTGCTCGATGAACTGCTGCAGCGCGTCGGGCGACCGGTTGAAAATCAGCGCGTCCGCGAGCGCGCGCTCGGCGACGGGAATCTCCGCGTACGGCGTGATGTGCGCCGGGTTCACGATGGCCGCGTCGAGTCCGGCCTGCACGCAGTGGTGCAGGAAGACGGAGTTGAGCACGCCGCGCGCCTCGGGGGCGAGGCCGAACGAGACGTTGCTCACACCCAGGATCGTCAGCACGCCGGGGAGCGCGGCCTTGATTGCACGAATGCCGTCGATGGTCTCGTGCGCCGAGTCGATCCACTCCGCGTCGCCCGTGGCGAGCGTGAAGGTCAAGGCGTCGAAGACCAGGTCGTCGGGCGCCATGCCGTACTCGCCCACGACGATCTCGTGAATCTTGCGCGCCACCTCGAGCTTGCGGGCCGCGGTCTTCGCCATCCCCTGCTCATCAATGGTGAGGGCGACCAGCGCGGCGCCATGCCGCTTGGCGAGCGGCACCACCGACTCAATGCGCGCGCGGCCGTTCTCCATGTTGATCGAGTTCACCAGCGCGCGCCCCGGCACGTGCTCCAGCGCGCGGGCAATCACGTCGGGTTCGGTGGAATCGATCATCAGCGGCGTTTCCACCGACTGCGAAAGCAGCCGTACGACCTTCTCCATCTGGTCGGCTTCATCGCCGCGCTCGGTGACGGCCACGCAGATGTCGAGCACGTGGGCGCCACCGTCCACCTGCTCGCGCGCGACCTCCAGAATTCCCTCGTAGTCTTCGGCGAGAAGGAGACGCTTCACCTTGCGCGACCCCTGCGCGTTGACGCGTTCGCCGACGAGCAGCGGGGCGGGGTCCTGATGCATCGTGATGGCGCGCATCGCCGACGAGACACGCGGTACCTCGCGTGCCGTGCGCAACGGGGCGGGGGCGATGCTGCGCACTGCCTGCACCACCGCCTCGAGATGTGCGGGCGTGGTACCGCAGCAGCCACCCACGATCCGCACGCCAAACTGCTGCACGAAGTCGCGCAGCGCCTCGGCCATCGGCGCCGGCTCGAGCGGGTAGAACGCGTCGCCCGTGCCGGTGTTGATGGGAAGTCCGGCGTTGGGGATGCAGCTCACCGGTCGCGTCGAATGCTCGGCGAGAAAACGCACCGGCTCGCGCATATGCTCGGGGCCGGTGGAGCAGTTGAGCCCCAGCACGTGCACGGGCAGCGCTTCCAGCGTCGTCATCGCGCTGGCGATGTCGGTGCCGAGCAGCATACGTCCGCTGGTGTCGAGCGTCACCTGCGCCTGCACAGGAATGCGGCGGCCGAGTTCGGCGAACAGCCGTTCAAAACCGGCGACCGCCGCCTTCACCTCGAGGATGTCCTGCGACGTCTCGACGAGGAGGACGTCCACGCCGCCTTCTACGAGATACGACGCCTGCAGGTAGTACTGCTCGGCCAGCGCCTCGAACGTGATGGCCGAAAGGGCCGGGTCGCTGGAACTCGGCAGCATCCCCGTGGGGCCTATCGATCCGGCGACGAAGCGCGGGTGGTCGGGTGTTGCGTGCGCATCGCACGCCGCGCGGGCGATGCGTGCCGCCGCAACGTTGATGGCGCGCGCCTGGTCCTTGAGTCCCCATTCCTCGAGGCGGCGCGGCGTGCTCTGGAACGTACACGTCTCCACCACATCGCAGCCGACGGCGAGGAATGAGGCGTGGATGGCTTGCACCACATCGGGGCGCGTGAGCACCAGATGGTCGTTGCACCCTTCCAGCGAAGCCCCGCCGTAATCCTCGGCGGTCAGATGGAAGCGCTGGATGCTCGTCCCCATTGCGCCGTCGAAGACGAGCACGCGTTCGCCGAGGGCGGCGAGATACGCGGATTCAACGGGCGGCGGGGAGTGCGGCATCGGTAGATATGGAAAAGGGTGCGGGGCAACGAAAATGCCCGGGGCGACGAGGCGCCCAGGGCTGGCGCTTTAGCGAAGGATTAGCGTGGCCGCAATTTGCCCAAAATCGCCACGTGGTACGGTTGTCTCTCTAATGATGGCCGGTTCCCTCGCGCAAATGCAAGGGAACCGGGCCGCGGCTCGTCGGTGAGCCGTTACACGCCGGGGCGTGATTCGGGCGGCGTCGGGGTCCGCGCGTCGCGGCCCGTGGTGCGTGCGCGCGATGCGACGTGCGCTGCCAGCGCCAGTAGACGTGCCCGTTCGAGCGGGAGACGCAACTCGGCGAGCACGGCGCGGCGGACGGGGGCGGGCAGTGGCGTCGCCGGATCGCCATACGCCACCAACGCGCCGCCCGGGGCCAACCCAAGACCGCGCGTGTCGCCCACGGACGCCAGCAGCGCGCGATCGCACGCTACGAGCAACGGTGGCGCCGCCGCGGCAATGAAGCTCGCCTCGGCGACAGTCGCCGCGGTGAGCACGTGGTGGCCCGCTGCGACGAGCGCCTGGGCGATGCCTTCGAGCAGCGCCGCGTCGGCGCCGATGAGCAGTATGTCGGCCACGGTCAGCCGGTCCGGTGGCGAAGGGTCAGAGTCATACGGCGAGTAACCGGGCCTGCGCGGCGGCGGCGTCCACGCCGTCGACGTCCACCAGCTTCTGACGCCCTGTCGTTCCTGTCGCGATGCGCACCGCGCGCGGCGGCACGCCGAGCGCCCGTGCGATCACCGCAATCACCGCCTCATTGGCCGCGCCCTCAACCGGCGGCGCCAGTACCCTCACGCGCAACGCGTCGCCGTGCGTGCCGTCGATGCCCGGCTTTTTCGCGCGCGGCTGCACGTGCACGGCGAAGCGCACACCGTCGCCTCGCGAGGTCACGGTGAAGGCCATCACGCGAGCCGGACGAGGAAGCCCTGCACGACGCCGAGCAGGATGTAGGCGATCAGCGGCGTGACGTCGATCATGCCGAACAGCGGGATGATCCCCCGCAGCGGGCGCAGGTACCACTCGGTGAGCGCGTACGACGCGCGCACGTACCAGGCGAACGGCGACGGGCGCACCCACGACAGTAGCACGCGCCCAATGAGCGCGAGACGCAGGATGCCGAAGACCCACGACACCACGAGCCGGTAATAGCCCGTCGGTCCGCCGTCGAGCATCACCGCCGTGATCGCCAGCTGCTCGCGCACGAAGTCGAGCACGCTCAGCAGCACGATGCCGGCGAGTACGACGACGACCAGCGTCCACCACGGCGCCGCGGCCGGGTTGCCGCCCGAGCGCAGCAGACGGCGCTCCACGGGGGCAATGAACGGGCGAATGTTCGAGCGCAGGAACCCCGCGAAGGCGCCGAACGGATTGATGCGTCGCGTGCGCACCATCCAGTCGAGCACGCAGAACAGCGCCACGGCTGCGGCGAAGGCCAGAAAGCCTCCGCGCAGTGCGTTCGCCAGATAATCGAGGCCGTACAGCAGCGCGCTCACCCAGAAAATTTGCGCGCCCGCGCGCCGATCAACAAGCGTCCGTTACGCCTTGCGCCGCGACGCCGGACGACGCACCGTCACACCACGCGCGACGGGGCAAAGACGAGCCGCAGCACCTTGGCAAGCGCGCGCGCACGGTCCAGCAGCGACCGCCCGTGGGCCGCCCGCAGGAAGGCGTCGATCTCCTCGCGGTGCGCCGCGCCGTAGCCGAACCACCACGGCTGCCGCCACGACTGGAACCAGTCCACCGTGATCGCCTTGGTGCGCACGCATTCCTGCAGTCCCATCTCGCCGTGCACCTTGCCGAGGCCGCTCGCCTTGAAGCCGCCGTGAGGCACGTCGCTCACGCCCGCCGCGGTGCAGGCGTCGTTGATGAGCACCGAGCCCGCCTGCAGCCGCTGCGCGACGGCGATGCCGCGCGTGACATCGCGGGTCCACACGCTCGCCGACAAGCCCTGCGTCGTGTCGTTGGCGCGCGCGATCGCTTCGTCGACGTCACGCACCTTGGTGACGGGAAGGAGCGGGCCAAAGGTCTCCTCCGTCATCGGCCGGCTGTCGGCCGGCACGTCGACCAGGATGGTCGGCGGGAAGTAGCAGTCGCCGGCCGGCGTCTCGAGGCGCAGCAGCTCGCGCGCGCCGCGTGCCATCGCGTCGGCGTGCTGCGCGGCGATCGTCGCGCGCTGCTCGGGCCGGATCATCGGGCCCACATCGGTGGCGTCGTCGGTGCCGGGGCCGACCTTGAGTTGCGCAACGGCCCGCGTCAGTTCGCCAAGGAATGCGTCGTAGACCGACGCCTCGACGAAGACCCGCTTGGCCGCGACGCACGTTTGGCCCGCGTTGGTAAAGCGCCCCCAGGCAATGCCGCTGGCCGCGTGCGCGAGGTCGGCATCGGCGAGCACGATTGCCGGATCGCTGCCGCCCAGTTCGAG
>JARIEY010000229.1 GCA_031127085.1 Gemmatimonadota bacterium | reverse complement strand
ATCCCGACATCGACGCGCTGCGTGCGGCGCTGGCCCCCATTGCGGCGGCGCAGCAGAAACCGGCACCACTGCTCGACGCGGGCGAGTTTGAGAGTTTCCTGGGCGACATTCAGGTGGTGGTGCAGCAGCACGTGGAGTCGTGGCGCGGCCGTCTGCGCGAGGCGATTGCGTTCTGGCAAGCCGAGGGGTTCCGCACCGACGTGCTGGAGCGCGCGCTCGATTTGCCGCGCGCTCCGGACGTGGCGGGACTCACGGCGACCTTCGCTGCCGCGGTCGATCACCTGCGGAACCTGGAACGTCAGGCTCGGCAGGTGGATCCTTCGCTGGTGGGGCATCCGGTCTTCCGCGATCCCGAGCGGATGGGCGACGCGGAGGATTTGGTGGAGCGCGCGCTCACGGGCGACTCGCCAGCCAAGGGGCCCAGCCCGGCCTTTGCGCGCGAGGCGTTCGAAGTGGGCGCCTCCAATCAGCTGGCCGTGCACGCCGCCGACGCGGTGGTCGCCGAACCGGCGGCACGCTACAACCCGCTGGTGTTCTACGGCCCGAGCGGCGTCGGCAAGACGCACCTCGCAAACGCGATCGGCAATGCCTTGCTGGGGCGTGCCGGCGCGGCGCACGCGGTGGCGTGCGTCAACGCGCAGCAGCTGGTGGACGAGCTCATCTCGGCGGTGCAGGAGGGGAGCGTTGATCGCTGGCGCGCCCGCTATCGCGCCGCCGCCGCGCTGATCGTCGACGACATCCAGTTCCTCGGCGGCAAGGAGCGCACGCAGGAAGAGTTCTTCGGCATCTTCAACACGCTCATCGAAAGCGGCAAGCAGGTGGTGCTGACGAGCGACCGGGTGCCGGCCGACATCACCGATCTCGAGGCGCGGCTGCGGTCGCGCTTCGAGGGCGGGCTGGTGGTGCCCATTCAGTCGCCGGACCGCGCCCTGCGCGAACGGCTCTTTGCGCGCTTCTTCGCCGACGCCAATCAGGTGGCCACCGACGACGTGCTGCACGTACTCGCCGAGCATCCGGTGCAGAGCGTGCGCGAGATCATCGGCGTGGTGACGCGTCTTGCGGCGGCGGCCGAGCTGGCCGGGGATCCGCTGTCGGTGGAGTTCGTGCGCGCCGAGCTGGGACAGCAGGCGCCTCCACCCGCCGCCCCGCGGGTCTCGGTTTCGCTGCCGGCGGGTGATCCGTTCCTCGACCACGAGAAGGTGATCTTCGAGTGGCCCGATGCGGGCGCGCGGCTCATCGAGGAGGTGCGCTAATGGCCATCCGCGGAAGTCTCAAGGAGGCGAGCCTCCCCGACGTGCTGCAACTGCTCGCGATGGGCAAGAAGACGGGCTGCCTGTCGGTGACGCACCGCAACAACTTCGGGTCGATCTACTTCGACAAGGGGAAGATCGCGTACGCGGCCATCGTGAACCGCCGCGACCGCCTGGGTGATATTCTCGTGAAGAGCGGGGTCATCACGCAGGGCCAGCTCGAAGAGGGCATTGCGGCACAGGCGCACGAGCGCGACAAGCGGCTCGGCGAGATTCTCGTCGACCGCCGCATCATCTCGCGCGACGAACTGCACCGGCAGATCCGTCTGCAGATCGAGGAAGCCGTCTACTTCCTATTCACGTGGACGCAGGGGACGTTCAACTTCGAGGCGGACATCCGCCCCGAGGAACAGGACTTCCTGGTCTCCATCAATCCCGAGTCGCTGCTGTTGGAAGGGGCGCGCCGTGTGGACGAATGGAGCCTGATCGAAAAGAAGATTCCCGCCTTCGACATCGTCTTTGAGCTGGATCGGCGGCGCCTGATGGACAGCGGCGTGGCGCTGACCGCCGAGCAGGAGACGGTGGTGCCGTTGATCGACGGCCGGCGCGACGTAGCCGCACTGGTGGACGAGACCGGGATGGTGGAGTTCGAGGTGGGCAAGGCGTTGTACGGTCTGGTCACCGCCGGCTTTCTGCACCGGGTGGGCAAGACCACCAAGGCGCCGGAGACGGAAGCTCCTGATGCGCGCGTGGAAGAGCACCGGAACCTTGGCGTCGCCTTCTACAAGGCCGGGATGCTTGAGGAGAGTGTGCGCGAGTTCCGCCGCGTGCTCGACCTGCGCGCCACTGATTCGCATGCGCGCTTCTTCCTGGGGCTGGTGCACGTGCGCCAGGGCAAGTACGCCGACGCGGTCACCGATCTCAAGGACGTCGCGTCCTCGCGGATGGCCAAGCCGGCGGTCTTCCACAACCTCGCGCTGGCGTACGAGCAACTGGGGCAGCTCACCGAGGCGAAGGCGGCGTTGAACGAGGCGATCGCGCGCGGCGGCGCCCAGGATCCGCGCATTCTGCTCGGTTTGGGCGTGCTGCACTTGCGGGCGGGTGAGGCCACCGAGTCGGACGCCGTGCTGATGACGGCGCGCCCGCTCTATGGCCAGCGGCCACCCGGTGCGGTCTGGTTCCACTATGCCGCGGTCGCCGCGGCGCTCGGTGGGCACCTCGACAAGGCGATCTCGCTCCTGAGCGAGGGGACGCAAACGCACCCGCACTCCGCCACGCTCTACAACAACCTTGCCGTGGCGCTGGAGGCGAAGGGACGCGGTGACGAGGCCAAGGTGGCGGCCGATCGCGGGACGCACGAGGACGCCGGGCTACCGCAACTGCACAAGAACCTGGGCGACCTGGCCTACCGCGCCGGCCACCTCGACGATGCGCTGGAGGCCTACCAGCGCGCCGTGAAGTTCAACGAGCACCTCGGCCCGGATGTCTGGCGCAAGCTTGGCAACATCCGGCTCAAGCGCAACGAACGCGACGAGGCCATTCGCTGCTGGGAGACGGCACTGACGCTGGCGCCGGACGATACGCGGCTGCAAGCCAACATCGAGTCGGTGCGGGCCCAGTCGTGACCAGCGTGGGCGCCGATGATGCGGCCTTCGCCGCGCTCACGGCGAAGATTGCCAAGGAACGCGGCTTCGGTGCGGCGAACTACCGCGACGGGTGCCTGCGCCGCCGCATTGCCGTGCGTATGCGGGCCCGCGGTGTCCCCGACTACTCGGCGTACGGCGCGTTGCTCGACGCCGATCCCGCCGAATGGGAGCCGCTGCTCGACGCGCTGACCATCAACGTCACCAAGCTGTTTCGCGACCGCGACGTCTATGAGGCGCTGGCGCGCGACGTCGTGCCCGCCGTCTGGGCCGAGCCCGCGTCGGCGCTGCGCGTGTGGAGCGCGGGGTGCTCCTCGGGGGAAGAGCCGTATTCGCTGGCCGCGCTCTTCCACCGGCACGCGACCGTGCGTGGCGAAGGCGACCGGCTGTCGCGCGTGCAGGTGCTGGCCAGCGACATCGATCGCGGCTCGCTCGAGCGCGCGCGGGCCGCGAGCTACGCCGAGAGTGCCTTTGGCGACACGCCCGAGGGTTTGCGCTCGCGCTATTTCACGCCGGGCGCACCGTCGCAGGTGGTGCCGGACCTGCGCGCATTGGTGACGTTCGAGCGCCGCGACCTGCTCAACGACCCTGCGCCGCGCGGCCCGTTCCACCTGATCGCGTGCCGCAATGTCGTGATCTACTTTGACGCCGCATCGCAGCAAGCGCTGTTCCAGCGGTTCCACGACGCGCTTGCGCCTGGGGGCTGGCTGGTGCTGGGGACGGTCGAGACGCTGTTGGGCGCCGCGCGCCGGCTGTTCGAGGCGGTGGACCACCGGCATCGCATCTTCCGCCGGCCGTGACGGAGCATCGCGTGAAGATCGCGGAGTACGTGGTGGCCGCCGCGCCGGCGCAGCTCGTGGCGATTGGGCTCGGAAGCTGCGTGGCGATCGTGCTGCACGACGCGCACGCGCGCATCGGCGCGCTGGCGCACGTGCTGTTGCCGGCGCCGGCGTCGGCGGGCGTCGAGCCGGCGCAGCCCGGGCGTGTACCGGCCACGGCCGTGCCGCGCATGCTCGACGAGATGCGTGCGCTCGGTGCGCTGGGGCCCATCACGGCGCGCCTGGTGGGCGGGGCGAGCCTGTTCGGGCCGTTGCTCGCCACGGGCGGCGTCACCGTGGGGGCGCGCAATGTCGACGCGGCGCGCGCCGCGCTTCAGACGGCGCGTGTGCGGGTGACGGGCGACCTCGTGGGAGGGAGCGCGGGGCGTTCGGTCTTCTTCGACGTCGGGACCGGACGCGTCGAGGTGCGGTCGATGCGGGAGGGCAATCGTGTCCTCTAGGCGCTGGTCAGTCCTCGTCGTCGACGACAGCGCGTTCATGCGCTCCGTGATCAGCGATCTCGTGGCGTCGTTCGACGATTTCGACGTGGTGGGCGCGGCGCGCGACGGGCACGACGCGCTGGAGAAGATTCACGCGCTCGACCCCGATGTCGTGACGCTCGACATCGAGATGCCGGTGCTCGACGGCATCACTGCGCTGGGCTACATCATGAGCGAGGTGCCGCGCCCGGTGGTGATGCTCAGCGCCGTCGATGCGCGCGGCGATGTGGACCTGACCATCCGCGCGCTCGAACTCGGGGCGGTGGATTTTGTGCGCAAGCCGCGCGACTCCCGCGTGGATCTGGGGCGGGTGAAGGAACGGCTCCAGGAGGCGCTGCGCGCAGCGGTCACGGTGAATCTGCGCGCCGCGCCGATGCTCGCCCGCCCGCGGCGCGCGCTCACGCGCAGTGCGTCGGCCACCGAGCAGGCCCACGTGGTGGTTGCCATCGCGTCGTCCACGGGTGGACCGCGCGCGCTGGCCGAAGTGCTGCCGGCGCTGCCGGCGGAACTCGGGGCCGCTGTGATCGTGGTGCAGCATATGCCGACGGGGTTCACCAGCGGACTGGCACGTCGACTCGATGACCTGTGCGCGTTGCCGGTGCGCGAGATCGCCGCCGGCGAGCCGCTGCGCACGAATCGCATTTACCTCGCGCCTGGCGGACGGCATGCGCGGCTCACCGCCGGTGCGTCGGGGCCGGAGTTCGTGCTCGACGAGGCACCGACGATGCACGGCGTACGTCCGGCCGCCGATCCGCTGTTTGAGAGCGTTGCCGACACGGTGGGCGCGCTGGCGGTTGGCGTCGTTCTCACGGGGATGGGGCGCGATGGGGCGACGGGACTGAGCGCGATCAAAAAGGCGGGAGGGCGGACCATTGTGCAGGACCAGCCGACGTCCACCATTTACGGCATGCCGCGCGAAGCCAAGCTTGCGTGCGTCCGGGTGGATGCCGAGGTAGCGCTGTCGGCGGTCGCTGGCGCGGTGCAGG
>JARIEY010000228.1 GCA_031127085.1 Gemmatimonadota bacterium | reverse complement strand
TGGTGGGGTGGCCGGTCGTCCTGTTTCTCATCGCGGAACCGCTGCGCAATCTCGGCAAGTACACCTTTGCCGATGTTGTCGCCACACGATTGCGCCACACCCCGGTGCGCATGGCGGCGGCACTCGGCACGCTGACCACCGTGCTCTTCTACCTCATCGCGCAGATGGTGGGGGCGGGTTCGCTCATCAAGCTGATGTTCGGCCTCTCGTATGAAAACGCGGTCATCATCGTGGGCGCGGCGATGATGGCCTACGTGTTGTTTGGCGGAATGCTGGCCACCACCTGGGTGCAAATCGTGAAGGCGGTCCTGCTGCTGGGCGGCGCCTTTCTGCTGGCTTCAATGGTAATGGCGCATTTTCACGGAAGCCCGGCGGCGCTTTTCGCGGCGGCGGCGGAGAAGTACGGCGACGCCGTGCTCGCTCCCGGCAAGCTGGTCACCAACCCGCTCGACACCATCTCGCTCGGGCTCGCGCTGATGTTCGGCACCGCTGGGCTGCCGCACATCCTGATGCGCTTCTATACGGTCCCCGACGCGCGGGCGGCTCGCACGTCGGTCTTCTACGCCACAGGGCTGATTGGGACGTTCTATCTGCTCACGTTCATTCTCGGCTTCGGCGCGATGGTGCTGGTGGGTCCCGACGTGATCCGGCAGTTCGACAAGGGCGGCAATATGGCAGCGCCCTTGCTCGCCGAGTTCCTGGGCGGCACGCCGTTCCTTGGCTTCATTGCCGCAGTGGCGTTCGCCACGATTCTTGCGGTGGTCGCCGGGCTTACGCTCTCTGGTGCATCGGCGCTGTCGCACGACCTGTGGACGAGCATCGTTCGCAAGGGCGAGGTGCGGCCCGAGGAGGAAATGAAGGTGGCGCGCGCCGCCACGGTCGTCGCCGGCCTTCTGGCGGTCGTGCTCGGCATCGCCTTCAAGGGGCAGAACGTGGCCTTTATGGTGTCGCTCGCGTTTGCCATCGCCGCGAGTGCCAACTTCCCTGCCCTCGTACTCTCCATCTTCTGGCGCCGCTGCACCACGTGGGGCGCGGTCGCCTCGATGGTCTTCGGCACCTTCGCCACGCTCGCCCTGATCACGCTCTCGCCGGTGATTCAGGTGGACATCCTGAAGCACGAGAGCGCGTGGTTCCCGTTGAAGAACCCGGCGCTCGTCACGATACCGGGATCGTTCCTCATCGGCATTCTCGTGTCACTCTTCACGCGCGACGATCACGCTGCGCAGGGCTTTGACGAGATGGTCTCGGCGATGACGAGTGGGTCGCGGGCGCATTAGCGACGCGAACTGATACCACGAAGGAGGAAGGACACGAAGGAGCACGGAGAAATGCATGTTGGGAACGACAGCGCGCCACGCAGATTATGCGTGGCGCGCTTTTTGTGCGAGTTGCAGTCCATCGCGCTTCTTCGCGCCCTTCGCCCTTCGTCGTAGCCGTCACACCCCGATCAGCTGCCCATACCCACGCCCGCGTGCATCGACCGGCCACGAAGTAACCACCTCACCGCCGCGCACGCCGAAGATCACGTCGTTCAGGTGCGTGACGATGCAGACGTGATTGGGCACGACGCGCACCTGTTCGCCCACCTGCGGCCGCCAGTCGCTGCCCGAGAGGTCGAGGATGCCGTGTTCCTCGCTCATGCGCGACACGGTTACCTCCGGCCGGTCGACCAGGGCGCCCCACCCCTCACCGGTGGCGCCGCGTATCGGCTCGCGTCCCAGCGCTTTCGCGCCGGCATCGATGACCGCCTGCCCCGGCACACTTGTGCTCACCACGGTCGCGAGAACTGTGAACGCGCAGTCCGCCCACCGGCAGACACCGATCTCCGCCGTCGTCCGGTCGTTGTAGACGTACGTCCCGGGTCGGATCTCCGTTACGCCGGTGATCTCGTGCGACCGCCACATCGTGGGCGTGGAGCCGCCACTGACCACCTGCGGCGGCAGCCCGGCCTGCGTAAACGCCTCCACGGCCTCCACCACCTTATGGCGCAGCCGCTCAAGGGCGGCATCCTGGCTCGTCACCGGCTCGCGGATGTGCCCCGGGTAGAACGCAATGCCGGAGAACTCAAGCGGCGGATTGGCCCGCACGTGACGCGCGAGCGCGATCGCGTCGTCGAGCGAGGGGACACCAACGCGATGCATCCCCGCATCGAACTCCACCGTCACGGCCACGGCGCGGTCGTGGCGCACCGCGGCCGCGGCCAACTCGTCGATGGCGTGCGCCGAGTCGAGCTGCACGCGCAATGCCACGTCGTCGCGCAGCAAGAAGAGGCGCTCGAGCTTGGCGTGCCCGATCACGGGGTACGCGACGAGCACGTCGTCCGTTACTTGCTGCATCACGGTCGCCTCGTGCGGCGTCGCGCAGGTGAGCCCCGCCGCGCCGCGGCGCATCTGCTCGCCCCCGACAAAGACCGACTTATGGGTCTTGGTGTGTGGGCGCAGCGACAGGGCGTGGGACGTGGCGTACGCCTGCATCGCGTCGAGGTTGCGGGCCATCACGTCGAGATCGACGAGCGGCACCGGCGTTTCCAACTGGTCGAATGTCATCGGCTCACCGGCGGAACAGGTAACTGGCCTTCACAAAGAACGCGTCATCGCGGCGCGCCAGGTGCTTGAACTTCATCGGTTCGGGCTCGGTCATCCGTGCGCCATAGCCCACGTAGAAGACGGTACCGGGCTGTGGCTGGTACTTCACCAGCCAGTTGGCGCGGAAGAGATTGCTCTTGAACCCCAGCGCGCGCACCCACGCGCCACCCTGCCGCTCCAGCAGCGGGTAGCCGGTGCGCCCAACGTCGTACAGGTCGAGTTGCTGTTCGCTGAAATACTCGCCAATGACCCGCGCAAACAGCGCGCGCGACATCTGGTACTCCACCTTCACGCGGGGATTGCGCAGCACACCCACCGTGCCGCCGCCGTTCAGACGATTGTATTCCTGCCACTGATAGGTGAGTTCGCCACGCAGGCGCTCCGACGGACGCACCGTGAGGCCGGTCGAGAGAAAGACGATGTCGGCCGACTGCCACTCGTAGAAGTTCTCGTCCTTCCCCCACAGGAACAGCATGTTGGCCGAGAACCAGCGGAACTGCGGCGTGGCCAGGCGCGTGACATAATCGCGGTTCGGCAGCCGCGGCGTTCCCGTGAATGGCAGGGTGTCGGTGCCACCGCCCGGCCGCGGCGCGGCAATGCGGTACAGGTTGCCGTAGTAGCCAGGGTCGTAGCCGAAGGTCTCGTACAGCACTGCCAGCCCGGCGTTCCAGCCGCCGCGCAGGTTCATATCGAGATTGAAGTGCAGCTTCTTGTCGCGCGCGTCGCCACCATCGAAGAACCGGTCATAGAACCAGAGGCCGTCGATGAGGATGTTTGGCGTCACGCTCTCGAGCCGCGATCCCTGCGGCATGAAGAACGTGTAGCGCGGCGAAATGTTCGCGTGCACCTGCCCCCCGCGCGAGATGAAGCCGCTCTCCGTGCGAAAGTCAGGGTCAATGCCGTTGAAGAGCGACGTCACGGCGAACGCGCGCCCGTTCCGCGCGAGCCGCAGGTCCCACAGCGGCCCGCCGTACGTGCGGCCGTTGCGCACGGTGCGCGAGCCCGCCAACTGCAGCGTGGCGGAGTAGACCTTGCGCCGCACGAGGCGCGCATCGAAGTCGAGCACGCGGTTGCTGTTGTCGCCGTCCATCCGGTCGGTGTACAGCATCCCCAGGCGGCCCTGCGCGCCAAGATCCCGGGTGAGCCGCAGGATGTTGAACACGGGGTGATCGCGCCCAGAGGTGCTCGCCACGTTGTCGTCGATCGCCGAGAGCACACCGACATTCGTGGTGCCGATCTTGCCGGTCAGCTTCGCCGCCGCCACCGGCTGCACCATTCGCCGCGTGTACACCAAGCCGTTGGGCGTGCTGAACTGCTCGACGCCGTCCAGAAAGAACGGACGCTTTTCGGGGAACGACATCGCCTGGCGCGGATCGAACGAGAACTGCCCGGCATCCGCCTCCACCTGCGAGAAGTCGGGATTGACCGCGCCGTTGAGCGTGAGGTTGTTGGTCACACCCCAGCGCACGTTGGCGCCGAGGTCGGGGGAGCCGCTCGTGTAGCCCCAGCGCCCGTCGACGGCGCTCGGCGCGCCATCCGCGCGCCCCGTGAGTTCGGGCGTCACTTCCAACACGAGTCCGCGCCGCAGATCGGAGAGCCCGGTGAGCGTCCCCGACTGGGCAAGGAACGACGAGCTGCCGCGCTGCGCGGGAACCCAGCTGTCCTCGTGCCCGGAGTGCTGCACGCGACGCGTGACGTTTACGCCCCACGTCTGTTTGGCCGTCGACTGGTACTTGAGCGACTTGAAGGGAATGCGGATCTCCACCTCATAACCCCAGGGGGTCACGCGTCCCTTGGACTGAAAGACGAAGTCGGGATTGAGGTCGGCGCTCTCGCGCGACTGCATGGCGCTCATAAAGCCGGTCGACGCCGTCTGACCGGTTTCCTTCAGCACGCCGTCGGCTTGCACGCCGAGCGGGTTCACCATAAACACCGACGCCTGGCGCCCGTCGTTGAAGGTCCCGAGCAGCAGCTGCACGTAGTCGTCGTTGTGAATCTTGTCGCGTTCGGCGAGCGTGGCGTGCACTTCGCCGTGGGCTTCGTACGCCCGGATGCCAAAGTGCACCGCCGTGGGAGAGTACCAGACAAGCACTTCCGTGCTGTCCTGCGCGGCGAGGCCGTCCTTCGGCGAAAACTGCGAGAAACCGGTCAGCACGGCCGCCCGCTGCCACGCGGGCTCGTCGAGTACGCCATCGACCGTGACCGCCGCTTCGATGCGCGGGGGAGGCACGGCCACCTGACCGCGGCGGCCGTGGTAAACGTTCGGCGCATCCGGGCCGGTGGTGAGCAGGGCCGCAACGGCGGCGAAAACGGCAATGAGCATCAGGCTGGGGGCCGAGGAGGCGATCGACGGACGATGAGGCGGCGCGGGGACCAGCCTGATAACTTAGCACCTTATGGAGACGATGAACTACGCCGCGATCCCGACCCCCCGCGGCCCCGAAGAAAAAGGGGACTTGGGCTTTGGCGCCGTGGTATCCACGGCCAGCCGCAAACGCCTGCTCAATCACGACGGCAGCTTCAATGTCCGTCGGGTGGGCCTCCCGTGGGCCGAGGCGGTCAGCCTGTACCACAGCGCGCTCACGCTCAGCTGGCCGCAGTTCTTCAGCTGGGT
>JARIEY010000227.1 GCA_031127085.1 Gemmatimonadota bacterium | reverse complement strand
GGGCAGCGAGATGCCGAGGTTCGCGTGCTTCGACTCACCGGGCCCGTTCACGACGCATCCCATCACGGCGACCTTCATCTCCTCGACGCCGGGGTGTGAGGCGCGCCAGATCGGCATCTGGTCGCGGAGGTAGGTCTGGATCTCTTCCGCCATCTGTTGGAAGAAGGTCGAGGTCGTGCGGCCGCAGCCGGGGCACGATGTCACCTGTGGCGTGAAGGAGCGCAGTTCGAGCGACTGCAGGATCTGCTGCGCGACGAGCACTTCCTCCGTGCGTGATCCGCCGGGGCGCGGCGTGAGGGAGACACGAATCGTGTCGCCGATCCCTTCCGCCAAGATGATAGAGAGCGCGGCGGTGGTGGCGACGACGCCCTTGGTGCCGAGTCCCGCCTCGGTGAGGCCGAGGTGGAGGGGGTAGTCGCAGCGCGCGCCGAGCCGGCGGTAGACGGTGACGAGGTCCTGCACCTGCGAGATCTTCGCCGAGATGAGGATCTGGTCGTGGCGGAGTCCGACTTCTTCGGCGAGTGCCGCGGAGCGGAGCGCGGAGGTGAGCATCGCCTCGAAGTAGACCTCCTTCGCCTCGACCGGCTCCGCGAGTTTCGCGTTGTCATCCATCATCTGCGTGAGCAGGTCTTGGTCGAGCGAGCCCCAGTTCACGCCGATGCGCACCGGCTTCTGGTGGTCGACGGCGACCTGGACGATGGTGCGGAAGTTGTCGTCGCGGTGGCGTGTGCCGACGTTGCCGGGGTTGATGCGGTACTTCGCGAGCAGCTCCGCCGTCTTCGGGAATTTCCGGAGGAGGAGGTGGCCGTTGTAGTGGAAGTCGCCGACGATCGGGACCGTGACGCCCTGGTCGGCGAGGCGCTGGACGATCTCCGGGACGGCGGCTGCGGCCTCGTCGTTGTTGACCGTGATGCGGACGATCTGCGAGCCGGCGGCGGCGAGTTCCGCGACCTGCGCCGCGGTGGAGGCGGGGTCGGCCGTGTCGGTGTTCGTCATCGACTGCACCACGATCGGGTGCGCGGAGCCGACGAGGACGCCGCCGACGTTGGCGGTGACGGTCTGGCGACGGGGCTTGAAGGGCGACACGGGCGGCGAGGCTCGGGATGCGGGTGGCGACGTCGGGTCGTACGGGTCCGCCGCCTGGCTGGTGGGGGGGTCGCCCCTCGCCGGTCCGACGGCACGTCATCAACTTACATCTCGGACGCCTTTCCCTCCCCCCTCGACCGGACCCGCGATGCCCGAGCCCACCCCTGCCCCCCAGCCGTCCGGCCCGACCCCCGGCTTCGTCCGCCGGCATTGGGGGAAGCTGACCCTGACCGGGTTGGTGCTGATCCCGGCGGCGGTGTTCGGACTCTGGGCCGCGATTGCGCTCGGCTACACCTATTCGAGCGGGACCCGGACCGGGTATCTACAGAAGCTCTCGAAGAAGGGGTGGGTCTGTAAGACCTGGGAGGGGGAGATGGCGATGGCGACCGCCCCCGGGGTGTCGCCGCAGATGTTCGATTTCACGATCCGGAACGACTCGTTGGCCGAGGCGCTGACGGCGGATATGGGCCGGGGGCGGGTGGCGGTGCGGTACGAGGAGCACCGTGGGGTGCCGAGTCGGTGCTTTGGTGAGACGGCGTATTTCGTTGTGGGGTATGACGTTATCCAGGGATGAGGTGTGAGGTGCCAGGTGACAGGTACCAGCGATCGAGGGCGGCGGGCAGGCGCTCGGACCCTGCCCCCTGATACCTGCCCCCTGATACCTGTTACCTGATACCTGTTACCTGTTACCTGTTACCTGCCCCATTGCGCTCTCCCCCCCATCCCCATAGGTTTTCAGGGTCCCCCGGAATGTCCGGGGGTCGGTCCAGCGCGGGGGATCACATACAGTCCCGCGGTCTCGATTGTGCAGCAGGGCCGGTTCGTTCCGCTCCTGTCAGCAATCAACAAAATCAGGAGTAGGGAATGCGTACGACCGGCAAGGTGAAGTGGTTCAACGATGCGAAGGGTTTCGGGTTCATCACCCCGGACAACGGCACCAAGGATTGCTTCGTGCACTACAGCGCGATCCAGGGTTCCGGCTTCAAGTCGCTCGCTGAGGGCGACACCGTTGAGTTCGAAATCGTGCAGGGCCAGAAGGGCCCGGCCGCCGAGAACGTGACGAAGGTTTCGTAACCACACGCCGGCACAATCGGGGAGCGCCCGGAGCTCGTAAGAGCTCCGGGCGCTTTTCATTTCCCCCGCGGCCTCCCCCGCACCGGCGTGACCGTCGTCTCGATCGCGACCGCCAACCGCTCGTCGATGATCCGGCGGATCCGGTCGAGGTCGACCTCGAGCCGTAGATACGGCCCCGGAGCGAAATCGCCCGCCACCAGCGCCGCCGCCACCTGAAAGGCCCGCCGGATCGGGAGGCCGGTCCGCGCCGTCAGCTCGATCGCCAGGAACAACACCGGCAGCCGGTTGATTGGGATTCGCCGTGAGACCCCCTGGCGGCCGATATCGATCGCCGCAGAGCCGATCCGGCTCAGGGCGTTGTCGAGCTGTCGGCGGGAAACGCCCAGGACAGCCGCGGCGGTATCAGAGGTGACGGCACGCAAATAATTTCAATATCGAAATTATTTGCGAATCGAGCGAAGTCAACTGGCAATCAGACCCTTCGCCGCCGCCAACTGCGCCCGGACCGCATTGATCCCTGTTCCGCCAGGTATCTCCCTGTGCGACAACGACTTCTCCGGCTTCAGCTCCTCGAGCACATCCCCCTCGAACGCCGGATGCGCTGCCGAGAAGCTCGCCATCGGCAGGTCCCAGAGCTCAACCCCGGCCTCCTCAGCCTCCCGCACCAACCGCCCCACCGCCCCGTGGGCATCCCGGAACGTGACCCGCTTCCGCACCAGGTAATCCGCCAGGTCGGTCGCCATCAGCCCGCCGCTCACCGCAGCCCGCATCCGTTTCCGGTCGAAGGTCAGCGTCGCCACCGACCCCGCGACGGCCGGCAACAGGAGCGCCATCCCGTCGACCGCCGCGAACAAAGTCCGCTTGTCCTCCTGCAGATCCTTGTTGTAGCCACTCGGCAGCCCCTTGATGGTCACGAGCAGCGCCGTGAGGTCGCCGAGCATCCGGCCCGCGGACCCGCGCGCGAGCTCGAGGGCGTCGGGGTTCCGCTTCTGCGGCATCATCGACGAGCCCGTGGAGTACGCATCGCCGAAGCGCACGAACCCGAACTCGCTCGACCCGTACAGGATCAGATCCTCGGCGAGCCGTGAGAGGTGCGTGCCGAGCATCGTGAGCGCGTAGAGGGTGTCGGCGATGAAGTCTCGGTCGCCGACGGCGTCGATGGAGTTCGGCGAGACCGACGCGAAACCGAGCTCGTCGCAGAGGAGGTCGCGCGGCACGGCGAAGGCCGACCCGGCGATGGCGCCGGAGCCGAGCGGGAGGACCGCGGCGGTCGTGCGCGCGGCGACGAGGCGCTGCCGATCGCGCTGGAAGGCCCAGACGTGTGCGAGGAGCCAGTGCGCCGCGGAGACGGGCTGCGCGCGCTGGAGATGCGTGTACGCGGGGAGGATCGCATCGATCTGCGACTCGGCCTGCTCGACGAGCGCCTGCATCAGCGCGGTGAGCATCGGGAGGAGACGGTCGATCGCGTCCATCGTCCAGAGACGCGCACCGGTGGCGACCTGATCGTTCCGACTGCGGCCGGTGTGGAGCCGACCCGCGGGGTCGCCGGCCTCCTCGTGCAGGAGACGGTCGACGAAGGTGTGGACGTCCTCATCGGAGCCGATCGGCTGCTCGCCGCTGCCGATGCGCGAGGCCACACGATCGAGCCCATCGCGGATCACGGTGACCTCATCGGCGGTGAGGACGCCCGCGGCGCCGAGTCCGCGCGCCCAGCCCTTGGAGAGCCGGACATCGAAGGGCCAGAGGCGGATGTCGGTCCCGATGGACCGGTTCACGGCCTCGAGTTCCGGGGCAGGGCCCCCGGCGAATCGACCGCCCCAGAGTTTGTGGGAGGCAGGGGCCGGGGATGAGGGGTCAGGTGTCAGGTCAGGGCGCATAATTATGCTGAATAATGCAGAGAATGGGCTCGGAAGGGCAGGGGACCGCGCGAATCCGCGCGCCGGGAATCGTCAGGAGGGCTTCGCCAACTGCCCGAGCCGCTTCACCACCCGCTCCCGGGCCTGCTCGCTCCGACAGATCATCAGGATCGTGTCATCCCCGGCGATCGTCCCGATGATGTCCGTCGCGGGCTCCCGGTCGAGTGCGTGGGCCACGGTCTGCCCACCGCCAGGCACCGTCTTGAGCACCACCAGATGGTCCACCCCATCCACGCGCACGAAGAGCTGCGGCAGGATCGCCGCCAGCGCCGCCCGACTCGGCTCCTCTGCCGCCGCCTCACTCGCCACATACCGATAGCCGGTGGGGGAGGGGACCCGCGCGATCCGCAGGTCGCGGAGGTCGCGCGAGAGGGTCGACTGCGTCACCTCCATCCCACGGTTCGAGAGGAGCGTCCGTAGCTCCTCCTGGCTCTGCACCTCGCGGGAGGCAATCAGCTCAAGGATGAGTTGGTGGCGTTCAAGGCGGGAAGGGGACACAGGGGCAGGTATCAGGTGACAGGTGACAGGTGTCAGGGGCCAGATATCAGGGGCCAGGTGTCAGGGGCCAGGGCCGAGGGGCTGGATCGAAAGCTCGCCTCCGGACCGCAGCCACGGGAACCCACACCCCGTACGCCACACCGAAACGACCTCATCCCTGACCCCTGACCCCTCACCCCTGCAGCATTGACACCCCGCATGGCGCAGCATTAATATGCACCAGCAATGCATACAATTCCAGTCGGCGTGCTCGGGGCCAGCGGATACGCCGGCCGCGAGCTCTGCGCACTCATCAATAGACACCCGGCGCTCTCCCTCGCCTTCGCCACCGCGAATTCCCAGCGCGGCGAAACGGTCACGCTCCCGCTCGGCGGCTCCGTCACCTTCCAGGCGACCGATGATGTGCAGCTCAGCAGCGCCGCGCTGATCTTCGCCGCGCTCCCGCACGGCACCAGCGCCGAATGGGTCGCGCGCGCACGCGCCGCGGGCGCCAAGGTCGTCGACCTCTCGCACGATCACCGCATCGGGAACGGTGCGAGCGACGGCATCCCCTACGGCCTCACCGAACTCCGCCGCGTGCAGGTGCGCGACGCGCAGGTCGTCGCGAACCCCGGCTGCTACCCCACGAGCGCGCTCATCCCGCTGATCCCGCTCCT
>JARIEY010000226.1 GCA_031127085.1 Gemmatimonadota bacterium | reverse complement strand
GTCGGCGGTCGCGTAGACGCTGATCCGGCCCTCGAAGCGATGCACGCTCGCCTGCACGAGCGGCTTCCCTTCGAGGACGCAGGCGTCGTTCAGCAGATAGCGCGTCGCGAAGGCATCGGTGCAATCGAGGACCACGTCGTAGTCCGCGACGATCCCGCGCGCGTTCGCGCGCGTGAGCGCCGTCTGCCACGTATCGATCCGCACCTCGGGGTTCAGCGCCTCGAGCCGCGCGCGCGCGGCCGCCGTCTTCGGCGTGCCGACGCTCGGCGTGTCGAAGAGCACCTGCCGCTGGAGGTTGTGCAGCGCGACGGTATCGTGGTCGACGAGCCCCAGCGTGCCGACCCCCGCGGCGGCGAGGTAGAGCGCGGCGGGGGATCCGAGTCCCCCCACGCCGACGACGAGGACGCGGGCGCGCCCGAGGGCGGCCTGCCCCTCCGGCCCCACCTGCGGCAGCACCAGATGCCGCGCGTAGCGGCTCGTCATGCGCGCCGGAACTCCTGCGCCGGCCGCCCGCGCCCCTCGCTTCGCCACGCGTCCGTCGCCTCCACCAGCCCCGCCGCGGCGAGCGTGCGCCGGAAGCTCGCCTTGTGCAGACGCTTCTCCAGCAGGAGCTCGTACGTCGCCTGGAGCGCCGCGAGCGTGAAGCGGGTCGGCAGCAGATGGAAGGCGATTCCGTCGCGGTCCATCCGGTCGCGCAACGCGCGGACCGCCGTCGTCACCGCCGTGCGCTGCCGGGCCGGGAGCCCGCGCGGCGCCTCGATCGCCGCCCAGCGCATCCCCTTCGGCGCCTCCGTCCCCTCGCGCACCACCGCCACGTAGGTCACCGTCACCGCCGCCCGCGACGGATGCGCCGACGCGTCCCCGAGTGCCCCCACCTGCGCGAGCCACGCGGGGGCGCGGCCGAGCGTCTGTTTGGCGAGCCGTGCGGCGGTGGCGTCGAGGGTCTTGCCCGTCGGGAGCGCGACCCAGGGACAGATCCCCCCGGTGCGCAGCAGGACGGCCAGCGCGCCGTCGCGCCGCGTGATGCAGACCAGGTCGATCGCGGTCAGTGCGCGATCGTCCCCTGCTTCGACGTGTCCACCTCGTCGAGCTGGCCGGCACGGAAGAGGTACGCGTCCATGTTTTTCGTGAGGAACTGCCGCGCCTGCGGGTCCATCACGTTGAGGCCGTAGTGGTTGATCAGCATCGTCTGCTGCTTGAGCCACTCCGCCCAGCAGTCAGGGCAGGTCCCGTCGAGGATCCGCGCGCCGATCGCGCCGGGGAAGGGCGACTTCTCGAAGCCGGGCTTGGACTGGCCGCAGCGGAGGCAGGTGATAGCGGGCATAGGGGAAATCTACTCGGGGAAAGGGCGCAAGCGGGGAAGCTGAAGGCTGAAAGCTGGATGCTGGAAGCTGAACGCTGAAGGCTGAAGGCTGAACACTGAACGCGGGAAGCTTCAAGCATTCAGCTTCCAGCATCGAGCGGGTCACGCACCGGGAGTATTGCCCAGCGCCCAACTCTCCCAACCTCGAAAATCAAAGTGCCACCACTCGGCCTCGTAGACCGTGAACCCCTCGGCCTCCATCGCCCGCCGCAACCGCGCGCGGTTCGCCCGCTCGGCCTCGGTCCCCCCCGCGTAGTCCGGGTACGCCCGTTCCGTGAACTCGTCATACCCGCTCGGCATCGGGAGCGGTGCCCCGGTCCGCAGGTCGTAGAGTGTCAGATCCACCGCCGCCCCCCGATTGTGCCGCGAGCCGCGGCTCGGGTCCGCCACGAAGACCCGCTGTGAGTCGGGCGTCGCCTCCCAGAACATCTTCGTCACATACCAGGGCCGATATGCGTCGAAGACCAGCAGCCCGAGCCCCTCGGCGGCGAGCGCCTGCTGCACCCGCCCCAACGCCTCCGCTGCCGGCCGCTGTAACCGCGCCGTCGCGCGATCGTACATCGCGACGCCCATGAAGTTGTCCGCCGTCGCGTAACGGATGTCGAGCCGGATCCGCGCGTCGACCGACGTCAGGTCGATGAGGTCAGGCGCGGCCTTGCCGGTCTCCACCGGCGGCATCGCCACCAGTGCCTCGGCTCGCAGCTCGGCGATCGGCCGGCGCGGCGTGATGCGGAAGGGAGATGTCTGTGCGCCGAGGCATCCGGCGCCGAGCAGGAGGAGGAGCGAGAGGGGTGAGCGGAGGCGGCGGAGTCTCACGAAGCCACCTGATCCCTGACCCCTGATACCTGTCTCACGGTAGCCCTGCGATGTACCGCGCCACGCGGCCGCACTTCGTACACGTCAGGATCACATGCGTGCGGGGCGGCGGCGGGAGGTCAGGCGGCGATCGATCGATCTCTCCCGCGCAGGATGGACAGCTCAGCGGCGCGCCGTTCCGATCATTCGCGATCAGGTGGAGCGCCTGTGCCGGCAAGTACGAGTTGGGCCGTGGCTTCCGCATCAGGAAACAATTTAGTCGGATTTTGCGCTGCGAAGGATTCGCGGTCCTCGCGTCAGCGGATACCCGGTAACGCTATCAGCGTTCCGGTGAGGCCCCGCACCCCGCGGTCCTACGCGTGTCGACAATCGAGAAGATCCGCCACCGGCCCGCCCCTTTCACCAGCTGGAAGGCGTCCACCCCGCAGTGCGAGAACCGCGGCCCCAAGAAGAACCAGTAGTCCACCCAGACCGTCGCCAGCGGGCCGTCGATCTGGATCGTGGGTGCCCCGAGCCGCTCGTCGAGCAGCACCCCCTGCGGCGCGCGCGCGATCGACGTCACCCACCCGTCCACGCGGTCGAACACCACCGCGGTGTCCCGCAGCGATTGCATCGACGCGTTCGGCACGAAGAGCGCCCGGATCGTCGCGGTGTCCCGTGCGCGCATCGCGTCGAAGAGCTGGACGACCACCCCGTGGATCTGGGCGGAATCGGTCGCGACCACGGCCCCCTGCGCAAGCATGGGGCGGGGGACCACCCAGAGCGCGACAATCGCGAACGCGAGACGCCACGCGAGCGTCATCCGTCCCGGACGCACGGACGCGCGGCCCCCCGCCCTCCGCCTCGCCCGCCTCACAGCACCGGCAGCGCGCGGATGCGCTGCTGCCACTCCGCGGGCCCCTCCTCGTGCACGTTCCGACCCGACGCGTCCACCGCCACCGTCACCGGCATCTCCTCCACCTCGAATTCATAGATGGCCTCCATCCCCAGATCGGCGAACGCCACCACGCGCGATTTCCGGATCGCCTTCGACACCAGATACGCCGCGCCCCCCACCGCCATCAGGTACGCCGCGCGATGCTTCCGAATCGCCTCGAGCCCCGCCGCCCCGCGCTCCGCCTTCCCGACCATCGCGATGAGCCCTGTCTTGTCGAGCATCATCTCGGTGAACTTGTCCATCCGTGTCGCCGTCGTCGGCCCCGCGGGCCCCACCGCCTCGTCGCGCACCGGATCCACCGGCCCCACGTAATAGATCACGCGGTTCGTGAAGTCCACGCCATCGGGAAGTGACTCCCCCTTCGCGAAGAGATCCGCGATCCGCTTGTGCGCCGCGTCACGCCCCGTCAGCATCCGCCCGCTCAGCAACAGCCGGTCGCCGGCCGTCCACGACTCCACCTCGGCGCGCGTCAACGTGTCGAGATTCACCCGCTTCGCATTCGCATCGGGCCGCCACGTCACTGCCGGCCAATCCTCGAGCCGCGGGATCGGCAACTGCGCCACCCCGCTCCCGTCGAGCGTGAAGTGCGCGTGCCGCGTCGCCGCGCAGTTCGGGATCATCGCGATCGGCTTCGACGCCGCGTGCGTCGGGAAGTCCCAGATCTTCACGTCGAGCACCGTCGACAACCCGCCCAACCCCTGCGCGCCGATCCCGAGCGCATTGATCTTGTCGTGCAGCTCGATCCGCAGCTCCTCCAACTTGTTCTGCGGCCCACGCGCCTTGAGCTGCGCCATATCGATGTGCTCCATCAGCGATTCCTTCGCGAGCAGCATCGCCTTCTCCGCGCTCCCGCCGATCCCGATCCCGAGCATCCCCGGCGGGCACCACCCCGCCCCCATCAGCGGCACCGTCTTCAGCACCCAGTCCACGATCGAATCGCTCGGGTTGAGCATCGCGAACTTCGCCTTGTTCTCCGAGCCGCCCCCCTTCGCCGCGAGCTTCACCTCCACGGTGTCGCCCGGCACGAGCTCCACGTGCACCACCGCCGGCGTGTTATCACGCGTGTTCTGACGCGTGAACGCCGGGTCCGCGACGATCGACGCCCGCAGGATGTTCTCCGGCAACAGATAGGCGCGCCGCACCCCCTCGTCCACCATCTCCTGGATCGAGCGCGTCGTCTCCCACCGCACCTCCATTCCCACCTTCAGGAACACGACCACACTCCCCGTGTCCTGACAGATCGGGCGCTGCCCCTCGGCGCACATCCGCGAGTTCGTCAGAATCTGCGCGATCGCGTCCTTCGCGGCCGGGCTCTGCTCGCGGGCGTACGCCTCGCCGAGCGCGTGGATGTAGTCGGGCGGATGGTAGTAGGAGATGTGCTGCAGCGCGTCCGCGATCGACTGGATGAAGTCGTCCTGCCGGATGGTCGTGGCCATAGGGGAAAAGATACATCCCGCCCGACCCCGAACGCCCCCCGAATGTCCTCGCGCGCCGGCCGCGCATAGGATGACCGCATGAGCCTCGCGCGCTTCGGCATCGACCCCCTCACCGGCTTCGTCCCCCCGGAGCCGATCCCCGCCGCCCTCCCCACCGGTGCGGTGGCCTGGGACGCCCTCGTCCCGAACCTGAGTGCGCATCTGCGCGCCCACACCATCCGCGACGCGCTCCGCGCGCTCCCGCCCCTCGACCTCGCCACCCTCGATGCGCCCGCCGAGCGCGAACGCGCCTTCCTGCTGCTGACGCACTACGCGAACGCCTATGTCTGGGGCGGCGCCACGCCCGATCTCCATATCCCCGCCGTCGTCGCGGTGCCGCTCTGTGCCCTCGCCACGCAGCTCGGCCGCCCGCCGATCGCGCAGTACGCGACGATGACGCTCCACAACTGGACCCTCGTCGATCCGCAGCGCCCCCTCGGCGTCGACAACGCCCGAACGCAGGTGCGCTTCCTCGGTGGCGTCGACGAAGACTGGTTCTTCATCGCGTCGATGGGAGTCGAGCTCGCCGGCGCGCCGCTGCTCCCGATCGTCTGGGACGCCGCCGCCGCGTCGGTCGATGGGAGCGATGACGCGCTGCGCGCGCAGCTCGAGGCCTTCACCGCCGGCCTCCCCGGCGTGCACGCCGCGCTCGAGGCGGTGCGCCGCTG
>JARIEY010000225.1 GCA_031127085.1 Gemmatimonadota bacterium | reverse complement strand
ATCGCGTCTTTTTCAGCAGCCTGTTAGAACATCACCCGGTACACGAGCGACAGATTGCGCCCGGGATTCGCCGCGTACGATTTGATGCGGCTCGTTGCGTCGTAGAACTTCACGTCGCCCAGGTTGTCGCCGCGCAGCGTGAGCTGGTGGATGCGGCCGCCCATCGTGAGGCTCCAGCCGGCGCTCACGTTGAGCAGGGTATACGCGCCCGTCTCCACGTCCTGACCGCCGGTGGCGTCGCGCTGTGCGAAGACGTGCCGCGCTTCGCCGCCGGCGTTGAACCGCCCGGAATCCCAGCGCAGCGACGCACCCAGCCGACCCGCCGGCATAAACGGCAGCGGGCCGCCGTCCGTGAACTGGCCGCGTGTCACGTCGCCTACCACACCAAGGACAAAGCGCGGACCGAGCTTGGCCTCGCCCTGCGCCTCAATTCCGCGCAGCGTCGCGTCGCGCTGGCCATAGCGCGCCAGCGGCATCGTTTCCCCTTCGACCGTCGTGTCGCTCGTGACATCGGGCGCGATGTACCCCTCCACCCGATTCAGATACCCCGACACCTGCCCCGACAGGCTGGCGCCACCCACGCGAAGCACAGCGTCAAAACCGACGCTGCGCTCAACATCGAGATCGGCGTTGCCTAACTCATAGCTCCCCGTCGCCGCGTGCACCGCATGGCTGAACAGCTCCTCAACCGTCGGCGCACGGAAGGCGCGCGCCACGCTCCCGCTGAGCGTCACATGCTCGGCGAGCGGCGCAGACACGCCCACCGAACCCGACACGCTGCGGAACACCAGCGTCCGCGCCGCGCCAAACTTCTCGTCCCCGGCCTTCGAGGAGATGCGGTACGTGTCGAACCGCGCGCCGAACTGCACCCGCGCCCCCTCATCGCTGTGGCCGGCGTTGTCCGCGTGGCCCGCGCCGAGCCCCAGTTCCTGGAAGATGAAAGCGCCAAAGCTGCCGGCGTTCGCCGCCGGCGTCAGCGCCTCTTCCCCCTCGGCCGCGTACTGGCGCAGCAGCGCCTGCGCGCCGAGCAGTCCGGTCATCCGGCCAAAATGGGTCGGCGCCGTGAGGCTGGCCGTCTGCGTGCGCAGCGTAAAGGACGTGCCGATTGCCCCATCGGGTTCGATCTCCTGATGCGCGTAATCCTGCGCCGAACCTTCGAAGCGCAGTTGCGACACCGCGTGGCGCCCGGTGTTGGAGGCAAGCTTGGCCGTCGCCTGGTACCGACGGCCATCGATGCGAATGCCGGACTCGTCGCTGCCGGGTTCCGCCGGAAGACCGTAGTTGAAATCGAACGCCTTGAACGCGAGGCCACCCTGCGCGTCATCATTCACGAAACCGAGGCCCGCCGTGACATTGGCCGAGCGGTTGCTGGTCCCGTCCAGCGTGCCGCCGCCACCCACTCGCACGGCATCGGTATGGCGCGCCCCCGCACGAAAGTTCAGCACGATCTTGTCCGATACCGGATGCACCGCACCGGCATTGAACGCGCCACCGGGGTTCACCGACTCCACCTGGGTGGTCACTGATCCGGTGACGCGCGAGGGGACGTCCGTCGGAATGTCATTGGAGATCACGTTGACTACGCCACCGAGCGCGCTGTTGCCGTGCATCAGTGAGGCGGGCCCTCGCACCACTTCGATGCGTTGTGCAGAGAGCGGATCGACGCTCGTCGAGTGATCGGGCGCCGACGAGGCGAGGTCGCCCGACCGGGCGCCGTCTTGCAGCACGAGAATGCGGTCACCGCTCAGCCCGCGAATCACGGGCATCGTTGCCGCCGGCCCGTTGTAGCGCATGGCCATGCCGGGCTCGGCCGACAGCGTCTGGGCCAGCGAGGCGCCGAGCGACCGCTGCAGGTGCTTGCCCGAGAGTTCGGAGGTCGCTTGCGTGACGCCGCTCGCCTCGCCGGATGAGCTTGCGGCCGTCACACTCACGGTCTGCAAGCGCAGCGTGGAGCCGATCATGACAATCGACACCGCCACATCGGGTCCGGACTCCGGCACGCGAACGACGGCATGCCCCGGGCGATAGCCAATCAGGAGGGTGGTAACGTGATACGTACCGGACGGGAGGCCGCGCAGCACAAAGCGCCCCTCCGCATCCGTGGTCGTCGTGCGACCGACTTCCGCGACGATCACCTGCACGAGCGGGAGTGGAACGCCGGTCGTGTCACGCACCGTGCCTACGAGCGCGGGGCTGACAGCCGACTCCCTGTTCGCGGCATGCGCGCGCCCTGGGATGAGCAGCAGCAGGGCGCAAAGCGCCGTGAGAAAGCGACAATTCATGAGAATCGCATCCAATGGGTTGGGAGGCCACCGTGCCAGGCGACGCGCGTCGCCCGCACGCGAGTTGTGCGTTGGTATCAGGCCGCGCGCGAGCGCGCGGCGACCCTCACACCATCGCCGGCGGCGCCCTGGCTTGGATGCGCGCGCACGCGGCGCGCTGAATGGCCTGATCGTGATCGGCTGTCGGGACCGCCGCCGCGCGGCGCACATGCGCCAGCGCAGAAGACTGCGCGGGTTCCGGCAGCGCGCGGCCCAGGACGTTGCACAGCAGGCACGACTCGGGGTGCCCGGGCGGCGCGTGCCGTTGGCCGGGCTCCTCCACATGCAGCGACTCCACCTCTCCCGCAGCGGCGCGCGACAACTGCGCGTGCGCGACCGTGGACAGAATCGGCGCGCCGATCTGCACCACGGCCAGCACAACCAACAGCAGCCGTCGGAGGAAAAGCTGGGGGGGCATGTGGGATGCAAGCTACACAACTCGCTCGCCAGGCGCGAGCGGTCGCCGGGAGCGCGACGCGGCCACTCTGGCAGACCCACGCCCCCCTCCCGTCCCGGCCGTTGCACCCTCAGCCGTCCACGCTAGCTTCCTGCCTCAATGCGCCGGCCTGCACGCTATCTCCTCCCTCTCCTGCTGGCCGCCTCCGCGGGCTGCAGCGACACCTCCGCGCCGCGCGTGGCCGATCCAGCCTACGACCCCACACAGTTGAGCAGCGGTATCATCTACCGGTGGCCGACGGGCACGACCATCGCCGTGTACGTGGATCCCACGGCGGTGCCCGCCGGCGTCGACTTGACCGGCGCGACGGCAGCCGGGATGAGCGCGTGGAAGAGCGCGCTGGGCGGCTCCGAGTTCGCCTTCCGGACGGCGGCCACCCCCGCGGATGCCGATGTGATCGTGCACGTCAGCGCAGCGCCGCGACTCGTGGGCCTGGCGGGCTGCGCCGAGCCGCCGACCTTCGCCGGTGGAGTCACGTTCTTCTGCCCCGCTCGTGACAGCGCGCTCACCCTGCCGCTTGCCGGCGCCAACCCGGGACGCGTGAAGCTCGACATCTCCGTGAATCCCGCCGCAACCAGCGCCGTAAATACGCTGCGCGCCCTCGTCACCCACGAGTTGGGGCACGCCGTGGGGATCGGCGGGCACAGCCCCGACGCGAGCGACGTGATGCACGGCGCGCCTGCCGTGCACACGCCCAGCCGCCGCGATATCGCCACGCTGCAATGGCTGGTTCGGCAAGTCATCGGGCTTCGTCTGTAAGGAGATTTCGCTCGCTTTTCGGGTCTTTCCCCTGACCGTCCCCGACCGGGGGCGGTTATCTTATTCGGTTACTATGAAACGCCAAGATGCTCTCGACTATCACTCCCGTGGGCGCCCCGGGAAGATTGCGGTCGTTGCCACCAAGCCGCTCGCCAATCAGCGCGACCTCGCGCTCGCCTATTCCCCCGGCGTGGCCGAGCCCTGCCTCGACATCGAAAAGAACCCGGAGGACGCCTACCGGTACACGGCCAAGGGCAACCTCGTCGCCGTGATCTCCAACGGCACCGCCGTGCTCGGCCTGGGCAACATTGGCGCCCTCGCCGGCAAGCCGGTAATGGAGGGCAAGGGCAACCTCTTCAAGCAGTTCGCCGACATCGACGTCTTCGACCTCGAAGTCGCCTCTGAAGATCCTGAGGAGATCATCCGCTTCTGTCAGCTCGTCGAGCCGACCCTGGGCGGCATCAACCTCGAGGACATCAAGGCGCCGGAGTGCTTCTACATCGAAGAGAAGCTCAAGGCGACGATGAACATCCCGGTTTTCCACGACGACCAGCACGGCACCGCCATCATTTCGGGCGCCGCGCTGCTCAACGCCGTGGAGATCGTCGGCAAGAAGCTCGACGAAGTGCGCGTGGTCTTCAGTGGCGCCGGCGCCTCGGCCATTTCGGTGGCCGAGCACTACGTGCGGCTCGGTGTCAATCGCAAGCTGGTCACGCTCTGCGACCGCAAGGGCGTCATCTACGCCGGCCGCGACCAGGATATGGAGTCGCACAAGGCGAAGTTCGCGCACGAGACCACCAACCGCACGCTGGCCGACGCGATGGTGGGTGCCGACGTCTTCGTCGGTCTCTCCGCGGCGGGCGCGTGCACGCAGGACATGGTCAAGTCGATGGGCACCAACCCCATCATCTTTGCCCTCGCCAACCCGACCCCGGAAATCCTGCCGGAGGAAGTGAAGGCGGTGCGTCCCGAGGCGATCGTCGCCACCGGGCGCAGCGACTATCCCAACCAGATCAACAACGTCCTCTGCTTCCCGTTCATCTTCCGCGGCGCGCTCGACGTGCGCGCGACGACGATCAACGAGGAAATGAAGATGGCGGCCACGCGCGCGCTCGCCGAACTGGCGCGCGAGCCCGTGCCGGAATCGGTGGCGGCGCTCTACGGGCTGACCAAGGTGCAGTTCGGCGCCGACTACATCATCCCGTTCCCCTTCGACCCGCGCGTCTTGCTGTATGTCGCACCGGCCGTCGCGTGGGCGGCAATCGGCAGCGGCGTGGCGAAGGAGTTCATCGAGATGGACGCCTATCGCGAACAGCTCGAAGGCCGGCTCGGCCAGTCGCGCAGCGTGATGCGCGGCATCCAGATGCGCGCCCACCGCAACCCCAAGCGCGTCGTCTTCCCCGAGGGCGAGGATCCCAAGGTCATTCGCGCGGCGTACCAGCTGGCCGACGAAGGGATCGCCCATCCCATTTTGCTTGGGCGTCCGGCGCAGATGCAGACGCGCATCGATGAACTGGGCATCGCGCTGAAGGGGGTCACGATCATCGACCCCAACTCGTCGCCGGAGCGCGAGCGCTACGCCGAGGAGCTGTGGAAGCGCCGCCAGCGTCGGGGCCTGTCGCGCGATGAAGCGCAGTCGCTGATGGGGCGCGGCATCTACTTCGGCTGCCAGATGGTGACCAACGGCGATGCCGACGCGGTGGTGGCTGGGCTCAACAAGCACT
>JARIEY010000224.1 GCA_031127085.1 Gemmatimonadota bacterium | reverse complement strand
CTCGGCGTCGGCGGCGAAGCCGCGCGGCGCGGGGGGACCAGGCGCCGGGGCAACGGACACTGGGGGACCGGACACTGGGGGAACGGACGCCGCGGCAACGGGCGCCGCGGCAACGGGCGCTGCGGTCGACGGACGCCCCGGGGCATCCGCGCCAATCGACGTCAGCGCATCACGCCAGTTCGTAGCGGTCGTGGCCGGCGCGGTGCGTTCAACAGGCCCCGCCTCGGGGGCCGCATTACCGCGCGTGGCCGGCGCCGAGCCCGTCCTTGCCCCACCCGACGGCTCGCGCGCCGGCGCCGCCGGCGAGCGATCGCCGATCAAGCGAAGCACGTCCTCCACGGGAAGCGAGTCGAGCATGAACTCCGACTCCCCCATCTCACGCCGCTGCTCCAGATAGACCCGCAGACGCTCCCTAGCGTCCATCGAGCAACCCGGCCACGCGATCGAGAATGGCGTCGGCCACGGCCGACTTGGCCTGCAACGGCAGCGCCTCACTCTCGCCATCGCGCGACAAAATGGTCACCCGGTTGGTGTCGGTGCCAAAGCCGGCCCCTTCTTCCACTTGGTTCGCGACCACGAGGTCGAGGTCTTTCTTGAGGAGCTTCGCCCTCGCTCCTGCCTCCAACCGCTCCGTCTCCAGCGCGAAGCCAATAACCACGCACCCTGGACGCCGCGCGTCGCGCGTGGTCTGCAGAATGTCGACGGTGAAGTCCAACGCGATGGACGGCGCCGCTTCACCCTTCTTCAGTTTCTGCGCCGCAACACCCTTCGCCCGAAAATCGGCGGGGGCAGCCGCCATGATCAGCGCATCCGCCGTGCTCAACGCGGCGCGTACCGCTGCCGCCATCTCTTCAGTGCTTTCCACCGGCACGAGCGTCGGGCCCACGGGTGGCGCCACAGCCAGCGGGCCGGCCACGAGGGTAACACTGGCCCCGCGACGCCACGCGGCCTCGGCGAGTGCCACACCCATCTTGCCCGTCGAGTGGTTGCTCAGGTAGCGCACCGGGTCGAGCGCCTCGCGGGTCGGACCCGCCGACACGACGATGTGACGCCCGGTGAGCGCGGACGCCGGCTCGAGCAGGCGGGCGATATGCGCGCGGATCGCTGCCGGCTCGGGCATGCGTCCCGGCCCGCTTCCCTCCTCGCGGCTCGCCAGCGGCCCGCTATCGGGTTCGATGACGTGATACCCGAACTCGCGCAGCCGCGCCACATTGGCCCGCACTTGGACGTGCGCCCACATCCGGTCGTTCATCGCCGGGACGATGAGCACAGGGACGTCGCCGGCGGCCAGCAGTGACGCGGCCAGCAGGTCGTCGGCACGACCGGCAACCGCGCGCGCGATGAAATCGGCCGTGGCGGGCGCCACGACTATGAGGTTGGCCTGCCGCGGCAGGCGAATGTGATCGAGGGCGTGGCCGGCGGCGACGAGTTGCTCGTGCACCGGCCGCCCGGTGAGCGCCTCAAATGTCACGGCCCCCACGAACTCCTTGGCGGAGCGCGTGAGCACCACGTCGACCTCGGCGCCGGCGAGCGTGAGCTCGCGCGCCAGCGTTGCCGACTTGTAGGCCGCGATACCCCCAGTGACACCCAGGAGGACGCGCCGCCCGTCAAAGGGGCGCATCAGATGCCTCTGACGCGCCGCTACTCGGCGCGGCGGCGCGGCACCACGCGGTACTCAATGCGCCCGTCGGTGAGCTCCTCGAGCGCGCGCGTGGTGAGCTTCTTCTCGCCCGACTTGGTGCCGGTGCGGGGGAACTCATTGAGCACGCGCGCGTACTTCGCGGCCACCAGCACCGAGAGGTACTTGTTGGTCGCGTGCACGGTCACTTCGGTCGGGGTGAAGACTCGCATGATCGCCTTCCGGGTTAGACGTAGTTCGTGATTTCCTGTTCGAGCCGAGCGATCAGCCCGGCCACCTGCTCATCCAGCTTCGGCGCCCGCTCGCGGCGCGTCATCTCGGCGTCGATGATCGCCGACACGCGCGCCACCGCGTGGTCCAGATCGTCGTTCTCCACCACGTAGTGGTAGCGCCCGATTTCGTGCAACTCCTTCTGCGCACTCCGCAGCCGCGTGAGCAGCTCATCGCGGTCTTCGCCGCTGCCGCGGCGCGTCAGCCGCGCCACCAGCACGTCGACCGACGGGGGGATGATGAAGATCAGCACCGACTGCGGAAAGGCGCGGAAGAACTGCGCCGCCCCCTGCACATCGATGTCCATCATCACATGCTGTCCCGTCGCCAGCACCTTCTGCACTTCCGAACGCAGCGTCCCGTACGCGCGGTCATGCACCTGCGCGTTCTCCGCAAACTCGCCGGCCACGCGGCGGCGGTCGAACTCGTCGAGCGACAGGAAGTGGTAGTCTACGCCATCCACCTCGCCAGGACGCGGCGGCCGTGTGGTGCACGACACGGAATAACCAACGTCGGCGCGCTCGGCCATCAACCGCTTGTAGATGGTCGTTTTGCCGGCGCCCGATGGCGCGGAGAGCACAATGGGGAACGCGATCATTCGATGTTCTCCACCTGCTCCCGAATGCGCTCCAACTCTTCCTTGATGGCAATCACGTCGCGCTGAATCACGGCGTCGTTCGCCTTGCTTCCCGTCGTGTTGGCCTCGCGCAGCATTTCCTGGAGGAGGAAGCCGAGTCGTTTGCCCACGCCGTCGGTCGCCCCGTCGCGCAGCGCGTCGCTGAAGGCCGCGATGTGGGTATGGAACCGGTCGATCTCCTCGCCGACGTCGAGCCGGTCGGCGAGAATCGCCACTTCCTGCGCGATCCGCTGTTCGTCGATGGCCACTCCGGCTGCGAGCCGGGCCACGTTCTCCAGCAGGCGATCTCGCTGGGCAACCACGCGTTCGGGGGCGCGCGACGCGATGCGCGAGACGGCGCCCTCGATCACGGCCAGCCGCTCCAGCACCACCGCCGCCAACCGCGCGCCCTCGCGCTCGCGCATCGTGGTGAGCGCCGTCGCCGCCTCGTCGACCACCGCGATCAGCGCCTCGAGGGCGTCATCGGGGATCTCGTCTTCGGCCCCCGCACGCACCACGTCGGGGAGGCGAAGAATCGTCGCCACGTCCACGGTGCCGTCGAGCGCATTCGTCGTGTGCAATGCCCGGAGCTGCGCCGCGTACTCGGCGAAGCGGCCCTCGTCGATCGAGGCCCCCATCGCCGCCGTCCGTTCGAGCCGGGCAGACACGGTGACATGACCGCGGGCGATCCGCTTGCGAAGTGCTTCACGCACGTCGCTCTCCCACCGGCTGAGCGCGGAGGGAAGCTTCAGCGCTGGGCTGAAGAAGCGATGGTTGACGGTACGAAGCTCAACGGACACGCGGGCACTTCCCACGTTCCCATCGGCCGTCCCGAACCCGGTCATGGAGCGAATCATATAGAACCGAGTAAGTTATTGTATATCAGCGCGTTGGGCAAGTCATTCGGACCGTTCACTTACGGGTTCCCCCCGACAGCGCGGCCACGCGGAGCCCCCACCCGCAGCCCGGTGGGTTTAGTTCCAGAAGTCCCAGCGCAGACCGTAGTACTGGAGGCGGCGCGGCATCATATACCCCGGCGCCGTGTCGTAGATCTTGCCCACCATATTCTCCGTTTGGAAGAAAATGGTGCCGCTCTCGATCCGGATCTCCAGACGGGCGCCAATGGCGTCCACCGGCCCCGTACTCTGCCCCACCTTGCCGTCGTTCGTTGGAAAGAACATTGGCGTCCGATGGTTGTGCGTGACCGATGCAAACAGGTGGAAGTTGTTGCGCGGGAAGCGGTTGGGGAAACTCGTGTCGACGAATAGGGCGCTGTGAATTTCCATCTGCGGGCGATAGACGCCCGAGCTTTCCCACCGCACGCCGCTCACGTCGAGCGCGATGTCGCGCCAGACGTTGGTGCGCACGGCGAAGGCGACACCCTTTACTTCTCCGGTCCCGACCCGCACCAGGCTGCTGTCGATGGCGACCGGCGCCGCGACCGTGGCGAGCCCCCGCATCAGCAGCCCTCCCGACACGGTGACGCCAAAGAGCGTGCTCTCCAGCTCCACGCGACTGCCAGTGAACTTCGGACCGCCCGTGATGGGCGACTTGGGTGTGTAACTCCCGTGCGCTCCGGTGAGCACCAGCCAGCGCCACGGGGCGACGCGAGCGGTCAGGTCGAGGCGCTGTGTGGAATCGGCTCCGCGACTCTCGGCGAACCCAGCCAGCGAGACAAAGCGCCAGTCGTACCCCAGACGAAGCGTGGGCGACACGTCCGTGCGCCCCTGCCCCGCGCGAAGCCGCGCGGCGACGCTTGCACGCACGCCCCAGCGGGAGGCACCCGCGGCCACCACGTACTGTGTGCGCGATGTCGCCGTGTCGACGGTATCCTTGGGCGCCGCCGTGGGAATCGTGAGCGACGTCGTCTCAGACACCTTGCTGTTTTCGGCAATCATCTGCGAGGAGGCGATCACCTGCACCCAGGGCGCCCCCTTGGCGTCCGGATCGCCCCACGCAATCCGCCCGTACCCTGACCCGTAGTTCCCCTTGAACGCCGGCGTGCCGTTTTCGAGCGTGAGTTCAGAGAGCAGCGGGAATCGGATCGTGGCCGCCCGGTCGAGACTCGCGCGATGCCAGGCGCCGTCCACGCTGAGACGCCGCCAAGCCCAGCCGACACGCGCGAAGACCTGCAGCGAGGTGCCGTCTCCCCCTGTGCGCGGGGATGTCGTGCTCATCTGCTGCGCCGCGAGTTGCACGGCGGCGCCATTGTGGAACCGCCGACCGAAGAAGCCGCGATACAGGTTCGTGTTCTCGCTCCCCGTAATCACTTCCGTGCGGGTCAGCGGGATCGTGCGGTCCACGCGCCACGAGCGCATATGCACGCGCAGTTCACCGGGCGCCCGCTCCACGCCCACTTCCTCGAACTGCCAGAGCGAGACGAGGCCGAGGTCGAGCACCTGCCCGTTGCGCGGATCGATGGCGTCGAGTTCCACGCCATCGCGGAAGACACGCACGCGCCCGACGTCGCCGTTGTAGGCGATGAACTGCGGTGCGGGAATCCAGTTGGCACGGAAGGCCGTCGCGCCTGGGACTTTCGCCAGCAGGTCGGCGAGCGTCACCGCCCCCGCAGCCCGCAGTTCCTCACCGCGCCAGTGCCAGCGCGTTGCGGGCTCCACGGGCATCTCGGCGCGCGCCAATGGCGCCTTCACCGTATCAGCCGCCAGCCGTCGACGCCGCGCCGTGGCCGCGTCAACCTTGGTCGTGTCGGCGCCGGCGGCTGGCTTCGCCGTGGTGGTGTCTCCGCGAGCGGCAAGATTCGCCTTGGTGCTGTCA